>CAYVLT010000001.1:0-68673 GCA_964452405.1 uncultured Ferruginibacter sp.
ATTGTTTTGTTATTGGCAAAACTCCTCTAAGGCAGTAGCTGAAAATGCGTTTGGCTGGAAATACCGGGAATTGAATGACGCCGAAAAAGCACTCGTAAAAAATTATGCTGATTTTAAAGAGTCGGTCAAAAAATATGCGGGAGACCATGCATTAAATACGGAGGATATTTTTAAACAGTACAATACCCCTTCCTTATTGGCAAATGCCTACGCGAGTAAAATGACCACCGCATCCTTTACTGCAACGGATATCAATACGCTCGATTCGATAGAAGCCAACAACAGCAAATACGAGCAGGCCGTTTCAAAAACCGGTGGTATCAACGGCTGGTATAACATCGTTACTTTCCTCGTGGCTTTTTTATTGGTAGGCTTTGCCAGGAAGATAGGTGCCAAATATGTTCATTTCATCTGCCTGCTGCTGGCAGGCGCCGGTTTCATCGCATTTTCGCAGGTGCACCAGTTACCCTTGTTCTACGTGGCAATCACCGGCTTCGGTATCGGTTGGGCAAGCATGATGGGTATTCCCTACCTGATGGTGGTGGGTGATATCCCGAAAGAAAAATATGGTGTGTACATGGGCATCATCAACATGATGATTGTGATACCCATGTTCATTCAAACCACCACTTTTGGTTTTGTGATGAAACACCACCTTCAAAACGACAGCAGCAAAGCGATTGAATTCGCGGGTATGCTCTTACTGATTGCTGCTGCCTTCACATTATTCATCAAGGCTAAGAAAATAACCGGTGATGCTGTAATGCCTGCCGGTGCTGGTCATTAAAAATTAGTAGTATGAAACGATCGTTGAATACCCTGTTCGCAGTAATCTTTTTGTCAACGCTGGCAGCTTCCTGCAATTCAGGAAATAATCCAACAACGCCTGCTGCTGTTACCGACAGTTCCGGCAAAAAATGGTGGAAAGAAGCGGTGGTCTACCAGGTATATCCCCGTAGTTTTAAAGACAGTGACGGCGACGGTATCGGCGATTTGAAAGGGATCATATCAAAACTGGATTATATCAAAAGTTTAGGCGTGAACGCAGTCTGGTTAAATCCGATCTACAGTTCTCCCAACGACGACAACGGCTACGATGTAAGTAACTACCAGGATATCATGAAGGATTTCGGCACCATGGATGATTTCAACAACTTACTCAAAGGCATGCACGAAAGAGGCATCAGGCTGGTAATGGATATCGTGGTCAATCACAGCAGTGATGAACATGACTGGTTCAAACAGAGCCGCAGCTCCCGCACCAGTCCTTACCGTAACTATTATCATTGGTGGAATGCGGAAAGAGGCACCCCGCCACATCGCTACAGTTTATTTGATGTTAACCATGATGCATGGAAATATGATTCACTCACCAACGCCTACTACCTGCATTATTTTTCTGCCAAACAACCCGACCTGAATTGGGAAAACCCGGCATTGCGGCAGGAAATATACAAGATGATGCGCTTCTGGGCGGATAAAGGGGTGGATGGTTTTCGCCTCGATGCTTTTCAATTTGCGGCGAAGGATACCAGCTGGCCGGTATTTCCAAAAGAACTTGACAAAAATTTCATTCAGTATTATGCAATGGTGGATGGTATTCACAACTACCTCGGTGAAATGAATAAAGAGGTATTCAGCAAATACGATGTGATGAGCGTGGCAGAAGGCGCCGGCAGAAATTTTACAGATGCCCATCAACTGGTGGATGCTGATCGCCATGAATTGAACCTGGCCTATGCATTTGATGCGGTTGACCTGGCGAAAATGCCTGACAGCCCGGGCGGCAGCGCATTTAACATACTCAAACTTAAAGAGGTATTTACCCGGTGGGACAGCGCTTTCGCCGATAATGGCTGGTTATCTATATTCCTTGCTAACCACGACCAGGCGAGGCTGGTGACCAGGTTTGGAAATGATGCACCGCAGTTCCGCGAAGTTTCAGCTAAAATGCTGAATACCTTTTTACTCACTATGCGGGGTACCCCATTTTGTTATGCGGGCGATGAACTGGGTATGAAGAATATCCGTTTTGATAAAATTGAGGATTACCGAGATGTCGCCACCCTGAATGAATATCAATATCAAAAAAAGCATGGCGGCAACCTGCAGGCCTTTCTTAAACAAAAGGCTTTTGAAAGCCGTGACAATGGCCGTACACCCTTTCAATGGGATTCTTCGGTAAATGCCGGGTTTACAACTGGCAAGCCTTGGATCCCGTTAAATCCTGATTATACCACTGTTAATGTGGCAGCCGAAGACAAGGATCAGGGCTCTGTACTGAACTTTTTCAGGAAGCTGGTGGCACTTCGAAAAGCGAACAGTGATGTGCTGGTGTATGGAAAATACAGTTTGATCGACAAAAACAATCCTGCTGTTTACGCTTACACAAGGGAAGCGGATGAAAGAAAGTTTTTGGTGTTGCTCAATTTCACCGCAAAAGAGGCGCCGGTAGTTACGGGAACCGATGTACGAAATAAAAAAATACTCATCAACAATTACGAAGGCGCTGTAACGGAAACGCTTAAACCTTACCAGGCCGTGATCCTGGAATTATAACTACGCCTAAAAAAGCAACTATGAATAAGAAAATTGTGATATGGTCGATCGCGGTGGGTTTGGGCGGTCTTTTATTTGGGATGGACGTAGCCGTTATATCCGGCGCGGAAAAAACCATTCAACAGCTTTGGAACCTTAGCTCCTGGACGCATGGAACTGCTATCGCCATGGCATTGTATGGCACGGCCTTCGGTGCAGCGTTTGGCAATATACCAGCCAATAAGATCGGCCGCAAGAAATCGCTGATCTGGATCGGTTTTCTTTTTTTCGTTTCATCTATCGGCGCTGCACTGGCGCAGGAAGTGTACAGTTTCATGTTTTTCCGTTTCATCAGTGGCTTAAGTATTGGCGCCTCATCTGTGGTGGCGCCGGTGTATATTTCTGAGATTGCACCTGCCAAATACCGCGGCAGACTGGTGATCTCTTTTCAACTCAACGTGGTAAGTGGTATCCTGCTCGCCTACCTGTCAAATTATTTATTGCGGGGCGTAGGTGGCGCAGATGACTGGCGCTGGATGTTGGGCATTGTGGCTATTCCCTCTCTCTTGTTCGCACTCATCATGATCACCGTGCCGGAAACGCCCCGCTGGTTATTGCTCTACAAAAATGACGAAGCGCATGCAAGAACCGTTTTGTCCATCACAGAAAATGATATCGACAAAACGATCAGTGAAATTAGGGAGGCTTCCACTCATACAAAGGAACCCTTGTTTAATAAAAAATTTTACAAACCTTTAATGCTGGCATTTTTGCTGGCAACTTTCAATCAACTGTCTGGTATCAACGCCATCATTTATTTCGCTCCAAGGGTATTTGAGATGGCAGGCATTGGAAAAGATGCGGCCTTTTTAAGTACCACCGGCATTGGTGTTGTTAACCTGGTCTTTACCATTGCCGGTTGGTCGCTGATTGACCGCTTTGGCAGGAGAACCCTGATGTACATCGGTTCATTGGGGTATATTATTTCCCTGGCATTGATTGCTGCCGCCTTCCACAACGGTAACAGCGAATTTATTACCTACTACGTGTTCATGTTCATTGCAGCACATGCAATAGGACAGGGGGCGGTGATTTGGGTGTTTATTGCAGAAATATTCCCCAATTCAGTGAGGGCAGCAGGCACGTCGTTTGGTTGTTTAACCCATTGGGCATGGGCTGCTATTGTGGCCCAGACCTTTCCTTTTTTTGCAGACAATCCCAGCATTGGCGGAGCTAAAATATTCGGTTTCTTTTGTGCAATGATGGTACTGCAATTATTGTTTGTATGGCGCATGATGCCCGAAACAAAGGGCATTCCACTGGAAGACATGGACAAAGCAACCGTGGTGCTTCATTAAGGTACGATGCTGTTGAGTAATGGGATGTGGTACAAGTGAGTGACACAACGATGTTGCACTCAATACCAATGCCGGTAACAAAAACAGCGATTTAAAAAAATAGTTATGAGCAAAATACTTTGCATCGGTGAAGCCCTGATAGATATGATCTGCACCGATAAGGGAAGAACGCTGACTGAAGGCGAAAATTTTTTAAAGAAGCCAGGTGGCGCCCCAACCAATGTGGCGGCAGCAGTTGCAGCACTCGGTGGTGAGGTGGAGCTGGCGGCTAAGGTAGGCGTTGATCCTTTTGGTACCTATATGGTGGAAGTAATGCAGCAATTCGGTGTGCGTACTACTTATATGTTGCGGGATGCTGACCATTTTACCACTTTTGCCTTTGTATCCCTGATGGAAAACGGCGAACGGGATTTTTATTTCAACCGGGGCGCTGATGGGCAGTTGAGTGCAGCCGATATTGAAGCCATTGATTTAAGCGATGTATCCATTATTCATTTTGGATCTGCCACCGGTTTTTTGCCTGGGCCATTGCAGGCAGCATACAGGCTGCTGCTGCAAAAAGCACTGGAACGTAAAATTTTTGTGAGCTTTGATCCCAACTATCGTCACCTGCTTTTCCGCGACAACACCCAATCGTTTATTGATCAAAGCTGGTATTTTCTGCAGCATTGCGATTTTTTTAAACTCAGCGATGAAGAAGCGATGCTGCTAACCGGTGAAACCACCCTTGATAAGGCTGCAGCAGTATTGATGCAGAAAACCCCTTCTGTGTTCACCATTACCCTTGGTGGAGAAGGAACACTGTTGGGTATACAGCAAACCACCCAGGTGATTCCGAGCATACCGGTGAAGCCGGTGGATACAACCGGCGCCGGCGATGCATTTGTAGGGGCTGTTTTATACCAGTTAGACAAGTCGATTGCCGGTAAAAACAGTGAACTTTCAAAAGAAGACTGGGAGCAAATAGTAAGCAATGCCAATAAAGCGGGTGCCCGTACCTGTGAGTACCTCGGTGCAATGGAAGCATTCAAACATTTAAGCAACAGTATATTTGAATAATGGCAACTGCCGGTTTATCCTGCGTTGATTTTATGCAGGAACTTGTCTTGCAACAGCGGGTAGTTGTCTCAATAAATTAAATCACCGTGTACAATCCTAAAATACACCAGCTCATCAGCAGCAGCCTGCAGCAACACCAGGTCGACATTGCCGGGAAAGACAACCTATTCTTTACCCGCTTTGTCGCCAACACATCTTCGATACATTTTTTGTACAACGAACTCTATGGTCAGCATCCGGCTTCACAGGAAAACTTTCAGCGCCTGGTGCATACCATCACCAAAGCCTACCGGCAACGGGCAGAACAGCTTAAACAACTCGATGAAGAAAAAGAAGCAACAGGAAACTGGTTTCTCAGCAACAGCATTACCGGTATGAGCCTGTACGTAGACCGGTTCTGCGGAAGTATTTCCAACCTCGAACATAAACTGGATTATTTTAAAAAGCTTGGCGTAAACCTGTTGCACCTGATGCCGGTAATGGAAAGTCCGGAAGGTGAAAGCGATGGCGGATATGCTGTGAGCGATTTCAGGAAAGTGGATCAAAGGTTTGGTACCATTGCCGGTTTGAGGGCACTGCAGGACAGGATGAAAAAAGAAAAATTGTACCTGATGATCGATATTGTACTCAACCATACCTCACACCATCATCAGTGGGCACAGCAAGCGAAAAGCGGCGATAAAAAATACCAGGATTATTTTTACATGTTTACCGACCGTAGCCTTCCTGATCAGTACGATTCCACCATGCCCGAAATATTTCCTGAAAGTTCGCCCGGTAATTTCACCTGGGATGAAGCCTGCAAGAAATGGGTGATGACGGTTTTTCATCATTACCAGTGGGATCTGAATTATACCAACCCGGAAGTGCTGGTGGAAATGATCGACAATATTTTATTTTATGCCAATCTCGGCGTGGATGTTTTACGGATAGATGCACCGGCTTTTATCTGGAAGCAATTGGGCACCACTTGTCAAAACCTGCCTCAGGCGCATACACTGCTCCGTTTGATAAAGCAATGTGTGCAGGTGGCGGCGCCTGGCATGGCCTTGCTCGGGGAAGCCATCGTTGCACCAAAAGAGATCATGAAATATTTTGGTACCGGTATGTACACGGCGAGAGAATGTGATTTCGCCTACAATTCCACGCACATGGCCCTGCAATGGGATGCACTGGCTACCGGCGACACACAGGTGATGCTGGCCGCACAGCATGAATTGCTGCAAAAACCCTTTGGCACATCCTGGATCACCTATACCCGCTGCCACGATGATATCGGCCTGGGGTATGATGATTATATGATCCAGCATGCAGGCTACGACCCTTACCAACACAGGCGTTTTATAAAGGATTATTATTCCGGTGTGGCAGAAGGATCGCCAGCTACAGGCGCCCTTTTCAGCGTTAACCCTAAAACACAGGATGCACGCATCAGCGGTTCATTGGCTTCTCTTTGTGGCCTGGAAAAAGCGTTGCAGCTTAATAACCCGGAGCAGGTTGAAACCGCGATAAAAAAAATATTGCTCATGCAGGCACACAGTTTTTTCATCGGTGGTGTGCCCATGCTTTTTTATGGAGATGAACTGGGATATACCAACGATTATTCCTATTTATCCGATCCCGGAAAAAGTTACGACAATCGCTGGATGCATCGACCTGTTATTGACTGGGATAAAAATGCGAATATCGAAATTAAAGGCACCACTGAACAAAAAATATTCACGGCTACACAGCAACTCATCTCCCTCCGGAAAAAGCTCGGGGTGGTGGCAGACTATAAAAATTTAACCTGGCTCAACCCTTTTAATATTCATGTGGCAGGTTACCTGCGTACCCTTGATGAAGCGAGGCTTTATTGTGTATTCAACTTCAGCCATCAGGCAGCTTATCTTACCTGGGCTGCTTTTAAACAACACGGGCCCGTGCCAGCACAATTATTCGATCATTGGAAACAACAATCTCATTCAGTGGGATTCGACAATGAGCACCTGGTAATTGCCCCTTACGAATTTTGCCTGCTCGAAGTAAAGCAATAGTGTTTTTTGAGCCCGGCATTTGAAGGAGGATCAGCTTCGGTGGCGTCGCACACTTGTACCAGGGCTCATCCAGCAGCAGACACGGGTATCCTTGTTCCATCCAACACCCATGCCGGAGCAGGTTTTTACACATCCGTTTTCTACAAAGGCCTGGAGCAAGCTATCAACCCGGTGCTGGTATTTGCTGAATGATGTGAGCTGGCATTCACTTCTTTTTCGTTTATCGGTAACCGTGAGCAGGTTGAATATTTTTAATCTTTGCATAAAATCCTGAAGCCGTACCGGGCTTTCCCTGAACCTGTATGGATTCAACCTGTTACTGGTGAGCGGAAATTTGGATGAACATTCCGGGGATTGTAACGATTGATCGCAACGCCACCACCAATGCATAAAAAAAGCGGCAGTGTTTCGCTGCCGCTTTTAGAGAAAGTAGGTATAAAGTTGTTATTGAAACACGCGAACGTAATCTACAAACATCCGCTGTGGGAAGGTAGTGCTGGCATCCGGCGGACCAGGCCAGTCGCCACCCACGGCCACATTCATGATAAAAAAGAAAGGATGGTTAAAAGCATAGGTGCCGCTGCTGATGGAAGCGCTGGTACCGGTAAAGTAAACATGATCATCCACTAAAAACTGGATGCTGTTCTCCACCCAGATAACGCTGAACACATGAAATTGCTGGGAAAAGTCTTCTGAAGGCAGTTCATAGCTGTTGTTGATGGTGCCGTTAGACCCATCAGCCAGTGGCCAGTGCATGGAACCGGTGACTCTTTTAGGATAAGTCCCGATCAGTTCCATGATGTCGATCTCACCACATTTGGGCCAGGGATTGGTGCCAATATCAGACCCCAGCATCCACAAAGCGGGCCACATACCTTTCGCAACAGGTAGTTTAGCCCTGATGTCGATGCGGCCATAGGTGAATGTTTTTTTGTTGTACGTGGTGATGCGTGCTGAAGTGTAGTTGTTTCCTCCCAGGTTTTCTTTCCTTGCTTCAATTACAAGGTTGCCATTGGATTGAAACACATTCTGCGGCCGGCCGGTATAATTTTCAAGTTCATGATTTCCCCAGCCACTGCCACCGGTTTCAAAATTCCAGGTATTGGCATCAACAGTTGCACCGGAAAACTCATCGCTCCAAACAAGCGTATAGCCGGGATAGGTAGTAGGCGTGGTATAGCCGCTGTTGTCTGTAGGCAGGTAGGTGCCGTCTGACGTACCGATAATCCCTTTGAATGATGCGGTACCGATGGTGCAGTTTACCGGGTCGCTGAGCTGTACCGTATAAACAAGATCAGGTTGCCGGAGGCTGTCTCCGGTGATGGCCACATCAAAAAATGCGGAAGTTTCATTCGCAGGGATTGTGATGGTGCCGGAAGCTGCCGTGAAATCCCGCGGCGAAAGCGCCGTGCCTGCAACAAGGGTATACTTAGCCGTTATCGCACTGGTACCCGCTTTGTTGAGACTGAGATAAAACCGCATCGTGGAGGCGCTGGTTGTTCTTGCCTTGGTTACATCAGTACCGGATAACACCGGCAAAGTTGAAGAGGGTGGAGGAGTTGTACCTCCCCCACCTTTCTTACAAGACGCCAAAACGAACATTACCAGCAAACCAAAACTGGTAATTATTTTAAAGCCTTTTTTCATAAGTGTTTTTTAATAGGAACGCAATGTAAACGCCCACCAGCCATAGCCGAGGTCAACGCCAACTACTAAAATGTCGTACCCTGCCGGATCATGTGTCATTGCTAAGATATCATACGTAATAGAGGTGGCAGGTGCGCTGGTGTTCTCACCACCGTTCCTCACCTTCTGTAAACCGATATGAGCTCCCAGGCCAACTACTGTCAATTGTCCCAATCCACGTACGCCGGCATTGTCGGTAAAAGTATAGGTGAAAGTACCTGAACCCCAGGGAGCCTGCGTTGCAGTGTAATTGCTGCTTGGCTGGCAGGTGCCGGTATTGTCGCCTAAATAGCCATCACCAAAAAAGTCGCCTTTGTTATCGTAAATAAAAGTTTGATCGAGATAAGTGAAAGTATATTCATCATTGAATTCACAGGATCTTCCGGTAACATCACCGGCACCACTTGACCACCAGTTGCCGGCATCAGGAGATGCATCGCCCACTTTATAGGCGCCGGCTTCCGGGTTGAGTTTCCAGGTTTTTGACGTGCAACCTGCAATAAAACCTTTGTGATTTCTTTCGCAGGCAGTTATATCATCCTGTGCAATTACTATAGGTTTGGTTACTGAGTCAAGACCACCATTGTTAACCACGTAAAGAGTAACATTGTAAGTACCCATGTAATCGAAGCTGGTGGTGGCGGAATCTCCTTTCAGCAAGGTGCTTGCAGTACCTACTCTCCAGTAAGGGATACTGGCAGTGCTTGATTTGTTGACCAATGTAATTACGTTGGGGTTGGTGCCGGGTACTGCGATAAAATCGGGTGTAGCCAGCGGACCCAGTGATCCTCCTTTTTCCTTTTTGCAGGAAGACAATCCCAGGCACAGGATCGAGGCGATCGCGGCCAGGCTAAAAAGTTTGAAATTATTTTTCATAATGATTTGTTTGGTTGATTAATTATATCCTGGATTTTGAACAAGCTTGGTGTTAGTCATGTCGCTGATAGGAATCGGCAGAATTTCATTTTTGCCAGCCACAAAACCATTGGCAGATAAAGCTTCTGCAGCTTTGCCTGTGCGCACGAGGTCGAAGAATCGATGCCCTTCAGTGGCCAGTTCCAACCTTCTTTCGTTATAAATAACATCGAGTGTTACCGGGATGGAAGGCAGGCCTACACGGGCTCTTACAGCGTCAACCAAAGCCTGCGCCCTTGCTGTATTTGCGCCGCTGTGAACAAGTGCTTCTGCTTCCATCAGGTAAGTATCCGCCAGCCGGATCTCGATATAGTCCAGTTGATAATTCAATTCAGTGGTACCAAGCAGCGGGGTTTTATAGGCAATCTTGGGACCGTATTTTTCAACGAAGTAACCGGTATTATCGGCACCCGCTTCGTAACTGCTTCCGGTTGCCTGTGTAAGGCTATCCATGTTGATGCAGGTATAGTTATACCTCGGATCGTTTTTGATCGCATTTACAAGCGACATAGTAAGCGGACAGAATCCCCAGCCAGACGCATAAATGGGTCCATTGTATCCTCTTGCACCGATCATCTGCACCATTACATTTCCTTCAAATGCACCCCATGCACCCCAGTCTTGCTGTGCTTTGTTGGTATGCACGATCTCAAAAATTGATTCTGCATTGAATTTGTTGGAAGGAACAAAGATATCCGGGAAATTAGGCAGCAACTGGTAACCAAAGCTGCTTACACCGCCTGGTGTACCATTCACATCGGCCAACTGAGCCGCTGCTTCAGTCCATTTTTCTTCGTATAGGTACACTTTGCCGAGCAATGCTTTGGCAGCACCTTTGGTAACTCTTCCTCCTTCAGTTACCGGAACATTCAGTGGCAAGTTAGGTTCTGCAATGGCATCGGTTAAATCGCTTTCAATTTGCGCATACACGGCCTCGGGAGTTGCCTGGGTTATGTTGTAAATATCCGAAGTAGGGATAGCTGCAGTGATCAACGGAACGTTTTTAAACAAACGTACCAGGTCAAAATAGTAGTAAGCCCTTAAAAATTTAACCTCTGCAGTGTACCTGCCTTTAGTGGCTTCAGTAAGATCCGGAACTCCGTCCATCTTTGTCAATAGCAGGTTAGCCCTGTAAATGCCGGTATAGTTCCGGCCCCAAAGATCACCTTGTGGTCCTTGTGCGAGGTTAACGGTGAATTTATCCCAGGAAGTCCAGTTAACCTGGTCTGGCCCGGGGGCTGCACCACCAGCTGCACAATCATCTGAGGCAGTATTCAACAAACCGAGTTTGCTTGAATAGCTTGATCCTGTTTCTGAACCCAGGGGATCGTAAACGGCTACCAGCCCTTTGAAAACTTCAGCAGCATTTTTATAAAACTGCGTCTCCAGGGTGGTTTGATTTCCCGTCGGGTTCACGTCGAGAAAACTTTTTTTACATGAATTTAAAACCAGCAATGCTGTGACAGACAAAGCCAGGTATTTTATATTTTTTTTCATATCGTGAATGTTAGTGTATTAAAAAGTTAGGTTAAGGCCGGCAGTAAAAGAACGTGCCTGGGGATAGAAACCACGATCAATACCGTAGCTGCCGCCACCGATCTCTGGGTCATAACCCGTGTATTTGGTGATGGTAAGCAGGTTGTTACCACTCACGAAGATGCGTGCCCTTTGAAAACGTACTTTATTCATGATTGAAGTTGGTAAAGTGTATCCCAGTTGCAACACTTTGATCCTGAAATAATCTCCATCTTCCAGGTAAAAAGAAGAAGGATTGCTGAAGTTTCCGTTTGGATCATCAGTTGACAAACGTGGGAAGCTGTTGGAAGTTCCGGGACCAGTCCAGCGGTTCAGGGCCTGCGTGGTGTAATTTGCAGTTGGAATATCCAGCCTGCGTAATCCATTGTAGATCTGGTTTCCTCCGGCACCCTGTCCAAAGATCACGAGGTCGAATCCATGGTAGGCAATATTGGCAGTAAAACCATAGGACCAGTCAGGCGTAGGATCGCCGATGAATTTACGGTCAGCGGTAGTGATAGCACCATCGCCGTCAATATCAGCCCAGCGGAAATCACCGGGTTGCGCATTGGGTTGAATTAAACCGCCATTTTTGTTGCGGTAATTATTGATCTCTTCCTGAGTCTGGAAAATGCCCATTGTTTCATACCCGTAAAATGAACCGATGGCATGACCCACAGCATTGCGTGCTAACTCCAACTGGCTTGATTGCAGTTTAGGACCAACGATATAGGTTTTATCAACGCCTAAATAAGTAATGGTGTTTTTGAGGTGCGATACATTCGCTTTCAATTCAATCTTCACGTCACTGATGGTTTTACGATATCCCAATTCGAGTTCAAAACCTGAGTTGGTCATATCAGCAACGTTGCCGATTGGTCCGCCCACACCCACATACAGGGGCACATCCACGCCCAGCAACATGCCGGTTGTTTTTTTCTTGTACCAGTCAAAAGTTACGGTGAAGTCGCGGTACACTGTTGCGTCGAAGCCGATATCGGTCTGGCTGGTCTGTTCCCATTTAAGATCAGGGTTGGCAATGGCTGCAGGGCTGTTACCAAAAGTATAGGTATCGCCAAATGTGTAGTTTCTGCCACCATCCACACGGCTCACGTAGTTAAAGTCACCGATATTATCGTTACCGGTAACACCATAAGAACCGCGGATTTTCAGGAAGTTGATCACTTTGTTCTGTGGCCAGAAATCTTCTTTGGAAGCTACCCAGCCGATTGAACCGGATGGGAAGAAGCCATATTTATTATTGCTTCCGAAACGGCTTGAACCATCCCGCCTTACGATGCCTTGCACCAGGTATTTTTCCTGGTAGTCATACGTTAAACGTGCATAGATAGAACTTACTTTATGAGCATAAGCTTGCCCTGCCCAGCCTTTAGAAGAATCAGGCAATACATAATGGGTGGTAGAAGCTTCTGCGAAAGTATTCACAGGGAAATTATAATAACTGGTTCCCTGGCTCCTGCTGGAGTAATTGTCAACATAAGCACCGGTACCTACAAGGGCTGTTACGTGATGTGAACCAAAGCTGGTGGTATAAGAGGCTGTGTTTTCCCAGGTGTAGTTCAACGCCCGGTTGCTTTCGGTATAAAAAGAGTTGTTACCTGTATTTTTATTAACCGTGTTATAATAATAATAAGGATTAAAACTTTCACTACCCCAGAAAGCATATTTAGCACCCAGGCTGGTGCGAACTTTCAAACCTTTAATGGGTTCTACTTCGGCAAAAGTATTTCCCACCAGGTTATCAGACCATCCAAAATTGCCAAGATGGGTTTTGATATAGGCCAGTGGGTTCGACATTTCCTGCAATACAATATTGGAGATGCCATAAGGATTTCCATTTTCATCTCTTACAATACCCAGTCCCTGGTTGTTGTTGCCATTCGGCAAATAAGGATCTGCATTGGCTTCAGTTGGATCGGTGATCACCGCTTTGGTGATTGGATCGAGGTTTACCACCGAGCTTAAAATACCACCATATTCCGTATTAAGCCCACCGATTCCGATTCCTTTTATGTGCGAATAACCAAGATTGCTTCCAACAGTTAGCCAGTTGTTGATCTTATGAGTACCGTTGAAGCGGAAATTAAGGCGTTTGTACTTGGAAATATCAGTGGCAATGATACCTTCCTGTTCAAAATATCCAAATGAGGAATAAAAAGTGGAACGGTCGCTACCCCCGCTGATGCTCAGTTCATGATCCTGGATTTTAGCGCTGTTGTTAAATATTAGTGACTGCCAATCGGTTCCTTTACCCAGGCTGGCCGGGTTGTTGAACACAAGGCCACCACCGCCTGCAAGCGACGCTTCGTTGCGAAGCGTGGCGTATTCTGTTGCATTCAAAAGATTAAGTTTATGAGCCGCTGCCTGTGTGCCATAATAGCCATTATAGCTCATAACGCTTTTTCCAGCCTTACCTTTTTTAGTGGTTACCAGTATCACTCCACTGGCAGAACGGGCTCCGTAGATTGCGGCAGAAGCTGCATCTTTTAAAACTTCGATGGATTCAATATCGCTGGGATTCAGGTAATCGATACCCCCGATATCTACCGGAACGCCATCCACAACGTACAGCGGGTCGCTGTTACCAATGGAAGTGGTACCCCTGATGCGAAGGGTGGAGGCGGAGCCGGGCTGACCGGAACTGGCCGCAATGGTGAGGCCGGATGCACGTCCCTGCAGGAATTGCTCAACACGCCCGATGGGCTGGTTGTCGATATCCCCTGCTTTTACTTTTGAAATGGCACCGGTAACAACACTTTTCTTTTGAGTGCCATAACCCACCACCACTACTTCTTCCATGCTGGAAGTGGTTTTATTGAGTTTGGCTACTACGGCACCGTCCGTAACGCTGATTTCCTGGGTCGCATACCCAAGACTGGAAATCACTATTGTTTTTGTTGTGGCAGGAACAGTAAGACTGAACTGCCCGTTTACATCAGTAACTGTTCCCGTTTTGGATCCTTTAACTACTACGGAAGCATTGGGAATTCCAATCCCCTGTTCATCTGTTACCTTACCGGTAACTGTTTTTGTTTGCGCCATTGCAATCGCCATGGAAAAGAAGGCAAAGCATAGCATGAGAATCTTCTTCATAAGCTTGATCGTTTTGTTTGCGAGTTTTGGTTGAAAAATTTGGTTTGTTAAACGGCGCCCTGAGGCAGGATCGTTGGTACAGATTTGCAAAGGCTTGCTAAAAAGATTCTTTTCCAGATGAACCTACCATGAGAAAAATGGAGAAGTACAAAATTGTAAAGGAGTCATTTTCATTGCAAGCACTGTTTTAAACCTGGGTGTAACTATCCCGGAACAGATCGATAATCATTGATGTATTACCGAAGAAGGCGGAGCAAATTTAGAATGCAAACGTTTGTAATTGTCCCAAAATACTACATCATGGCTACTACATCAACGCTTAAATATTTGATTTTCAATAAAGTAAAATTACATCAAGCCTACATCAACCCATTTTTTGCATTCATTTTTTTCTGATACTTTTACAAGATGAAATTTTTGGCTTTTTGTCTCTCCCTGTTTCTCACCATTGGTCCGGCATTTGGGCAAAACACGATCGGGATCCCACAAATAATAAATTATAACAATGCGAATTATAACGGGGGAACACAGAACTGGGATATCCAGCAAGACGAAAACGGGATCATGTATTTTGCCAATAATGAAGGCCTTGTAACCTTCGATGGCAATCACTGGAAGATTTACCCCATTCCCAATAAAACCCTTATCCGGTCATTGTATGTAGCTTCAACAGATAAAATTTACGTGGGGGCGCAGGATGAATTTGGTTTTTTTTCGCCCGATAAAAACGGCAGCCTTCAATATCATTCTTTAAAAAGCCTGATTCCTAAACCCCAGAACCAGTTTGCCGATGTTTGGAACGTGGAATCGTTTGGCGAATCGGTGTTTTTTCGCACCACCGACCGGATATTTGAATTAAAGAACAATGCGATCCAGGTGTTTCCTACCACCACGGAATGGCGTTTTTTAAAGCAGGTGGGATCAAGATTGATTGCACAGGATAAGTCGCAGGGGTTACTACAGTACAAAAGTGGCCGCTGGTATCCCCTGAATACACAAAACGCATTTGAAGGAATTTTGGTAACCGGCGTTATACAAACCGGCCTGGATAGTTTTTTGATCAGCACCCTCAAAAACGGGCTTTTCGTTTCCTGCAACGGCACAGTGTCTCCCAAAAAAACGGCGATCGATGAAGAATTAAAAATGTACCAGGTATATGCATTGGCGATGATCAACGAAAATGAATTTGTGCTGGGCACCACTTCAGATGGGTGCATTATCATGAATTTTAAAGGAGAAGTGGTTCAGAAAATCACGCATGAAGAGGGGCTGCAGAATAATAATGTACTTTCACTTTATCTCGACAATCACCAGAACCTCTGGGCCGGGTTGAATAACGGCATCAGTTTTACTGCTTACAATGCAGCAATTAAATATATACGTCCCGAAAAAACCAGCGACCTCGCCACCTATTCCACCAAGATCTTCAATCAAAAATTATATGTAGCCACTTCAGACGGAACCTATTCCGTGCCGCTGACCGGGCAGAACAGCGATTTCAGTTTTTCAAAAGGTAATTTCAGCCAGATAAAAAACAGCGGTGGGCAGGTTTGGCGGCTGGATGAAGTGAATAACCAATTGCTCATGGGTTACAATGACGGCGCTTTTGTGATCCGGGATGAAGTGGCGCAGCCGATCATGCAGGGCACAGGCGCCTGGTTGTTTATGCCTTTGTCACCGGTCTATCCTTCACGGCAGGTATTGGCCGGCACGTATATCGGGCTGGAAATGCTGAGTTTTAATGGTACCAATTTCATTGATGAAGGAAAAGTGGGCAATATCAGTGAATCGTTCAGGTTTTTGACCATCGATAATAATAATGATATCTGGACCTCTCATCCTTACCGGGGTGTGTATCGTTTTCAAAGGGCAGAGGATGGAAAAACCTTTACCTGGCAATTGTTTGGCGAAAAGGATGGATTACCTTCTTCCCTGGGCAATTATGTGTACAAAGTAAAAAACCATACCGTGTTCGCAACAGAAAAAGGAGTGTACGAATTTGATGCGGCGTCAAAGAGATTCTACCGGTCGCCTTTTCTGCGTCCTGTGTTTGATACCATGCAGGTGAGATACCTGACTGAAGATGCCGATGGAAATATCTGGTTTTGCAGCGAGAAAAAAATGGGCGTGGTGAGTTTCGACGAAAAGCAGCCTGCGAATTTTTCAATCACTTATTTCCCGGAACTGAATGGTCACATCCTCTCGGGATTTGAAAATGTATATCCTTATAACCGGGAAAATATTTTTATTGGCTCTGAAAAAGCCATCATCCACCTCAATTATAAAAAGTACACCAACAGCCGTTTTCCATTGTCGGTGTTGCTTGGCCAGGTAAGGGCTTTTGATAATGCCAATACCATGGCCTTTGGCGGATACTATGTGCAGCAGGACAAAGCCGCCAATACACAACTGCCATCCAGTTACAATTCATTTCATTTTGAATACAGTTCTCCGGCATTTGGATTGCAAAACAATATCGAGTACAGCTACCAGTTAGTGGGATACGACCAGGGTTGGTCGGCATGGTCGGCAAAAACTGAAAAAGACTATACCAACCTGTCGCATGGCAAGTATATCTTCCGGGTGAAGGCACGTGATAACCTGGGAAATGAGTCCACTATTACCTCCTGCACATTTATAGTAAAGGCAGCCTGGTATAATACCGTTACTGCTTACATCTTTTATGGCTTCCTGCTGTTGTTGCTGGTATACCTGCTGTACCGGTGGGAAAAAAGGAAATTATACCGCCAGAAGATTATGTATGAAGAGGAGGAGAAAAGGCTGCGGTACATTCACCAGTTAGAGCTTGAAAAAAATGAAAAGGAGATCATTAAACTGCAAAATGAAAAGCTGGCCAATGAAGTGCTGTTTAAAAATAAAGAGCTGGCCGATGCCACCATGCACCTGGTTGAACGAAGTGATGCACTCAACAAAGTAAGAGATGAATTACAAAAACTGTACAGGAATACATCGAACAACCATGATGTAAAAAAAGTGATTCAGCTGCTGAACGACGTTGAAAAAAACAATGAAAACTGGGACCAGTTTGCTTCTCACTTTGACGAGGTAAACAACGACTTTTTAAAAAAGCTGAAGGCAAAGTATCCACAGCTTTCCAATACCGACCTGAAGGTATGTGCTTACCTGCAGCTGAATTTGTCCACTAAAGAAATTGCGCAGTTGCTGAATATTTCTGTAAGAGGTGCGGAGATCAGCAGGTACCGGCTCAGGAAAAAGCTGCAGCTGTCCACTGATCAAACCCTGAATGATTTTTTAAACGGGATCTGAGGGTTACCGGAAAGATCAAAAAAATAATTATGTAAGGCGCCGGTCTTTTCTGTGAGTGGCAATGAGTAACTTGCCGCTCATGTTTTTCCGAAGGAAAATAGTTTGGTTGATGATGGCCCTCACGGGCGCAGTGCTTTTGATAGAAAGTTGCCTCAACCAATCCGGCGATCTGCAGGCTGATGTGCGTGGACAGGCCTATGCCGGAGCGGCATCCTGTGCCGGTTGTCATCAACATGAGTATGAAGCCAGCCTCCGGTCAGCCCATCACAACAGTTCCCGTCCTGCTTCTCGTACAACCGTAGCCGGTAGCTTCAGTGCGCCCGGGAACGTGTTGCTTTATTCCGATTCGGTGAAAGTGGTGATGGAAGAAAAAAATGACCGGCTTTGGCAGTCCTCTTATACCGGCGGGCATCTGTCCGAATCACACCCTTTTGATATCGTGATCGGGTCGGGCAGAAAAGCACAAACTTACCTTTACCACGAGGACGATGAAATTCACCAGTTGCCGATCTCTTATTTTGTTCCGGCCGCCAGTTGGGCCATCAGCCCGGGTTTTCCCTCTACCTACGTGTCTTTTAAACGGAATATTCCCAGCGCCTGTTTCGGCTGCCATGCCTCAGCAGCAAATGTATCTACCGTGCAAACAGGAAGCCTGTCGCTTTCTGAGAAATATATTCCCGGCCAGCAGCTACTTGGTATCGACTGCGAAAGATGTCATGGACCTGCCATGCAACATGTGCTGTATCAAACAGAACACCCGCAGGAGAAAGCAGCCAGGTACATCACTTCAATCAGCAGCCTGAGCAGGGCCCAAAAAATGGATATGTGTGGTTTGTGTCATTCGGGTATCAGGAAAAGCCAGCAGTCGGTATTTGACTTTAAACCCGGCGACGCCCTTGATAATTTCTATTATCCTGATTTCATGGATAAGCCTGCTGACAAAATGGATGTTCATGGTACGCAGCTGCAATTTTTAAAGGCCAGTAAATGCTATCGGCAGAGCCAGCAGCTAACCTGCAATACCTGCCACAATCCACACGAAGATCAACGAACGGATATGGCCGGGTATTCTCAAAAATGTATGACCTGCCACAACGAGGCAAATCATAATTTTTGCCCTGAGGCGGACACCCTGGGTGCTGCTATCGTTAAAAACTGTATCGATTGCCATATGCCAACGCAGGCTTCCAGGGTGATTACGCTCCTCACCAATGGTAAGGAGAGTCCCCGTCCGGATTACATTCGCACCCACGTGATCGCAGTGTATGGCGACGCAACAAAAAAAATGTTACAATCTTTCAGGCAGCAGCAGTAAGTTTATCAGTGTTGTTGCAATTAAAAACAGGAATGATGAAATCTATCTACACAACAACTGGACTTTCATTACTGGCATTTTTTATTATGTCGGCCAGTAACCATAACAATGCAATGGTGAGCCGGTGCCCCACAAATGATTCACTACATCTTGTGTGGTCTGATGAATTCAGCAAAGACGGTCTGCCAGACAGTTCCAGGTGGAGTTTTGAAACCGGTGCAGGCGGATGGGGAAACAATGAAGAGGAGTTTTATACCGATCGTGCCGAAAATGCATTTGTCAGGAACGGCGTGATCACGATCACCGCCCGGAAAGAAGCGTATAAGGGTAGTAGTTATACTTCAGCAAGGCTGGTGTCGAAAGGCAAATTTTCATTTACGTATGGAAAGGTTGAAATCAGGGCAAAACTGCCAACAGGGGTGGGTACCTGGCCAGCACTATGGATGCTGGGGAGCAATGTTTCAGAAGTTGGCTGGCCACAATGTGGTGAAATTGATATCATGGAACATTTGGGCAGGGATCTCAACAATATTTATGGCACACTGCATTACCCGGGCCGTTCCGGCGGAAACGCTGATGGAGGCTCGAGGAAGATCACCAATGCTACCGACGCATTTCATATTTACACCCTTGACTGGTCGGCTTCTGCAGTAACTGTTTCCGTAGATGGTGCCATGGTACATTCAGTTGCCAACAGCGCCTCCCTGCCATTTAATCATGATTTCTTTTTAATCATGAACATGGCTATGGGTGGCGGTTTTGGGGGGCCTGTTGATCCGGCCTTCAGGCAGGCTTCTATGGAAGTGGATTACATCAGGGTGTATCAGTAATTTTCTTACTGGGATTTTAGCTATTTTCAAGCATCCATGTGTGTATCAGGAGTACTGGTATTAAACGGCCGCAATGTTTGCGGTCATGTTATTACAAGTCCATTACCTTTGCGCCCATGCATTACGGCTCCATCGAAAATATCAGTAAGTCATTCGGGGTAAGAACACTTTTCAGTAACATCAGCTTTCACATAGAGGAAGGCGATAAGATCGCATTGGTGGCACGAAACGGATCAGGTAAATCAACGCTGCTGAAGATCATCGCAGGTCTTGATACGCCTGATACCGGAACGATCTGGATACGAAAGGAAGTAAAAGTGATCATGCTGCTGCAGGAAACAGCTTTTGATGAGTCTAAAAGTATCTGGGATAACATCCTGCGGCTCGACAATCCTGTGGTGAAAGTGGTGAAGGAATATGAAATGTTTTTAGAAGCAGGAACAGAAGACGTGGATCACCTCACCGGGCTGATGGGAAGACTGGATGAGCACAATGCATGGAATTTCGAAAATGAATTACAGCAGATACTGGGTAAGTTAAACCTGCATCACTTAAATGAACCAGTAAAAAACCTGAGCGGCGGCCAGCGCAAACGGGTGGCACTTGCCCAGGCGTTGATTGAAGCGCAGATTCATGAAGGCAAGTGTTTATTAATACTGGATGAGCCCACCAACCACCTGGACGTGGGTATGATTGAATGGCTGGAAGATTTTTTAGGAGCCCAAAAGATCACCCTGTTATTGGTTACCCACGATCGTTATTTCCTGGACGCGGTATGTAACGAGATCATTGAAATAGACGAAGGAAAAGTATATGAATACCGCGGCGATTATGATTATTTTCTCGAACAAAAAAGCCTGCGGCAGGAAGTGCAGGCCAGTGAACTGCAGAAAGACAAAAATATTTACCGTAAAGAACTGGAATGGATGCGAAAGCAACCCAAGGCCAGGACCACCAAATCAAAGTCGAGGCAGGATGCCTTTGCCCAGGTGGAAGAAAGGGTGAGCCAGAAAAAAGAAGAGCTGGAAGTAAGCCTGCAGGTAAAAATGACCCGCCTCGGTGGCAAGGTACTGGAGATGAAAAAGGTGAACAAAGCTTATGGCGACAAGGTGCTGATAAAGGGCTTTGATTATACTTTTAAAAGAGGAGAACGCATTGGCATTGTGGGTAAGAACGGGGCCGGCAAATCCACTTTCTTAAAGATCGCCCTGCAGCAGGAACCGCCAGACAGTGGCAAGATCAATCATGGCGAAACAGTCGTATTTGGCAATTTCAACCAGGAAGGATTACAATACAAAGAAGACAAAAGAGCCATTGAATATGTGAAGGAGTTTGCAGAGTTTTTCCCCCTGGCAGATGGGTCCAAAATCAGCGCCAGTCAGTTCATGGAAAAATTCGGGTTCAGTGCCGAACAACAATACACGCCATTGAGTAAACTGAGTGGCGGTGAAAAAAGAAGACTGCACCTGTTGAGTGTGTTGTTTGTAAATCCTAATTTTTTGATACTGGATGAACCTACCAACGACCTGGATCTTCAGACCCTAAGAACACTGGAAGAATTTTTACTCGACTATCCAGGTTGTATCCTGATCGTGAGTCACGACCGTTATTTCATGGACCGGCTCGTTGATCACCTGTTTGCTTTTGAAGGAGATGGTATGATCCGTGATTTCCCCGGTAACTATACCCAATACAGGGAGCAATTGAAAAACAATACCCTCACCGGATCATTTATCCGG
This sequence comes from uncultured Ferruginibacter sp., assembly GCA_964452405.1. Classification (GTDB taxonomy): domain Bacteria; phylum Bacteroidota; class Bacteroidia; order Chitinophagales; family Chitinophagaceae; genus Ferruginibacter. The sequence goes on from CAYVLT010000001.1 coordinate 21,394, forward strand.
AAAAATGACGAGGAGGAAATAAAGGAAACAAAAGTTACCCCACCTAAAACCAACAGCAATCAAAAACTTTCTTTTAAAGAGAAATTTGAACTGGAAACTCTTGAAAAAGAAATGCCGGCATTGCAACTTGAAAAGGAAAATCTGGAAGCGGCTATGACCAATGGAACTACCGGTTATGATGAGTTGCAAAAAGCGGCGGCCCGTATTGGGGAGATCATTGAATTGCTGGATGCAAAAGAAATGCGCTGGCTCGAGTTAAGCGAAAAAACCTAATCAGTTACAAGCGGCTGAACTCCGTTGCCGGTTTCAACAATATAGGCCTCAGCAGTGATCTTGTATTGCTGCTGATAAGCTGCCAGTATATCCTGTATAAATTGGGAGGTGGTTTCTTTTTTCACCAGGTTTACGGTGCATCCACCAAATCCGCCCCCCATCATTCTCGCCCCGATCACACCATCATAATTAAATGTGTAAGCCGCTAAAAAATCAAGTTCATCGCAACTTACCCGGTATAGTGTACTCAGTCCTTCATGAGTGGCATTCATTAATTTTCCGAAGGCGATCAATTCATTGTTGGCGAGCAGCTGCACTGCCTGCCGGGTGCGGGCAATTTCCCCGGTTACATACAAGCAGCAATTATACACGGTTTGGCTCATGAGATTTTTACAGGCTGCCAACTTCTCCTCAATATCTTCATCCCTGAAAGAGCTTACTCCGGCATGTTGCTTTAAAATTGACAAGCCCTCCTCGCTCCATTGCCTGCGCAGGTTATATTCACCCGACACCAGCTCATGATGCACTTTTGAATTGATGAGCACAATATAATATTCCCCTAACTGCAGCGGGTAATATTCATGTTCAACATTTTTGCAATCGAGAAAAAGCACATGATCTTTTTTGCCATTTAGATTGGCATACTGGTCCATGATGCCGCATTTCATGTTGGGATAATTGTGCTCAGCCCGCTGGCACAGCAAGGCAAGTTCTTTACGGGATAGTGCCACATTGAAAATATCATTCAGTGCAAAGGCCAGGCCGCCTTCTACCGCAGCAGATGAACTTAAACCGGAACCGATGGGAATATCGCCACTGAAAACACAGTCGAACCCACTGATATTTTTTTTAAGCAGTAAAAATTCGTTTACCACGCTCAGCACATAGTTCTTCCAACTCTCCGATTCTTTAATATCCTGCAAGGAAAGGCTGATCTTCTCCTTAAAATCAACAGCAAAAAAATTCACCTCGTTGCTGTTATTGGCGCCCACCGCATAATACACTCCTTTGTTAATGGCTGCCGGCAATACATAACCGTCATTATAGTCTACGTGTTCGCCGATTAAATTGATGCGGCCGGGAGAAAAATATAAACGGGGTGTATGTTTGTATTCAGTGTTGAATATTTCTACTACTGTTTTGGCTATCGGATTCATAAGGTATCAGGTTGTTGAGATGAGGAAGGAGGTGACAAAATCTGCGCTTGCACCGGGTTGTAAAATGGTCAATTGAATGCCATTGTTAAAAGCGTCTGGTGGAGCACTTAAATTCTCAATGGCAATACTATTGCGATGAGGAGGCGTGTACAGTTGCAGGTATGGATAGCCTTTGCCGGGCCTTACCTGCAGTTGCAACCCGTTTTCTGTGTCAGTCAAAATACAGGGGGCTCCACCAGCGGCGGCATCCAGTAAAAAGCAATCATCAAAAAATTGATCCCCTAATATTTTTCCGTCATAATAATCTTTATAAGGCTTCATTTCGCCGGTAGGAATGATCTCCTTATCGCAAACCACCTGCAGGTCGCTTTTTAACTGCAGGTGCAATTGGTTAATGGAACTGCCCAGGTTAAAATATGGGTGCCAGCCATCATGGATCGGGATGTCTGCCGAATGCCTGTTAGTCACCTTCGTATGTATCGAAAGTTCATTATGTTCTTTCAGGGTATAAATAACCTCGCAGTCATAACTAAAAGGATAACCGTTTTCTTCCCCCCGGTATTTGTACAGCAACTGCACATGGGCAGTCCGTTCGCCCGTCGCGGTGGCGGTTACCTGGAAATGTTTGTCGTACAACAGGCCATGAATGGCGTTTTTGCCTAATATAAATTTATCAGGCCGGTAGGTTGCGCCATTAAAGGAATAAGTGGAGTCTTTAATCCGGCAGGCAAAGGGGGAAAGCTTGCAGCTTTTAAAGCCTTTGGATGTGAGGTTTTGCTTAAAGTCAGCAAAATCAGTATAACAATCAATGATATTTTGCCGGTGGCCCTTGCGTAAGATGCTGAAAGATTCAAGAATGCCACCATATTGAGGCCATATCGTTGCGCTGGTTTCGGTGGATAGGTCTGTCAGGGTAACCGTCCCGCTTTTTTCATCGGTGTTAACTGTGAACATACAATGGATTTATGTGGTGCCTAAGCAAGGCTGTTGATGGAAGAACTACCCGCAAAAGTACGTGGATTGGGATTTATTTTCATCGGGATGGTGCTATCGCAAGGATATTGTTAAAGGCGGGCGGGGAGGCTGTGAAACGGAATAGCATTGTATTTTTCCGTTATTTTGCACAAAATAAAAAAGCCGGGCTAAGCCATCTGGTTCAAAGCCTGGTAACCGGTTTGTATGGTTTGCCCGGCGTTATATAATCAAAAAATCAATATTGATTTTACGATAGCAAATGGAAATTTTTAAAACAAGATGTTTAATCACCAGGTCATGAGGAAAATAGTCAATGTTGTTGTCCTTCTTTACTTTATTTTCTTTCACTCATTGTCGTTGAAAAGCCAGAGTTTATTAGGATCAAAAGATTTAGGATCAGTACAGGTTGAAAACTTAACAGACGCCGAAATTGCACAGGTAAAAGCCCAGCTCGAATATAATAATCTTACCATCGACCAGGTGCAGCCCATGCTGATGGCCAAAGGGATGAGTGCCTCTGAGTTTGCTAAACTAAAAGACCGGCTGTCTCAAACGATTGGTTCAGGCACTACGGTTCCCAATTCCAATTCAAAAAATTCAGCCCTTAATCAGGCAGGCCGCACCCAGGACCTCGTTCAAAACAAACATGAAAAAGATACAGCCTACGCAAAAATTTTTGGATCAGAGTTATTTGATACGCCTGATCTGAATTTTGAACCCAATTTAAAAATGGCCACCCCGTTAAATTATGTGCTTGGTCCGGGCGATGAGTTGCAGGTGAATTTATATGGGGTGCAGGAATTTAATTCCACGGCCCAGGTTTCGGAAGAAGGTAAGATCAACCTTCAGCATGTAGGCCAGATACAGGTTGCAGGAATGACCATTGAGGCAGCCACACAAAAGATCAGGGCTGCCACTTCGAAAATTTATGCATCGCTCAGGTCGGGCCAGTCGAGGTTGAGCATCAGCCTGGGGCATATCAGAACCATCCGGGTTACCATTATCGGGGCCAAACAACCCGGTAACTATTCAGTATCCTCGCTCTCCACTGTTTTCAATGCCTTATATCTCGCCGGTGGCCCGGCGCTCTATGGCAGCTATCGCAATATCCAGTTGGTGAGGGATAATAAAACCATTCATACGGTAGACCTCTATAAATTCATGGTGAATGGAGATCAATCAGAAAACACCGGCTTAAAAGACAATGATGTTATCAGGATACCGGTGTACAGCAACCGTATCAGTATAGAAGGTGAGGTAAAGCGCCCGGGTATTTTTGAAGTGAAGCCGGGTGAAAGCTTTGCCGATATCCTTGCTTATGCTTCCGGCTTCAGCGATATGGCTTATACTGCCTCTGTGAACGTGGTTCAAAAAACAGAAAAGGAATACAAGGTGAAAGACCTGCGTACACAGGAGTTCAGCACCTATCATCCCTTACCCGGCGACCACATCACAGTATCAAAAATCCTTAACCGTTTTGAAAACAGGGTGCAGGTAAAAGGTGCCGTTTTCCGCCCCAACACTTATTCTTTTGCCGAAGGCATGCGCATCAGCGACCTGCTGGCGAAGGCCGAAGGGTTACGGGAAGATGCCTATACCCGCCGCATGATCGTGGTACGCCAGCGGCCAAATCTTACCACTGAAATATTAAATGTAGATGCGGAAAAAGTGCTGGCCGGTGATACGGCGGCTAATATTTTATTGAAGCGGGAAGACCAGGTAACTGTTTTTTCCATTCTCGAGTTTAAAGAAAAATACACCCTTACCATTAATGGAGAAATAAAAAATCCGGGTGTGTATGATTACCATGACAGTCTTACTTTAAACGATTTGTTTTTGCAGGCAGGCGGCCTGCTCAGTTCTGCATCCAATAAGGTGGAGATTGCAAGAATGATCCGGTCAGAAAATATCAATGCCAATGACACGGCCAAAGCATCGTTGTACAATATCGAGATTGATGCCTCCAACAACGAACAGGCTAAAACCTTTTACCTGCAGCCTTTTGATGTGATCAATATCCGTAAAATGGCAGTGTATGAAAAGCCGCAGATGATCACCATCAACGGAGCCGTTCCCTATGCCGGGAAATATGTGCTTGCCAATAAAAATGAAAAAGTGTACGACCTTATCATGCGGGCTGGCGGCCTCACTTCGGAAGCTGATGCGATGGGCGTAAAGATAAAAAGACCTATTCTCGAAAGCCAGATCGAGGCGATAACGGAGGTTAATCTTAATCTTGAGAAAAACGACAGCAGCGAAACCAAGCTTACCAAAAAATTAAAGGAAGATGTGAAGTATGCCGTGATACCAATTGAGTGGAATAAAATTGTACAGGACCCTTCCAACTACTCCAACATTACGCTGCTACCTGGCGATGAAATTGAAGTGGCAAAGAAAAATGAAAATGTAAAGATCACCGGGAACGTATTGTTGACTTCTGAAATTCCGTACATCAAAGGGAAAGGTTTGAATTATTATGTGAGCGCAGTGGGGGGAATGGATAATAAGGGTTGGAAGAAGAAAGCTTATATCATTTACCCCAATGGAAAGGCTGCCGTTACCAGTAACTTTTTGTTCTTTAAGTTTTTCCCTAAAGTAACACCGGGTTCCCAGATCGTGATTCCGCAGAAGCCGGTGAACAATAAAGTAACTGCCGGAGAAATCACCAGCATTGCCAGTGTGCTGGTAGGTATGGCGGGCGTCGTGATAGCGATCATCAGGAAATGAGGTACATAAAATTATTGTTGACAAACACTTTTAATGAATAGTTGGTATCAATGGATGAAACTTCACACGGTATGAGCGAACAGGTTCCGAATAAAAAATTCACTTTTAAAGATGCTTTTCTCAAAGGGCGTGAATGGTTCAATTACCTGCTTACCAAATGGGTGATCATCGTGATTGTTGGATTAACGGGCGGCGCCCTTGGTTTTTTTTATGCGTACATGCAAAAGCCCAGTTACAAGGCCACGCTCACTTTTGCCCTCGAAGATCAATCGCAGGATGGATTAAGCAGTGCATTGAGCCTTGCAAGCCAGTTTGGATTTGACCTTGGCGGCGGCGGTGGCGGAATGTTTGCCAGCGCCAACCTGATGGAATTATTTAAATCGAGAACCATCATAGAACAAACCCTGTTGCTGCCGGTAAAAGTGAATAACAATACGATCTCTTACGCAGAGATGTTCATACAGGGGCAGGACTGGAGAAAAAAATGGGAAGAAAAGCCAGCCTTGAAAGGCATACAGTTTTTACCCAATGCAGACCGCACAAATTTTACCCGGGTGCAGGACAGTGTGATGGGCGTGATCTACGACCTGCTGCTGAAGCGTGACCTGAGCGTGATTCAAAAAGACAAAAAGATCGATATCATCACCATCGAACTGCAATCGGGCAACGAAGATTTTGCAAAAAACTTTACAGAAGCCTTGGCCACCCAGGTTTCAAGTTTCTACATCTCCACCAAAAACAAAAAGGCCCGGCAGAATATGGAGATCATACAGGGACAAACGGATTCTATCAGGGGATTGTTGAACGGGGCTATCACGGATGTAGCGGTTGCCAACGACAATACCTTTGGATTAAACCCTGCCCTGAATGTACAGCGCACTCCCGCCACCAAGCGGCAGATAGATGTTCAATACAATGCCGCCATACTCGCCGAACTGATCAAGCAAACAGAACTGGCTAAAGTGGCGTTGCGTAAAGAAACGCCGCTGATACAGGTAATCGACAGGCCGATCCTCCCTCTCAAAAAAGAAAAGCTGGGCAAACTGGTTGGCCTGGTGGTGGGTGGCATCCTGGGTGGGTTACTGATTGTTTCCCTGCTGGTGGCCAGGCGCCTTTACAAAGAGTGGATGGCTTAAACAACCGGTTGCCGGAGATCGTTCCGTTATTTTTAGCAACAGGCCGGATGGATTATTGAACCGGCAGAACCGGTTGAAATAAAACAGCCGGAAGATTTACTAATAAGAAAAATATTTTTTAATAGATGCTTACTTCAATCGCTAAAAAATTTTTAAAGAACAATGCCATGGCGGGTACAACCAATCTTTCCGCAAGGTTGACCTGGCTGGAAGCAGCCCTGAAAAAAATTCCTGCAGGCAGTCGCATACTGGACGCAGGTGCCGGCGAACTCGATCAGAAAAAATATTGCGGTCACCTGGATTATGTGTCGCAGGATTTTGCGCAATACGATGGAAAGGGTGATGGCAAAGGGTTACAAACAAAATCATGGGATAATTCAAAGCTGGATATTGTAAGTGATATTACTGATATACCGGAGCCGGCAGCATCATTTGATGCGATCATGTGCATAGAAGTGTTTGAACATATTCCTGATCCGATAGCAGCCATCAAAGAATTTTCACGCTTGCTGCGACCCGGTGGGTACCTGGTGATCACGGCACCATTCTGCAGCTCCACTCACTTTGCACCCTATCATTTTTACACCGGCTTCAACAGGTATTTTTACGAAAAGCACCTGGGTGAAAACGGTTTTGAAATTACAGAGCTTACAGAAAACGGCAATTTCTTTGAATTTGTGGCGCAGGAGTTACTGCGGGTACAATCCTGTGCTGAAAGGTATGCCGGCACAAAAATTTCCATGGTCGATAAAATGGCCATCATGAAATCGGTACTGATGCTGAACAAGCTGTCGAAAAAAGACAAGGGATCGAAAGAGTTTTTAAACTACGGGTTACACGTGTTTGCAAGAAAGTTACCCATTACGCCTGGCACCTGAACCGAATAGTTTACCGAACTCCTGATCATGCGAATCAATAAAACAGATGTCATCTGGAATTATGCCGCAACAATTTTAAGAGTTGCTTCTTACGCATTTCTCCTGCCGTTTATTTTACGAACCATGTCTTCGGAAATGGTGGCGGTATGGTCTGTTTTTATGGCCATCACAGCTTTTGCGGCCTTGCTCGACCTGGGTTTTAGTCCCTCATTCACGCGTAACGTCACTTACATATTCAGTGGTATTAAAACACTAAAAGTAAAAGGCTTTCATGCTGAAAGTGCCACCGATACCAGTGTTGATTATGGCTTGTTGAAAGGTATCATCGTTGCCATGCAATGGTTTTATCTCCGCATGGCTGTAATACTTTTTGCGTTGCTCTCCACCATCGGTACTTTTTACATCTACACCATTTTAAAATCGTATAAGGGCGAGCAGACAGAGATTTACGTAGCATGGATTGTATTGTGTATCATCTCCACCTACAATATTTATACGCAATATCTTGATTGCCTGCTGCAGGGAAAAGGTCTCGTGAAACGGTCCAAGCAGATCGTCATTATCGGGCAATCCATTTACCTCGTGATTGCGGCTGTTTTTATCATTGCCCGTTTTGGAATACTGGCCATCGTATCAGCACAGGCGGTGTCGGTGATCGTGATCCGCTGGTTGATCCACCGTTCTTTTTTTACCGGGGAGATAAAACAAAACCTGCAGGCTGCAACACCACGATCCCGCAAAGAAGTGATGGCGGCCATTTATCCCAACGCAGTAAAGATCGGGCTTACCTGGATCGGCGCTTTTGTGATACAACGATCTTCTATTCTCATTGGATCATTGTCGCTGCCGCTGGATGACATCGCATCTTACGGCATATCGATTCAACTGGTGTCAATGATCGCTAATTTTTCTTCTATCTACACCTTAACCTACACGCCTAAAATTGTACAGTTGCGGGTGGCTCAAAATATGGAAGCTATAAAAGACGTGTACCTGAAAGGACAGATCATGATCCTGCTTACTTACCTGGCAGGCGGTATGGTGCTGTTGTTGTTGGGGAAATGGGGCTTGAACCTGATCGGGAGTAAAACACAGATCATGCCGCAGGTACTGATACTGGTGGCCATCATCATTTCATTTCTCGAAAGCAATCATGGAGTTGCCGCAGGCGTGCTGCTCACGAATAACGAAGTGCCGTTTTTTAAAGCCTCATTGATATCGGCAGCCGTTACCATTATTTTATTGATCACGATGTTGTACTTTGCCCACCTCGGCTTGTGGGCGATGGTGCTTGCTCCGGGTATTGCCCAGTTGTATAATAACTGGCGCTGGCCTTACGAAATTTACCGCCAGTTGCAGATTTCAAAACAGGATATTGTGAGAGTGATCAAACACAAAGCCGTCTTTAAAAATAGTTGATCAAAGAATCCAGGCAGTATGGTTTACATACCATTTGTTTATTTTACATCACTGTTGTTGTTTAATTGTTACAGGACAAAAACCTTTAACCTGGGAAGTTTTTTGTTATTCCTCTATGCCTTCTCAGCCCTGCTCTCTGTGTTTTTATACAACGTTGAGTTTTTGCAGTATAAAAACACAGAGATAAAATTATCCTCCTGTATTTTCTATTGCGTTACACTTACTATTTTTTTTCTGCCCTTTCTTTCCCGCAGCCAGGCCTCGGAACACCGGATATTGTTGCCCGATAGCAAGCTGTTCATGCTGGTGTCGATATTTTTTATCATCATTAATTGTTTAGCCATACTGCTGTTGGTAAAAGCCATTTTATTCGTGGTGGCGCAGGACCCTAAAGACCTGCGGGAGGGAGGTTTGGCTCATTTGTATGGCATCAGCATGCCGGAATCGCTGGGCATGTGGCTGCTCGGGCACTTCTCCGATTTTTACGTGCTGCTGCTGGTATTCTTTTTTTATTCGAGAACCTATTTGAAAAACAAAGCGATCTTCGATATACTGCTGTTGGTATCTTCCATGAGTACGATTGTAAACGGATTGATGTCGGGAGGAAGAACGCAGGCCATCTACTGGATCCTGGTTTTTATTTCCTGTTTTCTTTATTTCAAAAAAGACATGTCTAAAAAGATCAGGCGGCGGGTGCTGGTGTTTTCGGTGCTGTTATTTTCCCTGCTTCTCACCTATCTGGTGTCGGTTACCATTTTACGTTTTTCAGGTTCGTTCAGCGGAGCCACCGATTACGATGAAGCCTTCAGTTTGCTCGATTATTCCGGGCAGATTTTTTTAAACTTCAACAACTTTTTTGTCAATTTCGAACACAAAGGATACACCATTGCACGGATATTTCCATTTATGTATGATTGGCTGCACGCCGTAAATTTTGACCTGGCGGTGTATAAGCGTTCCATCCCGATGGACATAGGCGTGTTCTCCACCTTTCTTGGCGACTGGTACATCGATATCGGCATCACCGGTATTGTGATCTACACGCTTTTCTACTCAATGGTAGCCTTCCTGGTGAAACGGTATTACACGCCGGGCGCCCTTAAATTTCAACAGGTGCTGCTGTACTTTCTTATTTTTCAACTGCCACTGAACGGACTATTTTATTACAGTTTGTATAATAAAACTGCTATGATATCCGTAACAGGAACGGTCATCATTGCCATATTTTTCCGTTTTTCAGAAAAAGAGATGATCGATGTGGCACCCAAGCCCACCAGCTGACACTGATGTTAACGCCGCCTGCCGTAATATTGTGATCATTTATTAAAAGCCTGTTGCTTGAATAAGGAGCTTACTTCTATCATCATCGTAAATTACAATACCAGGGAACTAACCTGCGATTGCATCTGCTCCATACAGCAGCATTGTATTCCGGGCAGCTATGAAATAATTGTTGTTGACAACCACTCCTCCGACGAAAGTGTTGATTTTTTAAAAAGCAGTTTTTCTTCCATTACAGTAATTGCCAACGAAAAAAATGTTGGGTTTGGAAGTGCTAATAATATTGGTGCCGCCGCAGCCAGGGGCAAATATCTTTTCCTGCTTAATTCGGATACAATACTCCGGGAAGAGCTGCTGTCGAAATTCATCCGCTTTTACAAGGATCATCAACACCTGAAGCCCGGCGTAATTGGCACTTTGCTGCTATCGAACGAGGGAACGGTGGTACATTCATTCGGTAACTATTCATACTTCCTGCGTTCGGGCCATACCGCTAAAAAAGCGGAGGATGAGGTGCTGAACCAGGTGGCGCAACAATATTATGCCCCGGTGCAGATAGTGGTGGGAGCGGATATGTTTGTGGAGAAGGCAGTGTTCGATTCTTTCGCCGGCTTTGATCCTCATATATTTTTGTATGAAGAAGAACTGGAACTGCAATACCGCATGCAACTAAAGGGATACAGCAGCATTGTGATTAACGAAAAATCCATTGTGCACCTGGAAGGACAGTCATCAGGAAATTATTTTAAAAGAAAGTGCAGCCTCCTCAGCCTCAACTATATTCTTAAAAAGCATCATCCATACTGGCTGTACCTGTTTTGCCGCATGAGAATGATCTTTTATGCGGTTGCGTTTTTTAAAAATCCCAAAACCAGCTGGAAGGAAAAAATCAATTACCTGCAATTGTCGGTGTTGATGAAATGATAATTTCAGGATTACATGGTATGTTTGCAACATTTAAAAATGCAAGCGTAAAGGGCCGTTAGAAATGTTTATCACCAGCACCGTTCAGTTCATTCTTCAAAAGAGCCGCCATCTTTGTTATCTCACCTGGTCAGCCTTTTATTCCCTGCAAATTAAGCCGGCAAAGGATATTGAAATTGATGTGGTGATACCTGTTATTGAAACTGACCTCGGCATTTTACCGGGCTGTATAGAAGGCCTGCGGAAAAACGTGGCGCATCCCATAAAAAATATTTACCTGTTATCGCCGGAAAGTAAGGCCATCCGGGATTTTGCGGCCACAGCCGGTGTAATTGTGGTGAATGAAACAAGTGTACTGGGTTATGCCCCGGCAGCCATCGATCATACCATTACCCGCGGTGCATTTACCGGGCTTAACCGCAGTGGCTGGATCTTTCAGCAATTATTAAAATTGTCGGGCAAAGCCGGAACCTGCCGTTATTTCCTGGCGATCGATTCCGACCATATCCTGCTGAAGCCCCATGTATTTCTCGATCGCAGGGAAAGAACAGTTTTTTATCAATCGGGTGAATACAATATGCCTTATTATAAAAGCATCAGGCGGCTGCTGAAATTTTACCCGGTTACCATGTTTTCGTACGTGGCACATAAAATGCTTTTTGATAAGGAGGAACTACATAAACTCCACCGCGAAATTGAACAGAAAAGTGGCACCGGCCTGGCCTGGGACCAGGTGATCATTTCAAACCTCGACAGTGATGATGTGTCCGGTTTTTCTGAATTTGAACTGTATGGAAATTTTGTGCCGGGGAGCAAAAAAATCCGGGCACCCTGGCGGGATAAAATGCTTACCAAAAAAGAACTGGCAGGAGTGGAACTGCTTCGAAAGAATTACCCGGGATATTTGAGTGTTACCTTTCCTGCGTACCTTGATAAAAATGAACAGTGATTTAACATGGTGATCGTAAAAATTTGGGGTGGATTGGGCAACCAGCTGTTTCAGTACTGCTTCGGCAGGTACCTGGCCAGTAAGATGGGCACAGAGGTTAAATACGATATACAGATCACCAACCGGCTGAACAGTTTTACCCAACGCGATCTTGCTGTTTCCTGTTTTAATATCCACCTGCAGGTGGCATCGGAAGCGGAGATCAATGCCTTTAAATATTTCAGGAGTATTCAATTGGCAAGACTTGAAAGAAAGATCGCACAACAATTTCCCTCTCTGTTGCGCCGGCACATCGTGGAGCCAAACCAACCCAGGCCTTTTGGTGCTGTTCCTTTGCGGGATGATTGTTATTACGAAGGATATTGGCAATCGTACCGCTACCTGGAAGGTATTGAAGAGCTGGTAAGGCAGGAACTCACGTTAAAAAATGATGTGGCCAGTCCTGCACGGGCAATGTTGGAACAAATACAGGCAGGTACTTCAGTAAGCATTCATGTAAGGCGAGGGGATTATTTGCACAACAAATATTTTTATACCTGCTCCCCGGCCTATTACCAGAAAGCAATGGCTATGTTCGCCGGATCGGGCACCCGTTTTTTTATTTTTACAGATGATGAAAGCTGGTGCCGCCAGCATTTTCCCAACGAAGATTGCACGATAGTTACCGGCAACGAACATTTTGAAGACCTGTACCTGATGAGCCAATGCCGGCATCATATTATTGCCAACAGTACCTTCAGCTGGTGGGCGGCCTGGTTAACCGACCGGACCGAAAAGCGGGTAGTGGCACCCCAAAACTGGAACCGGCGATACACCGAAGAAAAAATTGAGCTTTTGCCTCCAAAATGGATTAAGATTTGAATACTTGAAATATCTTTGCCGCCGCTTCAGATAGCGAACTATAGATGATGCCAACCTGCCACTCCTGCTAACCTGAAATGTTCCCTTCAATGCTTACCATCGGCCTGCCATTTTACAATAGCGAACGCACCCTTGCAGATGCGGTGAGATCGGTGTTGATGCAGACCTATACTGAATGGGAACTCATTTTATCGGATGACGGTTCAACAGACGGCTCGCTCGAAATAGCCCGGGCTTTTGAAAAGATGGATCCCCGGGTAAAAGTGATCAGCGATGGTTGCAACCGTGGCCTCAGTTTTCGCCTCAACCAGCTCGCTGCCATGACCACCAGTACCTACCTTGCAAGGATGGACGCCGATGATATGATGATGCCGGAAAAGATCGAAAAGCAGATGAAAGTGCTGGTGGCCGACCCTTCAATCGACGTTATCGACACTGTTGCCTATATCATTAATGAAAAGGAAGAGCCGGTGGGAGTGAGGGGTTCATTTGAACTGGAAACCTGGGACAAACAAAAAGTGTTGACAAAGGGACTGCTCTTTCACCCCACTGTAATCGCTAAAACCAGCTGGTTCCTGCAAAACAGGTATGATGAACGGGATGATTTTTGCCGCTCGGAAGACCTGGAGTTGTGGTGCCGCACCTATGACAGCACCCGTTTTGCCAGGGTGTACGAACCTCTATTCATTTACCGGGAAGGAAAAGTGAACGTGAAAAATTACAACGCCAGCGCCAGGGCCACCCGAAATATCCTGCGGGTATATCATAAGGGGGTCATCAGCACCGGTGAATATTACTGGCAATTGACAAAATCTTATTTCAAGTCGCGCCTATATAGCCTCTTTGCTTTTTTTGACATGCACAACATTTTATCTTCCACCCGAAATAGCAGACTCGGCCATACGCAAAAGCAGGCTGTCTGCCAGGTCATCCAACAGGTGAAAAGCTATCGCCAGCCTGTTCTATAGGGATCGCAGCCCCGGCCATTTTCACCTAATATCACCCGATCATTACCGGCTTCCGGCATATTATTTGGCGGACACATTAAAATGTGATTAAAATCTACTGTTGCGGTTTCCCGGATACTAAATATGTCTATATTGTATATTGTTCAATAGTATTTGTTTTTAATTTAGTGTGTTAACTGCTTAAAAAATGTTGAGTTCCGCTCGTGGTGTTCAGCATACATTTTTTACATAAAAGACTGGCTATCATGTATAAAAATAAACTTCCGCTTATTACAGTAGGCTTGTCGTTTTATAATAATGAGAAAACTCTTGCCAGCGCAATCAAGTCTGTATTATTACAGACCTATTCCCATTTTGAATTTATTATCATCGACGACGGATCAACCGACCGTTCTTACGAAATAGCTCACAAATTTGCCACTGCAGATAAACGCATCCGGCTCATCAGGGACAAAGTGAACCGTGGCCTCATCTACCGCCTCAACCAGATCATCGACCTGGCGGATGGTAAGTACATGGCGAGGATGGATTCCGATGATATGATGATGCCCGAGAAAATTGAACGCCAGATGGAGGTACTACTCCAGAACGACCATATTGATATTATTGACACGGCGGCCTATGCCATCAACGAAAAAGATGAACCGGTAGGGATGCGGAAACTGATCGACATCACCGACTGGGATAGAAAAAAAGTATTACAGAAAAGATTGTTCTTCCATCCTACCATCATTGCAAAAACAAGCTGGTACCGGGAAAATAAATATGATGAAAATTTTGTGCGTTCAGAAGACTTTGAACTTTGGTGCAGGTCGTTCGAAAACATGCAATATCACCGCATTTATGAACCCCTGTTTTTATATCGTGAAGGCAATGTAAATGTCTCCAATTATATCAAGAGCAGCAGCAGCCACCGTAGAGCGGTTAAAAAGCATTATAAAGGAGTACTCACCCGCAAGGAACTGGTTTCTGAAATTGTGGAGTCTCATGTAAAATCGGGCCTTTACCGTTTATTTGGCATGTTCAAAATGCAACATTTCCTGGCTGCAAAAAGAAATGTAAAACTTGATGAAGGGCAGCGTACTGAAGTGATGAGAACCATCCGCAAAATAAAAGACTGGAAGGGAAATCCGTCAGGCGTTACCACCACTATTGCTGCGCCGGTGGTAGAACGGCCCGCCCGCGTGGTTAAGTTATATTGATAGCCGGGTTATTATTTTTCCGGAACGCACCATACCATACATTTTCATTCTGCCATACCTCAGCCTCCGGCTCAAAGCCGCAACGCTTACACAACAGCAGCAATTCATCTTTAGAAGGATGCCACATGTGCTTGTCTTCAAATTTTTTGGTAAACAGGTTTAATACTTTTCTTGCCGATTCCCGGGTAAGGTTGCTGATGCTTTCAACCCTTACCGTCATACCAATGATCAGTTTTCCATTGTCTTTCAACACACGGTTTGCTTCCAATAAGGAAAGTTCCGGGTTAAAAAAATGATCGATGCAGCTACGCATGTTCACAGTATCAAATGATGAAGGAACAAAGGGTAAAAACTCTGCAAATCCCGCCACAAAATTCAGCGGAAGATGCATGGGGTAATGTTGGAATAAATTTTTTCTCCCTGCAGCTAGTTTATACACATTGATGAATGGATCAACAGAACAAAATGCTCCAGGATCGGTCATGTATTTTCTAACGGCGCCCAGGTTACCACCCACATCCAGTACCCTTCCTTCCAACGGTAGTTTTTCGTATACCGGCGCATCTCTTTTTTGTTCTTCCGGGTAAAGCGTATCGTCGGCCTCGGCCCGGTCGAGGTATCTTACCATGGATTGTTCATAATGGTCCTGCCCTTCCTGCCAGCCGGTTTCAAACTGGTTTAGCCGGATCCTGAAATCGGGTACGGAATCTTTTATGTGATAGGCAAACCCGTTTTCTGAATAATAGACGTTATTTTTTTTTGTCAACTTTGATTTCCCGATAGGATCTGCTAAAATATTGTCGAGCCATGCTGATTGTATTACACTGATCGCTGTGTTCTGATTCATAAATACTGCTTAAACTTTTGCTGTAAAACAATGAGGGGTACAAGGCTGTAAAAATAAATCCATTTACAGCAATATCAGCCTATTTTGAATTTTAATTCCTGCTGGCATAAAATATATTTATTTTCGCAGGCTCAACCATGCAAGTAAACAGAAAGGAAATTTTATTCATTGTTCAATACCCGGAAAACGAGTCTCCGGCGCAACGCTTCCGTTTTGAGCTTTACAAAAATCTTTTGCATGACAATGGTTTTCTGGTAACCACGCATTCGTTCATCAACAGTTACGGATATGCGGTAATTTTTAAGAAGGGATTTTTTTTCAGGAAAGCCTTTTCTGTGTTAATGGGATTTGTGCGGAGTTTTATCATGTTGTTCACCGTTAATAAATACGATTACATCCTGTTGCAATGTGGTGTGGCTCCCATTGGTCCGCCGGTGTTTGAATGGGTACTGGTAAAATGGTTGAAGAAGAAAATTATTTACGATTTCGACGGCTCCATCTGGGTGGCCCAGGTGTCAGACAGGAACAGGATCCCTTTAGCGCTCCGCAATACCAACAAAGTGCCACTCATTTGTAAATGGAGTTATAAAATAAGTTGCGGCAACGAATTCCTGTGCAGCTATGCAAAAAGATACAACGACAAAGTGATTCACAATCCCACCTGCGTGGATACTGAAAACCATCACAATATCCTGGCTGATCATAACGTGCACAAAGTAACGGTAGGCTGGACGGGAAGTTTTTCAACACTTAAGTACCTGTACATGGTGGAACCGGTGCTGAAACGTTTACAGGAGAGATATGATTTTGATATCAAGGTGATCTGCAACCAGGTGCCTGGTCTCCGGTTAAAAAATGTACACTATGTTGAATGGAATGTAGATAATGAAGTTACAGAACTCGCTACCTGCCAGGTTGGCCTGATGCCACTCACGCACGATGAATGGAGCGAGGGCAAATGTGGATTCAAACTGATTCAATACCTGGCGCTCGAAATTCCATCGGTTGCTTCCCCGGTGGGTGTAAATAAAAAGATCATCGAAGAGGGCATTAATGGTTACCTCTGTGATACCGATGAAGAATGGTACGTGGCACTCGAAAAATTGTTGCTGGATGCCGGTTTGAGGAAAAAAATGGGCGTGGCAGGGAGAAAGAAGATCATACAGGAATACAGCCTGCAATCGAATGCTGCTAATTTTGTACAACTGTTTACATAAAAAAGCGGGCACCGCCCGGCACCCGCTTCGTTAAATAACTGCAGTTGTTATTCCCGACCGTCCAGGAGATTGCCAATACCTCCTAAAATACTTCCTTCCTCTTTTCGTCCTCCTATCGAAGCATATTGCTGCAATCGACCGGCAAGCCTGCTGATGGGTAATGATTGTATCCACACTTTGCCCGGCCCTCTTAAAATAGCAAAGAATAAGCCTTCACCACCAAACATCCAGTTTTTTATGCCGCGGATAAACTCAATGTCGAAATCAACGCCTGCCGTATAGGCCACCACGCAGCCGGTATCGATTTTTAATACTTCACCAGGCATCAGTTGTTTTTCAATCACATAACCGCCGGCATGTACAAAGGCCATTCCATCGCCTTCTAATTTTTCCATAATAAAACCTTCGCCGCCAAAAATACCTGTGCCTAAGCGTCGCTGAAATTCAATGCCAATGCTCACTCCCTTTGCCGCACATAAAAAGGCGTCTTTCTGTGCAATTATTTTGCCCCCGAGTTTCGACAGGTCGAGCGGGATAATTTTTCCGGTATAGGGCGCAGCGAAACTCACATGTTTTTTTCCCTGCCCGGTATTGGTGAAGGCTGTCATAAATAAATTTTCACCCACCAATAATCTTTTACCGGCGCTGAGTAATTTGCCGAGTAAACCAGTACCCTGTTGCTGGCTGCCGTCACCGAAAATAGTTTGCATTTGTATTTCATTATCCATCATCATAAAGCCTCCGGGCTCTCCGATAACGGTTTCATTCGGGTCGAGTTCAATTTCTACGAATTGTAATTCTTCGCCGTAAATGCGATAGTCAATTTCATGGTTGCTTATCATGGTAAATGTTTTTTGTAAAAATATTGCGTTGCATTTCTGAATACTAAAAAAGCCCTGTGATTTTTTCACAAGGCTTAAAAACAATTTGTATGGCAGATAAAGCGATTAATCGATCACAGCTACCGGAGGCGCCACCGTTACCTGTGTTTCCGGCGTTTTTCTAAACCTTATCTGCACCGTTTCTCCTTTGCTGGTGGTAAATTTAATATTGTATAAACCTACCGGCAACGTACCGGTTTCAACAGAGGCGAGGTTTGTACTGTTGCTTACCAAAGCATTGCTTATAAGCATCCTGCCGCGGGCATCCGCAATGGACGCTTTGTTTACACTCGTGTTAGCCGGCAGCCAGATAAATATTTTCTGGTTGATCTGTGTTTCCAGCATCTTTATTTCGGCAGTTTCACGTTGTGCATTCAAAACGGTAACGGCGCTGTACAGGTAATTGCCCTTTACGTCGATGATCTTAACCCGGTAATAGTTGAGATGCTCAAAAATATTGTCATCGGAAATGTTGAATTGTTTCGAGCTGCCTGCCACTGCGGTTACGTATTCAAAATGTTCTCCGTCAGTACTCTTTTCCAATTCGTACCGGCGCACTTTTAATTTCCTGTTGGCTTGCCAGCTGATCTTTCCGGTATTGTTGGTTACAACTGCCTTTACGGTAACACCGGGGGCGAGAACGGTAGTTTTATGAATAGCTGAGGCCGCTACAAAACCTGCAGCCATTTGCGCATTGCCGGCCGAAGCCGAAAGCACGATACATGTGAGAATGTAGATTACCTGTTTCATTTTTCCTGTTTCCTTTAGGGAGGTTAATAATAGTTTTTAACAGGAACAGGATTACTGGTAGTGGAAGTCCGCAAACTGCGGAGGCGCTACAGGGTAAAATGAGTAGACGTTTATTCCTTATCTAAGAAGTAAATCAACGCCTTATGGTTGCAAATTTCAGCTATTTTTTTAAATATTCAGCATCTATTTGCGCCGCCATCACTTTGTCCCTTTTTCAATACCTGTTCCGGTACTACCACTATTACCGAGAATATGCCAGTTGTTATGAAGCAGAAAATCAGCCATTTATATATCTTTTGCATCGTTTTTTGTCCGGATGGGGGAGAACTGTTCCAAAAAGCGGAACGGGTACTGCCATGGCAATACCCGCTTCACTTTATGATAACTGCCTGTTATCAGAACCAACTCCGGTTCCAGGTTTCCCCGGCCGACCCGTTTCTGGCTCTTCTTCTTTTTACATCCATCCGGTGTTTGATCAACGTAATAATAATCATAGGAAGGAAAACGAATGTAAGCGGCGGAATGCCCATAAAGCTTACCCATTTTCCACCATACATTCTTCTCATAGGTCTTCTCAATCTTTCTGCGATCAGGTACATGGCGGGTACAATCACCAACGTCATGAAAAATGCAAATGCCAATCCGAAAATGATCGTCCAGCTCAATGGCTTCCAGAATACAGCATTGTCTCCTCCGAAGAAAATATGCGGATTCAGTTCGGAGAACAACGTAACAAAATCAATATTAAATCCGATCGCAAGCGGTATCAGTGCCAGTATCGCTGCCAGTGCTGTTAACAGTACCGGGATGATCCTCGTTTTACCAGCCTGCACCACGGCCTCTTTTGTTTTTAAACCACGGCCACGGAGTTCATCTGCAAATTCAATCACCAATATACCATTCTTCACTACAATGCCTGCCAGGCCTACGATACCGATACCCGTCATTACCACCGACACCTGCATTTTGGTGATCGCAAAACCTAACAATACACCGATCACACTAAATACGATCTCTGTTAAAATGATCACCGGCTTACTCACCGAGTTGAACTGGATTACCAATATCAATAAAATCAGCAACAATGCAATCACCAAAGCTTTACCAAGAAATGCTCCTGTTTCCGCCTGTTGTTTTCCTTCACCGGTTTGTTTGATGTTCACGTCGTCGGATTTCAACTTAAAGTTGGCGATCCGTTTGGCAATTTCAGCATTCACAGCGGTAGGCGTATAACCCGACAATACATTCGAACGAAGTGTGATCACCCTTTTCTGATCTTTTCTTTTCACACTACCAAGCGTACTGGTAAGATCCACTTTTACCACGCTGCTGATAGGCACTCTTTTGATCTGCCCCCCGCTGGCAAAATCCCTGAACACAATTTCCATATTCAGCAGGTCGCTGAGACTGTTACGCTGCGTTTTTTCGTTCCTGATCTGTATTTTATATTCGTCTTCACCTTCTTTGATTTTAGAGGCTTCTTTTCCAAACAAAGCTGTACGAAGCTGCATGCCGATCTGTGCTGTGCTCACGCCGTTTATCAAAGCCCGCTCCCTGTCAACCGTGAGGGTGATCTCAGGATTTTTCAGGTCAACATCCATTTTTAATTCTTCCACCCCCGGTACATTTACGGAGTCAAGATAATTTTTCAGGCTCACAGCTGTTTTGATCAGGTTGTCAAACTCTTCACTTGATACCTCGATATTAACCGGTGGATCAGTGGGAGGCCCTCCTTTTTCCTGGTCAACGGAAATCTCTGCGCCTGGTATTCCTTTCAACGAGTTCCGGATCGAATCAAGATAAGGTCGTGTTGACTTACCATCCCTTTTTTCATATTCTACAAAAGAGATCTGGATACGGCCCAGTTCGCTCCGGGTGCTGCGGTCTCCACTGGTGGGATCACTGGCACCAACAGCCACATTGGTGATCACACTTTCCACTAAAGGATTGGTCTTATTCTTTTCTATACCCAGCACCTTATTTACCTTGGTTTCAAGTGTGTGGGTTACAGAATCAGTATAATCAACGGATGTACCTACCGGTAACTTGAGGTATACATAAATAAAATTTGGATCGCCCTGCGGGAAGAACACCACGGGTACCTGCCGCCACCCAAAGAAAATAAAGGTGAAGATGAGCAATACGATGGTTCCCAGTAACAGGTGTACCGGCCTCCAGCCTTTCAATGCCCAGCGCAGCAGGTTTTCGTAGTGGCTCATGATCCATGGCAAGGCTCTGTTCTGGAAACTGTGTATTGCGGTATCCAGCACGTATTTATTGAAAACACCCAGCAGGGCAAACAGCAACAGCAGGTTTCCAAAAAAGTGATACACACTGCCTGGCTCCACGATATCATCACCGGTAACAATGCCCACCACCTCGCTGTTTTTTGCCATGCCTATAACGTTCAGGAGTATCCCAACAGCTACCAGCGCCCAGAAGGTTGGTTTTTTAAAGATGGCCGATTTGGGTTCCTTGCCATGCTCTTCGTGGTTCATGAAATCAACTGCAAAAACAGGGTTCATGATGAAGGCAACGATAAGGGAGGCGGAAAGTGTAAAGATGAGCATCGTGGGCAGGTACACCATAAACTTACCGATGATGCCGGGCCAGAAAAGTAATGGCACAAAGGGAGCCAGCGTGGTTAACGTACCGGCCAGCACCGGGTACCAAACTTCACCAGCAGCCATCACAGCACTTCGTTCAGATGAGATGGTTCCCTTGCCCTGTGTAAAAATCCGGTGTGTGTTTTCAATCACCACAATGGCATCATCCACAATAATACCAAGGCCGAACAGCAGGGCAAACAACACAATAAAGTTGAGTGTTACATGCGTACCCACAATAAGATCCGCTGCGGGTAAAAACTGGAAGGCCACAAACATACTCAATGGTACACTCAGTGCCACAAAAAATGCGTTCGTCACACCCATGAAAAACATCAGGATGATGAGTACAAGGATGAAGCCGATCACGATTGAGTTTACCAGATCATTGAAAGAAGTACGGGTTTTTACACTTTGATCGCCGGTGATCACAACGTTCAGGTCTTTCGGAAAATGATTGGCTTGCATTTCTTTCACCACCTCTTTAATGGCATCGCTGGTTTCGATCAGGTTTTCACCAGCTCTTTTGATGATGTTGAGCGTGATCACGTTTTGCCCGTTCAGCCGGGCATAACTTTCCCTTTCTTTAACCGTGTCCTTTATCACGGCAATATCTTTGAGGTAGATGGGTGCGCCGGCAGTATTGCGTACCAGCACCTGTTCAATATCAAAGGCTGTTTTAAACTGTCCTTTCAATTGAAGGGTACGTTTCATATTGCCTACATCGAGCAAGCCGCCGGTAATGTCAACATTTTCCCTTTGCACGGCATTGGCGATATCATCAAAGGTTACATTGGCTGCCTGCATCCGGTAGTTATCTACATTTATCTGGAACTCACGCTCAGGTGCACCCACAAGATCAACCCGGTTTAGTTGCGATAGTTCTTCCAGTTTATCCTTCAGGTCATCTGCATATTTTTTTAAACGTACCAGGTCATAATCACCGCTCACATTCACATACATAATGGGTTGTTCACTAAAACTTACTTCAAGTACAGTAGGTTCCTGGGTGAGATCGGTAGGAAGGTCTTTTTTAGCTTTGTCTACCGCATCCTTTACTTTTTGCAGGGCCACATCTGTTTTTACATCAGTTTCAAACTCCACCGTAATGGCTGAGTAATCCTGTTGTGAACTGCTCTGCACCTTATTGATCTTGGCGCCGGTGATCGTTTTGATCTGTTTTTCTATGGGTTTGGTGATCAGGTTTTCGATGTCTTTCGGCGAGTTACCCACATTGATAGTCTGGATATAAATGGTAGGGATCACAATATCCGGAAACTGTTCTTTGGGAAGGGTTACAAACTGGTAAACACCCATGAGCGTAACCACCACCATCAACAGGTAAATGGAGGTTTTATTTTTGATCGACCAGGTGGTGGGCTTGAACTGCTTTTTTATATCATCGAACCCTTTGGCAATGCTTTGTTGTAAACTAGACATTATACAGTTATTTTTTTGTCGGCTTTATATATTCATTTGGTAACGTATCACATAAGTTTTCACTGGTAGGCATACACGATTACTGGGTGGTGATCACGAGCCCGTCATATAAACTCTGGAAGCCTTCTGTCACCAGCACATCTCCCGGTTTAAGACCGGTTTTAATTTCGAGCATATCACCGTTTAAAAAGCCGATCGTCACAGGCCTTTTACGGGCCACCAGCTTGCCGTTTTCTGTTACAGCCACCATCACAAACTTTCCTTTTTCGTCATTTTGAATGGTAGCCACCGGCACCACCATCGCACTGCTGGCTGAATAATCTTTAATTTTCATCAGGGCTATCTGGTTGGGCTTCAGGGTTGGCTCAGTTGGTAACTTAGCTTCCACGGTAAAACCACGGCTCAGGGAATTGATAGTGGCACCTACAAAGCTTACGGTGCTGTTGATCGTTTTGCCGGCGTCGGGAACATTCACAATCACATCCGAACCCTTGTGTACATTGGTAAGGTAGTTTTCAGGAATATTACCCGTTACCTTCAATTGGGAGTTGTTTACTATTTCAATGCCCTGCGTAGAGGCAGATGCTGCGCTGAATGTTTCACCCACTCTGATATTAACAACATTGGCAACACCACTCACTTCGCTGTACACATTCGTCATGTTGAGTTGCTCCTGCGTCACTTTCATGTTTTCTTCTGCAGTCTTTAACTGGTTTTCGAGGGTGTTCACATTGTTTTTTGCGGAGATCAGCTGTACTTCGGTACCGATATTCTGATCCCAGAGATTTTTCTGGCGTTGATAAATATTCCGGGCATAGGCCAATTGGGTCTTGAACGTTTCAAGGCCCTCCTTTGCTGCATTTACACTTTGCCTTGCCAATGCATCGTCCAGTTTCATCAGCAATTGTCCTTTGTTTACATGATCACCCTGTTTTACATAAATGGCTTTTACCACACCGCCCATTCCTCTCGGGGTAACATAACTGATATTTTCGCTTTCAATCTTACCCTGCAATTCAATGTAATGACTGAAATCTGTGGCTTCCAGTGTTTGAACAGCCACCAGTTTTGGTTTTTGAACTGCAAGGCTGGAAGGATCCAGTTTCCCGATCTCTGTTTCGGTTTTTTGAATTTTATCTTCTAACTTTTCCTTTTCAGTTTTTAATTTTTCCAGTTCAGCTTTTTTATCATTCAGTGCCGCATTTTTGTCTTTAGCGCTGCCACCGCAGGATGATAAAATAACCAGGGCCGCCAGGCCGGTTGCCAGGTATTGTTTCATGATTGTATGATTATTTGATTTACTCATTGTGTTAGATTATTTGCTGGTTATAGTTTTCCGGTTGCTTTCAACAGATCCACCCTTGCAATGATGGCATCGTACAACGCACTGATATAATTTGTCTGGGCAGTTTTTAGATCGGTTTGTGCCGCATTGATCTCTGTGGCAGAGCCGGTACCGGTTTCATATTTCTTTCTTGTTTGATCGTACACTGTTTCCGCCAGTTGCATGTTTTGCTTTTGAAAATCGATGGTGGAAGTGGCATTGCTGAAATTATTTTTTGCCACCTGCACATCATTGTCAATACTGATTTCCTGGCCGGCGATGAGGTTTTCCGTTTTTTGCAGTTCAAGTTTGGCTCCGGCAATTTTTGCCCGGGTGGAAAAACCTT
Source organism: uncultured Ferruginibacter sp. (assembly GCA_964452405.1). Lineage (GTDB taxonomy): Bacteria > Bacteroidota > Bacteroidia > Chitinophagales > Chitinophagaceae > Ferruginibacter. The sequence goes on from CAYVLT010000001.1 coordinate 45,555, forward strand.
TGAAGATCGGGATCGTTAAGTTAACACCAATATAAGACGTGGTGAACCAATCTCCGTTTTTATCAAAAAAATTAAAAGTGTTGCGTTGAGCCTGTTTACTGTAGTTGGCAGTAAAACTCAAAGTTGGTATCTGGCTCAACCGATAACGTTTAATATTATACGCATTTAGTTTTTTGGTTAGCTGCAGCAACTGGTAGTCTTTCCGGTCGCTATACTGGTATTGGGTGCTGGCAAGTATACCTTCTTTGATCTGGTCTTCACTGATGCTGTCGGTCAACACCAGGCTGTCTTTCAGGGGCATGCCGATCAACAGCTTTAATGCATTGTAACCGTTCTGCACCCCGTTCAGCACTTTTTCTTTGTCTGTTTGCAGGTTGGTGATCTGTACCGCCAGTTTATCAACATCCACTTTTTCAGCAAAGCCGTTCTTGTATATCTCATTCGTGTTGTGGGCTAATAGCTGCAACCGGGCAATATTGGCATCCAGTAAGTCCAGCTGGGTTTTACTTAATACCAGTTGGTAGTAGATCTTATAGATGTTTGCCTTCACGGTTTCCTGTGTTATTTCAGCCATTTTTTCTTTGGCGTAAATACTTGTTTTACGTGCCTGCAATCCCACAAATACCTGCCCGTCAAATAATATCTGCCGCAGGGTAAGCCCGCTGTTAACTGTATATTTCGTTCCGAATCTCACAGGGGTGAAGGTACCTGCCGGTTGCCCTACTATTTCACCCGGCAACAGGGTGGTGGGGATATCGAGATAATCGGTAAACCCGCTGTTGGAGGTAAGTTCGGGCAGCGCAGCAGAAGTGATATCACGGTTGCTCTGCTGCTGCAGCTTTACATCCAGCAACGCATTTTTTACCTGTACCGAATTTTTATTGCCATAATCGATGGCCTGCTGCAGGGAGAAACTGTTTATCGTTTGTGCGCTTGCGCTGTGTACTGCCAGCATGGCCAGCAGAACCGGTAATAATCCGATCGATTTTTGTACGCTATTTCTTTGTGTCATTGCTATGCTTTTTTATTCGCTCTTGTTGGTATTTTACAATCATTTTATGGCCTTTAAGAGTAGCAAGGCCGAAAAGAAAATGCTCTGTCAGCGCCACTTCCACATCAATAAGCCGGTATTTATTCTTTGGAAATATTTGTTGGTTAAACGGCAACATCATGCACTCCAGCCGCGATTTTATCAGCACTTCCACTTCCATATCATCGCGGTAGAGTTCTTCCCTGATACCCCTGCTGATATTATCACTGAGTACTTTAAATAAAAAATTGTACTTGTGTTCGTGAAATACTGCGTATGCTTTCGGATGAAATTTTTCCAGGTCATTCACAATCGAAGGGTTCATATCGGCAAACATTTCCTGCATCTGCTCCATGGCCAAAAACACTTCATGTACAGCGTCTTTTGCCTGTTCCCTGTCTTTAATGCAGCCCGCCTGGTTGCCGGTGATCACATCTTTAATGACGGCTTCCACCAGTTCATCCTTATCAGTAAAATACTGGTAAATGGTTTTCTTGCTCATGCCCAGGCCGCTGGCGATATCATCCATGCTAACGCTCCGGATGCCGTATTGCATCACCAGGTCGTGGGCCTTTAATTTTATTCTGTCTGTTATTTCCATAGCATCAAATATCGGGCACAAAACTATGGAAACTATTTTCGTTACCGAAGTTTCCATCAGGTTTTTTTGCCATTCATAACAATTTGTTCATTTTACGCCTGCTGTTTTTAATCTGTTACCTTTGGCCTAAAACAGTTTTTATGAACACGTCATTTGACTACCGCAAGTTGTTCCGCTACTTTTTGCAGGGCATCCTGGTATTGGCTCCAATCAGCATCACCATCTGGGCAATTGCTGCAGCCTTTAGTTTTATCGACGGTATTTTACCGAATGCGGTGCATAGCATTTTCCCTTCCATGATGGAAGATGCAGAGGGAAATATCCGGCGCATACCGGGCGTGGGGTTTCTTATCATTATCCTCATCGTATTTTTTATCGGGTATATTTCCTCTTCGTTCATTTTCAGTAAGGTGGTGGATGTGTTTGAACAGGTGCTTGAAAAAACTCCGGGCATCAAATTCATTTATTCCACGGTAAAAGATTTTTTTGAGGCTTTTGCGGGCGAAAAGAAAAAGTTTACACAGAACGTACTGGCCAATGTAGATGACAATGATGTGTGGCGGGTGGGCTTTGTTACGCAGGAAAATATGGAGGAGTTTGGCTTGAAAGAATACGTGGCAGTGTACGTACCCATGGCCTATTCGGTGGCAGGAAATGTGTACATCATTCCAAAGTCGAGGGTACGCCCCATTACCAATATCAGTGCCACCCAAACCATGAAGTTTGCAGTAAGTGGAGGCGTGAGTAACATGGATGAGCACGGCCTTGCTGAGACAAAGAAATAGAAGGAGCTGGTACTTTTTTTTGCCTGGATAATTTCTAAAAATAATTGTATGAAACGGATCACCGGATTGTTTGTAATTTTTTTCAATTGTATTTGTTTGATGAACGCAAGTGGACAAGCTCCCCGAAATCTTTTGTGGAAAACGCCCGTCTACACCGTTTACAGCGATAGCGTGGTGCAGGGGGCCTATGTGGCAAAAGCTTTTTCTGCAAAGGAACTGGTGTCGAATTATCAAAGTCCGGCCAACCTCTTTCAAAGCACCAAAATCGCCTTTAAATTCAGCATCAACGGAAAAGACAACGAGATGCAGCCCGGTATGGATCATCACATGAATGTATTGGATGGCGTTACCGAAACACCACTGATCAGTATTGGCACCCGGATGAATGATACTAAAGACAGGGGCGACACCTACCTGCAACCAGATACCAAACTCAAAATAAGGGTAGATATGAATGCGGTGCTGAATGATTTTAAAACAAAGGGTTATTTCACCACCTACAAGGGAGATAAGATTTATAAAGAAGATTTTAAAGGACTGTATGTGGCCGGCAACACCCTGCCCATGATCTGGGATTTCGACAACCTCCACAACAAGGAAGGATTGGAGCTCACCGATGCAGACGGTGATGGAATTTATGAAACCACGATCGTGTTAAATGCACGAAAAGACGAAAAGCAAACCGATGCAAGCTGGAAGTTATCAAAAGATATCTCGGCCTATCCCCAATATCATTCAGACGATGTGCTGGCAAATGCCATTTACAACCTGAGTTTGGAGGAGATGGTGAAAGCGGTGGAACCTGACAGCACGTTCCGGACCGGTAAAGAATGGGCGGGAGTTTGGACCAGGGACATCAGCTACAGCATTATTTTATCCATGGCGCACCTGCAGCCAATGGTGGCAAAGCACAGCCTGATGAAAAAGGTGAATAAGAAAAAAAAGATCATCCAGGATACAGGTACCGGTGGCGCCTATCCCTGTTCAACCGATCGCATGATCTGGGCAACGGCCGCCTGGGAAATTTATAAGGCAACCGGCGATGAAGACTGGCTGAAGCAGGCCTATGTGATCATTAAAAACTCTGTGAATGATGACATGCACAATGCCTACGACATGGCAACAGGCATGGTTAAAGGCGAATCGTCTTTCCTCGATTGGCGGGAACAGACCTATCCTAAATGGATGCAGCCGGCTGATATTTTTGAATCAGAAAACCTTGGTACCAATGCTGTTCATTACAATGCCAACAAAGTACTCGCACAAATGGCCACCATTTTGCACAAACCGGCCGATGTAGCCCGTTACAATGCCAATGCTGCCAGGATAAAAGCCGGCATCAATAAATACCTGTGGATGGTAGACAAAGGCTACTACGCTCAATACCTGTATGGCAGAAATTTTAAAACAGTTTCACCGAGGGCGGAGGCCCTGGGTGAGGCACTCTGTGTTTTATTCGGCATCGCAGACGCCAACCGAGAATCAGTGATTGCAAAAACACCGGTAACCGATTATGGCATTTCCTGCATTTACCCGCAGATACCCGGCATTGCACCTTATCATAACAATGCAGTATGGCCATTTGTACAATCCTATTGGGCGCTCGCTTCCGCCCGTGCCGGCAACGAAAGATCTGTGATGGAGTCCATAGCATCTGTTTACCGCCCGGCAGCACTTTTTTTAACCAACAAAGAAAATTATGTGGCGGATAATGGAGACTTTGCAGGAACAGTCATCAACTCCAGCAACATGTTATGGAGTCTTTCCGGTAACCTGGCGTTGGTGCAAAAACTGTTGTTTGGTATCGAATTTCAACCCGAAAAACTCCTGTTTCATCCCTTTGTACCGGAAGCTTTAAAAGGCAACCGTTCCCTTACAAATTTTACCTATCGCAATGCGGTACTTAATATTTACATAGAAGGATTTGGCAATACCATCAGCAGTTTTACGGTAGATGGAAAAGCTACAGACGATCACAGTGTTGCCGCTGTATTAAAAGGAAAACATACAATCAGGATAAAACTGGCCGATACTTTCAGCACCGGCGGCGACATCAATAAAGTTGAGAATACCGTTTCGCCCGCTACGCCGCTCACATCAATTTCAGGCGACAATATCACCTGGCTTCCGGTACCTGGGGCATTGAAATATACAGTGTTAAAAGATGGACAGGAAATTGAAACCATCCATGAAACCACTTATCCCATCCGGTCAAACGACTGCAACGAATACCAGGTGATTGCGGTTGATGAAAAAGGCATTGGGTCATTCGCCAGCGAACCACTTACGATCGATCACTGCGAAAACACGGTGAAAGTGGAAGTGGAAACAAGGGCAGATAAAGCTGCCCTGCCCTACAAAGGCTATTCAGGAGCGGGTTTTGTTGAGATCAGCGACAGTGTGAACAGGAGCATAATCATACCTGTAAAAGTGGAAGAATCAGGCACCTATGCGATCAGCTTCAGGTATGCCAATGGGAACGGTCCGGTTAATACTGAAAACAAATGTGCTATCAGAACTATAAAAGCAGATGATCGTGTACTCGGCACCGTTGTGTTCCCGCAACGCGGTAAAGACGAATGGAGTAATTGGGGGTTCAGCAATGCATTGCATGCCACTCTATCAAGAGGGCAGCACTGGATAACCATTTACTTTGATGGGGAAAATGAAAATATGAATGGGCTTATCAACCAGGCTATGCTGGATTACCTGCAGGTAGTGAAAATAAAGTAAGCTCAGGCTTTTTTCCGGGCCAGTACTTTTTCGGCTGCGGCAACAATATTTGGTGCATCCAATCCGTATTTGGTCAGAAGTTCAGCAGGCTTACCACTTTCTCCAAAAGTGTCATTTGTTCCTACATATTCAATCGGAATTGGCAGGTGTTTAGCGGCTACCTGTGCAACACTGTCGCCCAAACCACCGATGATATTGTGTTCTTCGCAGGTTACAGCGCACCTGGTTTTACTGATGGAAGCAATGACGGCCTCCGTATCGAGCGGTTTGATGGTATGCAGGTTGATCACTTCAACGCTGATGCCTTTTTCTTCCAGGATGCGACCGGCTTCCACTGCTTTCCATACCAGGTGGCCGCAGGCAAAAATACTTACGTCTGATCCTTCAGAAAGTTGATGTGCTTTTCCTAAAACAAAATCTGCTTCTTTGGTAAAGATGGGCCAAACCGGCCTTCCGAAACGTAGATATACAGGACCGGTATGATCTGCAATGGCTTTGGTGGCAGCCTTGGTTTGATTGTAATCTGCGGGAACCACCACGGTCATACCGGGCAGCATTTTCATCAGCCCTATATCTTCCAGGATCTGGTGGGTGGCGCCATCCTCACCTAGGGTTAGGCCTGCATGGGAAGCACAAATTTTTACATTTTTATTGCTATAGGCGATCGACTGGCGGATCTGGTCGTACACCCTGCCGGTACTGAAGTTGGCAAAAGTGGTGGTGTAAGGTATTTTTCCGCCAATGGTTAAACCGGCTGCAACGCCCATCATATTGGCTTCTGCAATACCACACTGTATAAAACGTTCGGGAAATTCTTTGATGAAAGCGTTCAACTTCATAGAACCGAGCAGGTCGGCAGTAAGCGCAATGATATTTTCATTGGTTCTTGCAGCTTCCAGGATGCCATCCCCAAAGCCACTGCGGGTATCCTTGTTGCCTGTTACTTCAATCGCTTTCAGCATAAAATATAATTTTGAAAGCGCAAGATAAGGCATGATTCCTACACAGTAAAGCGCTTTTTACGCAGGCACTTTATTTTCTGCATCCTTTAATTTCAGTTCCCACTGCCAGGCTGTATTCATCATGTCGTCCAGGTTGTAGGCGGGTACCCAGCCCAGCTCGTTTTTAGCTTTGTTGTTGTTGGCATAAATGGCCACCACATCACCAGAGCGGCGGGGGCCGATGGCGTAATTTAATTTTACCCCACTAACTTTTTCAAAAGCTTTGATCACTTCTAAAACAGTGTACCCGTCACCGGTACCCAGGTTGAAGACCTCAGTTTTAAGGTTGCTTTTTTTATCAATAAGGTAGTTAAGTGCCAGTGTATGAGCGTGCGCAATGTCGCTTACATGAATATAGTCTCTCACGCAACTGCCATCTCTTGTTTCATAGTCGTCTCCAAAAACCTGCATGGCAGGCAATTTGCCAATGGCAGTTTGTGTGATGGCAGGAACGAGGTTGGCTGGCCTGCCCAGTGGTATTTCTCCCAACAGGATGGAGGGATGGGCGCCAACAGGGTTAAAGTAGCGCAGCAGGATCGCCTGCATATTGTTACTTTTAACGGTGTCTGTTACGATCACTTCACCCATTTGCTTGGTAGCTCCATAAGGTGATTCCGCCGGTTTTTGGCCGGTTTCTTCAGTAACCGGGATGCTGTCAGGGTTTCCATATACCGTGCAGGACGAAGAAAACACAAAATGTGGCACATTGAACTCTTCAGCACATTTTAAAATATTCACCAGGGAGCTTAAGTTGTTATCAAAATACAACAAAGGCTTTTCCACTGATTCACCAACTGCCTTAAATGCAGCAAAATGAATGATGCCTGAAATATCATTGTTCTCACGGAACACATTCCGGGTGTCTTCGAGGTTACACAAGTCCACTAGGTAATTTTTTATTTTTTTACCGGTAATCGTTTCCGCATTTGATAAGATGGCAGTTGTACTGCGGGAGTTATTGTCGATAGAAATTACGTCGAATCCGTTTTGTAACAGGTCAACGATGGTATGTACGCCGATATAACCACATCCGCCGGTAACAAGTATTTTTTTCATAACACTGTTTTTTTGAAAGATTCCTGCAGCAGTTATCTTAATATGTAAAATAAGCGTTTGTAGGGGTAGTATAAAAGTACAATCACCCAACAAAACATTGAGTGATTTTAAAACGGAGATTTAAAATATTTATTTTACGAAGAAGGAAGTAATATAATAAACGATGCCGGCCAGCAGTGCGCTCACAGGAATGGTTAAAACCCAGGCCCACAGCAGGTTTACTGTAACGCCCCATCGAACGGCGCTCAAACGTTTTGTAGCGCCCACGCCAATGATGGATCCGGTAATGGTATGGGTGGTGCTCACCGGTATGCCCATCTGTTCGGTCATGAACAGGGTAAGGGAGCCTGAAGTTTCTGCTGCCACACCTTCCAGCGGTGTAACCTTGGTGATCTTGGTTCCCATTGTTTTAACGATCTTCCAGCCGCCGCTCATCGTACCCAGTCCCATAGCTGTATAGCAGGCCAGTGGAATCCAGTACAATTCTTTCAATACAGTACCTACATCGGTATATTGGGCAGCATTATAGGAAACAAAAGCCGCGGCAATAATGCCCATCACTTTTTGAGCATCGTTACCACCATGCCCGATACTGAAAGCCGCTGAAGACAGTAACTGTAAGCGCTTGAACATTTTTGCAGTGCGGTAAGCGTTGGGAGATTTGATCTTTTCAGAATACACATACGCACAGATAAAAATAAAGATCATGATCATAACCCCGTATACGATCACCGAGTTATCGGCTTTTTTAAAATTCTTGGTCAGCTTTGCCACATCTGCACCCGGGTCAACTTTTTGCCGGATCGCTTCCGCCAGTTTTTCGGCACCGATCTTTTTATAGTCGCTTAACAGTGGCGCAGCTGCAGCAACATTGCTTAATGCCTTTTCATACGCCGCCTGGTCGGACGGACCGGATGCGGCATTCTTTTTTAGATTTTCAATATTGTAGTACTTAACAAGATTCTCCTCCAGTTTATTTTGTTCAAAATGTGCAAATAAAAACCAGGTGAAAATGGCGGCCAGTATAATCATTCCCACCCTGGCCCACACGTTTCGCATGATCGTGACTACGGTAATGAAAATGGAGATCACCATCCCAATGATGGGGGCCAGGAAAATGAAGAGAATAATCTCTGTGATCTTGCCAATTTCAACGATGGCGCTGATGGGCTGAAAGCCTTTTACGAGGAAAGCGTGGGTAACAGCTGCGCCGGCAAAGCCCCCGATGAGTGTATGCGAAGAAGAGGAAGGAATGCCGTACCACCAGGTGAGCAGGTTCCAGAAGATTGCTGCAATCATACCCGCCAGGATCACCGGCAGGGTGATGAACTCAGCATGAACCGTTTTACCAATTGTATTGGCCACGGCGTGGTCCTTGAAAATAAAGTAAGCGATAAAATTAAAGGTAGCAGCCCACACAACCGCCTGGAAAGGCGTTAGTACCTTAGTGGAAACAATAGTGGCGATTGAATTTGCAGCGTCATGAAAGCCATTGATATAATCGAAAATGAGCGACAGTACAACGATTAAGATAAGCAGAGTCATATAAAGATTTTGAGATCAAACGCTGCTGAAGGTGGTTGCCAGATCGTGTACCAGGCCCGTTCCCTTCGCGGCGATCGGTCTGTTAAGCGTATTTTACGATAATCGATTCTATCACGTTGGCTGCATCCTCACATTTATCGGTTACTATTTCCATTACCTGGTATATCTCTCTTTTTTTGATCACTTCTTTCGCATCGGGTTCGGTGGCGAACAGGCGTTCGATGCTCATGTCAAATATATCGTCGGCCTGGTTTTCCACGCTGTTAATGGCCACCAGTGCATCCGTGATCTGGCGCATATTTTTCATGTTCCTCAATTCTGTTACAGCCTTGTGCACCTGTACACAACCGTTGGCGATGAGGTCAGCCATTTTCTGCATACCGGTATCGTTTGGGTTCACGCGGTAAAAATTAATTTTTTTAGCAGAAGCATAAATGTAGTCGGCAATATCATCCAGGGCGCTGGCCAGGTAGTGGATATCCTCACGGTCAAAAGGAGTGATAAAGTTTTTTCCCAGCTCGGTAAAAATGTTATGGGTAAAATCATCATTCACATGCTCCATGTCCTCAATTTCCTGGATCAACTGGGCACGTTTATCAAAGTCGGGTTCATTCACCACCTCCTTCAATTTTTCTCCCATTTTCACCAACTCTTCTGATACATTTTCAAACAACTGGAAGAAGATTCTGTCTTTGGGTAAAAAAATCTTGAGTATTGAATTGAAGCCCATAATTGAAATTTTGGGCAAAAGTAACTGGATTGCCTTGCAACGCCGGGTATTTACAATTCTTAATGATAAATTAATATGCTGCCAGGTTGTTGAATTAAACAATCATCGAGTTAACTATTAGAATTTGTCAAAAAATCTGGTGTGTTCAAAAGCAATTTTCTAAATTAAGAGCTTGATTTAATATTAAAAATACATGTTATTTAAGTTTATATGTAAATAATTTTTCTGCAATGCAACAATTTTTGTCTTTCCTTTGTCTACATTTGTGAAATGTATGTTAAATACATTATTTTTTATTTTTATATAATTAGCTAACCAAAATTGTTTTATGAGAAAAATTGCATCACTTTTTGCAATGCTTATGCTATTTTCTGCATTGGCATTTGGTCAGGCCCGGACTATTACGGGTACCGTGATCAATGAGAAGGGAGAAGTAGTACCCGGTGTTTCCGTAAATGTTAAAGGAAAGGCAGGCGGTACAGCTGCTGACAGTAAAGGTCAGTTTACTATTACAGCCAATACTGGCGACAAGCTGATTATTACCGGTGTGAACATCGACCCGGTAACAGTAACTGTTGGAACAGGAAATACGGTTGCTGTAAATGTGAAAACTGCTTTAGTAACCACGACGGAAGTAGTGGTAACCGCACTTGGTATCAGGAGGTCTGAGAAAAGTGTGGGATATGCAGTTTCAAAAGTTGATCCGAATGCACTCGTTCAGAAATCTGAACCAGATATGTTGAAAGGTCTGCAGGGTAAGGTACCTGGTGTAGATATCCGCACTTCTCAAGGTACGCCGGGTGCAGCTACCAGGATCCAGATCAGGGGTAACTCTTCACTCCTGCTGGAAACACAACCGCTGATCGTGGTTGATGGAGTTCCCTACAGCAATGACCAGGTAACTACCAGCAGCCAAACTTCTGGTGGTACTGCTTATGGTAGCGGTATTGCTAACCTCGATCCAAATGACATTGAAAGTATGACCGTGTTGAAAGGTGCTGCTGCGGCTTCTTTGTATGGTTCAAGGGCATCCAGGGGCGTTGTGTTGATCACTACTAAATCAGGTTCTGCAAAAAAAGGTGCTAAGCCACTGAACGTAAATTTCAGGAGTTCTTACTCAGTTGAAAAAATAGCCAACCTGCCCGACTATCAAAACAGCTACGGTGCAGGTGCACAGTTCAGGTATTCTAATTCGAACGGTTCCTGGGGTCCTAAATTCGGCCTCGGAAATGTATATGATGGAGGCGGTAATGTAATCAGGACCAGCACTTCTGGTCTTGACTCAATTCCTGCCTGGGCAGAATACCTCAATGCTTACCCGGAATTGTTTTCAGCAAATGGTTATACTCCTTACAAAGCCTACCCGGATAACGTAAAAGAATTGTTCAGGAACGGTGCCGTTTATGAGAATTCAATTGCAGTGAACGGTGGTGATGCTAATAATTCTTTTGCTTTAACTGCCTCCAACTTAACCCACAACGGTTATGTTGAAAATTCAAGTTACAAAAAGAACAACATCGGCCTTGGTGGTCAGACGAAATATAAAAACCTGACCGTAGGCGCTAACTTCAGTTTTGCAAGGTCTAAGCAATTGGGTGGTTTCTTCGGTGAAAACCAGGTGAGCGGTGCTACTTCACAATTCGCCCGTTCATTGTTCCTTGCCAGGAACTGGGATTTGAGCCTGCCTTACCAGGATGCTTTGGGTAAACCACTCATTCCTAACGGTGGTGCGCAGTTTGATAACCCACACTGGGCTGCCCTCAACAACGTAGCTACTACTATTGAAGAAAGAACAATTGCGGGTATCCGTCTTGGTTATAAAGTAAACAACTGGGTGAATGTTTCTTATAATTTCGGCTTTAACTCTGTAGAGTTGGCAAGGGATGAAATTACCCAGGAATATTCAAGGGCTGCCAATGGATTGGGCCGGATCGTTGAAGATCACTACAAAGGACAGGAATTACAATCTACTTTGGTGATCGCTTTCAATCCCAAGATCGGTGGCGACTTCACTTTGGATGCTAAACTCGGACAGGACTACAACCAACGGACTTCAAGAAGACAAACCAACACCGGTTTGGATTTCGTGGTTCCAAAAATTTACAACCTCGTAAACACAGCCACACAGAGCTTCGGTAATGACAATGTATTTAAAAGAAGAATCGTTGGTTTCTTTGCTGACGCGACTTTCGGCTACAAAAACTTTGCCTTCATCAATGCTTCTGTAAGGAACGACCGTACATCAACACTGCCTTATAAAAATGCCAGCTACTATTATCCTGGTGTATCTGCCTCTTTGGTGTTTACAGATGCACTTAAGATCAAGAACAACTGGTTGGATTATGGTAAGATCAGGGTTGGTTGGGCAAAAGTGGGTAACGATGCTCCTTCCAATAACGGACAGGATGTATTTGTTATCAACCAAAACTTCCTTGGTCAGCCAAGCACCAGCCTGAACTCACAAACAATTGATCCAGATCTGACACCGGAATTTACCAAAGAACTGGAAGCCGGTATTGACCTGTATTTCTTCAAACGCAGGCTGGGCATTGATTTCACTGTATATAACAAAAAATCAACCAACCTTATTTATCCAATCTCAACTCCTGCAACTGTTGGTTACACCAGCTTCCTCACTAATATTGGTGAAATCAGCAACAAGGGTGTTGAAATCGGTTTAACTGTAAGCCCGATCGTTACCAAAGGCTTTGTTTGGGAACTGCGTGCTTCATTTACCAAGAACAAAAACCTGGTGGTTAGCCTCGTAGATGGTTTGGAAAGAGCCCCACTCGGAGGTGGTTTTGCTGATGGTATCCAGGCTTACCTTGAACCAGGAATGCCTTACGGCTACCTCCGCGGAAACAGGGCCGACAGAACTGCTGACGGTACATTGTTGATCAACCCGGCTACTGGTATGGTTATTGAAAGCCTTACACCTGGTATGATCGGCGATCCAAACCCTGATTATAAATTAGGTATCACCAACACTATTTCTTACAAAGGCTTTACATTGAGCGGCCTGTTCGATATGACGAAAGGCGGTGACATTTATTCAGTAACAGTTACTTCTTTGTTGGGTAGGGGTGTTACCAAAGCCAACGAAGACAGGGAAACAAACTGGGTGATTCCTGGCGTTTACGGAGATATCAACACACATGAAGTAATTAATGGTACCGATGGTAAACCAATTCAGAACCAAACACGTATTACTACTAACGACCTGTACTTTGCGCCAGGTGGTACAAGTGCAACCTTTGCGATTAACGGTTCTGATGAATTCAACATCTACGATGCAACTGTTTACCGTTTGAGGGAAATAACATTAGGATACGACATTCCTAAAAAAGTATATAATAAATGGGGATTGTCAAATGTACGTTTGAGTGTGAGCGGTCACAACCTTTGGTACCTGGCTCCAAACATTCCTAAGTACACCAACTTTGATCCTGAAGTTCAATCTTATGGTTCTTCTGCCGTTCAGGGCTTTGAGTTCTCAGCAGCTCCAACAACCAGGAGGTTCGGTATCAATCTTAATGTAACTTTTTAATTACTAACTAATTCTTTCTATTATGATACGAAATAAAAAAATTCTGTTCATTTTAGCAGCTGTGCTGGTGCTTTCCGGAACAGCCTGTAAAAAATTCCTGGACGTAAACGCGAATCTGAATGATCCGCTGGCAGTTCCAACAGGGACACTGCTAACAACTGTTGAAAGAAACCTGGGAGATGAATTGTCTTATGGTGGTCTTTCACTGCAGTTAGCTGTTTATATGCACCAGATGAGTACCAGGGAAACCGCTAACCAATATGGTGTTAGAGGAGCAACCCTTGATGGAGACTGGACTACTTTCTTCGGCCAGATCCTTCCTGATGTGGATGTGATCATCAAACAGGCAACCGCTGAAGATAATATGATCTATGCCGGTATCGCTAAAATTATCCGTGCATACACTTACAGCCAGATCGTGGATGTTTGGGGAGATGTTCCCTACACCGAGTACAACAAGTTTAAAGAAGGTATCAAGCAACCATCTTTTGATGATGACGCTACTATTTATCCAAAATTGCTTGCAATGCTGGATGAGGGTATCGCCGACATTCAAAATGCCGATTCAAAAAACCCTTCAAAACCTGGTGCAAACGATGTGATCTACAAAGGATCTACCGCTAACTGGATCAAGGCCGCCAACACCATCAAACTGAAATTGTACACACAGATAAGGAAAGTACAGGATGTAAGTGCAGAAGTTACAGCATTGCTTAACAATCCTTCCTCTCTCATTAACTCAAATGCAGAAATGTTCGCCCTGCCTTATGGTCCATTGGGTGCTACTGATGACAGGAATCCGGGCTTTGGTGACTATGTTGCCACCCAGCGTTCAAATCATGTTAGTCCATGGTTTTATGAGATCCTGAAAGGATACAATCCGGATATCTTCACTGGTATCAGTGACCCAAGATTGAAATACTACATCTACAACCAGCTTACTCCTAGTGCTGCTGCACAGAGTAACACGGAGTACAGGGATGGAGCTTTTGTTTCTATCTACTTTGGCTCTACTGGTCCAAACAGGGATGGTAACCAGCAAAACTCAATTAGTTTGTTTGGTATTTATCCTGTAGGTGGACGTTACGATAATGGTGCTGGCGGAACTGCCAGTGCTTCAAGTGGAACAGGTGCTGCACCTTACAGGTTCATTACCTATGCTGACAGGTTGTTCCTTGAAGCAGAACTGATCAACACTGGTGTGATAACCGGCGATGCAAGAACTGTTTTCAATAATGCATTGAAAGCATCTATGAGCCAGGTTGACTATGTTGTAACCAACTACGTTAAAACAAGCCAAACTGTTCCGGTGCTGGCAACGAGCACTGCTGCAACCAATTACATCACTGCTATCATGGATTTGTATGATGCTGCTTCCACCGACAGGCAGTTGGAATACATCATGACAGAAAAATGGTTGTCTAGTGTAGGTTCTTCAGTAGATCAGTACACCGACTACCGCAGGACAGGATATCCAATTCTGTTCGATCCGGGTAACAACGCAATGGCTCCAAGTGGATTTGTTCAACCTCCGGTTGATGGTAACCCATTTGTAACGCCTCAATTACCGGTTCCGGTGGCCAGGGGTGCTAACTTCCCGGTTTCATTACCATGGAGCCAAAATGAATTGGATTTGAACAGTAACGCTCCTACACAAAAACAAGCAGATACTTATAAAGTGTTCTGGATGCCGTAAATAGTAAACACAATCCATTGGAAATTAAAAAAATTATGAAGATGAAAAAAAACATATTTTATTTTATTCTTGCGGTAAGTGTGTTATTTACTGCATGTAAAAAGAACGACGGACCTATTCCGAAAAGTATCGCCCTTGACAGGCAGGATGTGCAGCCTCAGGTAACAAAAAATGCATCCGGTAGCCAGGCGATTGACGTATTGAACCTGAATAATTTCAGTGCAGTAGTAAACATAGGTACTTATACCAGTGATGTTCCTGTGAAAATGGACGTTGTGGTAAGAAAGAATAACCTTAACTCATCCACCAAAGTTGTACAGGCTGGTCTTACCACCTTCCCAACATCTGTTACCATTACGGCTGCTCAATTAGAGGCTCTGTTTGGTGTTCCGGTGGCATTAAATGATGCATACGACATCAGTGTTGATTACTACACTTCTGACAGTAAAAAATACGAGGCATACCCATTGATCCCGGGAAGCCCAAGCGTATTTGGTTATGGCTCCGGTGTTTCTTCTCAGCCAGGCGCAAGCCTTTCTGTACAGTACAAAGCGATCTGTGCTTATGATCCTGCGATTTATGAAGGAACATTTGTTTTGGATTCTGATGACTGGGCTGATTATTATGCCGGTGACCTGTTCACCTTAACAAGGGTGGATGATACACACTTCACAATGATCGCTGAGAATCCGATTCCTGAAAATCCGGTGCCTCTGCAGGTTACTGTAAATCCAAACGATAACAGTGTTTCTGTTGCCAAGCAATCTGTAGGATCTGCATGGGGTTATGCAGGACCAGGCACTTACCCGGCTCCCTTCATGCTCACTGCCGGATCTGCTTCTTCCAGCTTTGTTTCTCCCTGCGACCAATCAGTAACTTTTAACTTCAGTTATGGTTACAGTGCAGGTACATTCAGCGGAACTTATCCAATGGTGCTTCACAAGCAATAATTCTTTACCTGATATTTGAAGAGGCTGCAGTAATGCAGCCTCTTTTGTTTTAGTGCGATGATAGCTGGGTTAACATTGCCTTAATGTTGTGATAACATTTCCGTAATTCTTCATTCACATTCCCATAACATTGAAGTTATCTCTTTGCATAAAATTAAATGCATGAGATACGTCCCGTTTACTATCCTCTTTCTCTTAATTTCCTCTTTTTCATTTGCCCAAAAAACCAAGATCGAAGGAAAGGTGAGTGATGCCAAAACAGGCAATCCACTATCAGGAGTTTCCGTATCCATCAACGGCGACAAACCCATTGCGGTGTCCAATACCGACGGTTATTTCACGCTTACCGTAGAGCCAGGTAAAAAATACAGCATTAAGCTTACCTACGTTGGATATCAGCCTAAAGAATTAGTGGATGTGGAAGCTACGGCAGGCCAGGTAACACACCTGGATATTGTAATTGATAAGGCCAGTAAAACGGAGGAGGAAGTGGTGGTTAGATCCTCTGCAAGAAAGGAAAGCCAGGCTGCCCTGATCTCTTACCAGAAAAACACCACGGTTGTGGCACAGGTGATTAGCGCAGAAGCCATCAGGAGATCGCCGGATAAAAATACGGGTGAGGTGTTGAAGCGGGTTCCAGGCGCTTCACTCCAGGAAGGTAAATATCTCGTGGTTCGTGGTTTGGCCGACCGTTATAACCAGGCAATGCTCAACGGTGTATTACTGAGCAGCACAGAGCCTGATCGTAAAACATTTAGTTTCGACATCATTCCCTCTTCGCTGATCGATAATATCATCATCAATAAAGCATTTATTCCGGAACTGCCGGGCGAATGGGCTGGTGGTTTGATACAGGTAAACACCAAGGATGTACCGGCCCGTAATTTTTTCAACGTACAGATCGGTACCGGGTTTAACACAAATACCATTGGTAAGGATTTTTACGATTACAAAGGAAGTAGTACAGATTGGCTGGGTTTTGATAATGGCGTAAGAAGTTTGCCAGCCAACTTCCCCACCAAGACAGCTTTTGCAGACCTCACGCCGTCGGAAAAGGCACAATATGGTCAACAACTGGAAAATACCTGGAGCACCCAAAATAAAGGAGCGGGAATGACCAATACCTTTAACCAAAGCGTTGCATTCAATGGCGGATTCAATGCCAGGTTAAGTGATAACAATAAGCTTGCTGCGATTTTTTCGGTTAACTACAATCGTAGCAACAGGAGGCTGGCCTACAATAACCAGGTATACACAGTCACCAACAATATCCCCAGCCCCAGCTTTGACTATGATAATACAAAGTACAGCAAGGATGTGCTGGCAGGTGTACTGGCTAATATCACCCTTCAGTTAGGAAGCAACAGCAAGATATCTGTTAAAAACCTGCTTAATGTTAACACCACAAATTATTCAACCATCAGGAGCGGGTATAATTTTGATGCCGGTGAAAAGGTAAAGGCCACCGAACTTGCCTTTAAAGCAAATACCTTTTTTAATACACAAATAACCGGGGAGCATAACCTGAAAAACATTGCGGCTAAACTGCACTGGTTCGGCAGCTTCAATATTCTGGACCAGTACATCCCCGATCAACGCCGCCTGGAGTACATTCCTGAAAACCCTGCTGATCCCAACTCGAACTACATTGCTTCTATCGGCGCTTCCAACTCTTCACAAAAAAGTGGCAGTCGCTATTTTGGTTTCCTGAACGATTATGTTTATACAGCGGGTGGCGATGCAAGCAAGGAATTCAAGATCGGCAAACTCGTTCAAACCGTTAAGGGTGGATATTTCTTCCAGGTAAAGGACAGGTTATTTGATTCAAGACCTTTCTCCATTTACCTGCCTACTGATAATAAGGCATTGTTGCGTTTGCCGGCCGACCAGATCTTTGCTGCGGAAAATTTTGGCAACGGTACCGACAATAAGTTTGCTTTCAACGAACTGTCGAGTCCCAATTACCGGTACATCGCTAATTCAATTTTAAATGCAGGCTTTTTACAATTCGATAATCAACTTACCGAACAATTAAGAATAGTGTGGGGTGTAAGGGTGGAAGATTTTGATCAGGTGCTGGGAAGTGTTAAGAAGAGTGACCCAAGACATTTGCATACCGAGGTAAGGGACTATTTGCCGGGTGTAAATATCACCTACAAAGCGAACAGTAAAACCAATATCAGGGTTTCAGGGTCTCAAACCGTTATCAGGCCTGAGTTTCGTGAGTTAAGTTCATTCTCGTTCTATGATTTTGACCTTGGTGCAAGTGTACAGGGTTTCACCGGGCTTGTACGCACAAAAGTTACCAACTTCGACGTGAGGTACGAACTGTATCCAAAGGCCGGCGAATTATTCACCTTCGGTGTATTTTATAAATATTTTGATAAGCCAATCGAAGCTTATTTTAACCCAAGCTCTGGCGGAGCCAGTATTTATAATTTCATCAATGCAAAAGAAGCAAACAGCTTCGGCGCAGAACTCGAGTTCAGGAAAAAACTTGATTTCAGTGAGGCGCTTAAAAACTTTACCCTGCAGGGAAATCTCTCTTACATCTATAACAGGGTATCAAAAATCGGGAATGACGCTGAACGCCCGATGCAGGGTCAGAGTCCATACCTGTTGAATGCCGGCATCCAGTATGACCTGGCCAAGCCAGGATTCAGTGCCACTTTATTATTCAACCAGATCGGCCGAAGAATCACATTTGTGGGTGGTGGTGATCAACCTGCTATCTGGGAAAACCCCCGTCCCGTACTGGATCTCCAATTCGCTAAAAAAGTGCTGAAAAATAAAGGAGAAGTGAAGTTGAATATCTCCGACATCATCAATAAGCAGGCGATTTTCTATACCGATCTAAACGACAATAAGAAATACGATAAAAACATTGATGCGTTTGCAATCAGGAGAAATTATGGCTCCAATGTAAGCATCAGCTTCGGTTACAATTTTTAATCACCCAGTTAATAAATAAAAAACAATTTAAATCATAAGACATGAAGAAATTATTTCTTTACAGCGTATTGATCGCAGCAACCTCAATGGGATGCCGTAAAATTGAAGTTGATGGTGGCTCAACCGTTGTTACCACACCGCCCGCCGGAGAAACAGAGAATACAATATTAGAAGGAAGGATAACAGCTAACCGTACACTAAAAGCTGACTACGTATATAAACTGCGTGGCCTGGTATATGTTACCAATGGTGCAATACTTACCATTGAGCCGGGTACAAAAATCGTAGGTGAAAATGGTAAAACCGGTGGTTTGATCATCACCAGGAGTTCAAAGATTATTGCAGATGGCACTGCTGCCAAGCCGATTGTTTTTACTTCCGAAGCAGCTACCCCGCAACGTGGCGACTGGGCCGGACTTGTGTTATTAGGCCAGGCACCCACCAATGCTTCTTTTAATGGCGTTCAGGGTGTAGGCGCTGTAGAGGGAGGAATCAATAACAGCGACGGGCTTGGTTTGTACGGAACTCCTTCCAGCCAGGGTCAGAATCCAGCTGATAACAGCGGCATTCTCAGGTATGTGCGTATTGAATACGCAGGCTATGCGTTTTTGCCAGATAATGAGATCAACGGTTTAACCCTTGGAGGTGTTGGTTCAGGAACTGTGATCGATAATGTTCAGGTGTCTTATGCCAATGATGATTCTTTCGAATGGTTTGGCGGTACAGTAAATTGCTCACACCTCATTTCTTTCCGTACACTGGATGATGATTTTGATACAGATAATGGGTACAGCGGCAAAGTGCAATTCGGTATTTCATTGCGTGATTCATCAGTAGCCGATATTTCAAAAAGTGAAGCTTTTGAAAGTGATAACGACGCAGCAGGAAGTTCACTATTGCCACAAACATCTGCAGTATTTTCAAACATGACGGTAATGGGTCCAAAAGAAACACTTGCCAATACAGGTAACAGCCTGTTTGTTTGGGGAGCGCAGATCAGGAGGAATTCCAGCCTGTCGATCTTTAACTCCATCGTTATGGGGTATCCTAATGGTTTATACATCGATGCTACCAAGGGCGTTCCAACCGACAACAATATTCCTTCTTCATTATTTGTTCAGAACACCATCATCGCGGGATGTCCAACCCCGGTATTGTACAGCATTGCCGGCAATGTGAACACGCCGCTTACTCCTAATACCACTGCTACCATCAGGGCATGGTTCGAAACGCCCGCTTACAACAACAGCATTTTCACAACCAATGCTGAAGTGGGATTAACAGCGCCATTCAATTATACCAATCCTGATTTTAACCCAACTGCATCTTCTGCTGCTACAAGTGGAGCTGCTTTTTCACATCCTAAACTTACCACAGGGTTTACTTCGGTAGCTTATAAAGGAGCTTGTGCAGTGGGTGATACCTGGTGGAAGACCTGGACAAAATTTAATTAAATCCCTAAAACACTACGCAAAAAAGCAGCCTTCAAAAAGCTGCTTTTTTATTTACATTACTTTTGACGAATGAAAAAGCTATTGCTCCCGGTTATTTTGCTGTTCAACATTTTCTCCTGTTCTCCGGCAAATGAAAAGCAACAAACGGAGGTAAAAATTCCTTTGAGTGAAGCAGTTCAGCAAATGCTGGACTCTATGAAACAGGCAAGTGACACTGTTTATACCAAACCATACAAGCGAACCGATTTTGTTACGGCCACCTATTATGTAAACAGGGCCAGGAATATTGTTTGCCAGGTGATGAAAGATTCGGCCGGAACCACCAGGCAGATCATTACAACGGAAAAGGGTATCCGTACTTTCTTTGCAGGTTACTATGCCAACGGCCAGTTGCAGGCAAGGTTGGCATTGGATTCTTTTGGCCAGTACCACGGACCCGCTGAATACTATTTTGAAAATGGTAATAAACAGGCCGCGGGAAACTATAAAGATGGCCTTCACACCGGCACCTGGATAAATTATAGTGAAGATGGAAAAAAGCTTTCAACCGATGAATATGACAACAATGGTCAAAAAACCAGGAGTGAAAATTTATAATTCTATTGATAACGCTACGGTAACAACCGCTTAATGATGTGGTAATAGCCGGCCGGTATCTTGCAGCGGAAAGTTTTTAGCGATCAATAGCAATTTAAAACAAGTTCCTTAAGCAAATAGCAATTTTTCTCATGCTTGTACCACCCGGTAATCCTGCCGGGTGGTTTGTTTTTTATACCTTTGGAATTATGAGAAATATTTTGGCTGTACTGGTTTTTTTAGGGTCACTGGCTTCCTGTACACATCCTGATGCCAAACTGCTGGAGAAGATTTCAAATGCCGACAGTGTTGCTATCAATTACTTCAAAGGTGATGGAACAATGGACTCCGTATTGAAGGTGAAGATCGTAAGGGATACCCTAACCATTGGAAAGCTGTCCTCGCTGGTTGCTGCAAAAGCCATTGATCTGAGAAATGATTGCGGGTTAGACGGTTCTATTCACTATTTTAAGAACAATGTAGTGGTGCAGGACATCAACTTTAGAATGAATGCAGACAAATGCAACCAGTTTTCTTATAAGTTAAATGGTAAGTACGGAGCCACTGAATTGTCGGCAGCAGCTAAGCAGTTGTTGTTATCACTGCAATAATCATCTCAGGCATTCGCCATTAACATGTCTCCTTTAAAACCGGTTTGTTTTACCTGCCTGTCACGGATGGAGGGCATCGCTTTTTTGAGAACCAGGTCAATGATGTCGCTGGTTTCATTTTTGTAATCCACTTTCAGTTCCTGCGGATTGTTTAACCAGGCTTCTACTTTGTGGATGTGTTTTTTCTTTAAACTTTTTATCACCGGCACACCTAATTCTGCAGCGCCCGCTGCGTTGCAGTGTTGCTCGTATTGTTGTTTCATTGGAATCACCAACACTTTCTTTTTCATATACAATGCCTCTGCCGGCGTTTCAAAGCCGGCGCCGCACAAGATCCCTTCGCAGCTGGTGAAACTTTCTGTAAAAGCTTCGGCATTCACCGGTTGTACCCGGCAGTTTTTTTCCTGGTATTTTTTCCGGGTGTGTTTTGAAAATACATCCCATTGAATGTGCCTGAAATTTGAGAGGAAGCCAATGATCTTTTTATCGTCGTATGCGGGCAGGTACACTGTATAATGTCCCTTGTTGCAGCATGCAGCATTTCTAATTTCGCTACGGATCACGGGCGTAAAAATACTATCCCCGTTTTTTTTGAAATGGAACCCCACACCATCCATACAGGGAGCATAATACCGCAGTACAATCAATGCAAAAGGATCAAACTTTGCCGGCCGTGGTGCCAGTTTATGCATCACCGCGTATTGGTGACTCATCGCAATACAAGGCACATGCTGAATTTTACAGGCCCAGGCACTCACCGGTTCAAAGTCGTTGATCACGAGGTCGTACTCCTGTACGGGTAACGCTTTCACTTCCTTTAAAAATCTTTTCCGCTGCAATTGCTGCAGGGTTTTGTAAAAATCAATGCCGCCTTTTTTACCGAATACAAAACTCAATCCCTTGCACCTGAACTTTACGGGAAAGTTTACGCCTACATCCGCCTGGGTGCCGCTGAGCAAAATATCAACTTCGCATTTCCTGCGCAGGAGGGGAATGATCTCGTTGGCACGGCTTACATGACCATTGCCCGTACCCTGTATTGCATATAGTATTTTCAAATTAAAAGATTAAGATGCTTTAACAAAATCCTCCATCATCATTTTAAACAATTCTGTTGTACGCAGGTAGGCTGCTTCATCAATATAGTAGGAGGTGTGCAACTCCCTTACCAACTCATCATGCTGGTAGTAGTAGACGTTCCATTTTTCATTGACGTATTCCAGGGAGGTAAGGTTTTCGATCCAGTCGCCTGAATTGAGGTAGTTTACCTGTCCAGTATCTGTTTTAATCATCCTGTCGCAGGGTTGGTGGATATGCCCGCAGAGCACATAGTCGTATCCCTTTTCAACAGCAATGCCGGCGGCTGTTTCCTCGAAACTGTTGATATATTTCACCGCCGTTTTAACTGATTCTTTTATTTTTTTTGAAAGCGAGATACGCCCCTTCCCCATTTTTTTACTGATATAATTGATAAATGAATTGATATAGATGAGAAGATCGTATCCAACCGAACCAAGCTTTGCAAGCCATTTGCTATATTTCATGGTTACATCAAACACATCGCCATGAAATACCCAGCTTTTTGTATTGTTGCTGTGATGAATCACCAGCTTGTTAACGATGTGCAGATCGCCAACTGAAAAATTTTCGAAGCGCCGCAACATCTCGTCATGATTGCCGGTAACATAATACACTTTGATGCCGCGGCTAAGCATACTCGTTATCTGCTTGATCACCTGCATATGCCCGGGCGGCCAGTATTTTTAGCGGAATTGCCAGATGTCAAATATATCTCCATTAAGGACCAGGATAGCAGGATCAATCGTGGAAAGGTACCTTGATAATTCATTGG
>CAYVLT010000002.1:0-58433 GCA_964452405.1 uncultured Ferruginibacter sp.
CACAAGGTGAGTGATAAATTTGCTTTCAAGATAGGAGTGGAATACATCCGTGCCAAAGACTGGCTCGGCTATGATAAAAGAAATTATGCCCGTACCGGAACCAATGGTTATGTTACCAACGGCGACAGGGCTACCGACCCGGCATATGATGGTGTGAATGTGTATGGCGATGAAACCCAGCTCGACCTGCGTTCCCTGGTATTCCCAACAGTGGCTTCCCAGGCGCCTTTCCTGAAAAACTTCCTGGATACACTCAACGGTGGCCGCCCGATCAATGTTACCCGAACCGGTTACAGCGAAAATGAAGTGGTGAATCCGAATACCATCAACTTAAAATTATCCGGTGCCCTGCATTATAAAATTACGCCGGGTATCGAAGCATCACTCTCAGGTTATTGGGGCAACGGTAATACCATTTATACCGGCAGCGACCGGTATAGCCTGCGCAACCTCAAAATGGGACAATACAAACTTGAGTTCAACAGTAAGAACTGGTTGTTGAGGGCGTACACCACGCAGGAAGATGCAGGTGAAAGTTACAATGCTACTGCTACCGTAGGCCGCGTGATCGGTGTTATCAATCCTTACGAAACCTGGGTGCCGGTTTATGGTCAAACTTATATCGGCGCCAGGCTGAACGGGGCTACTGATGCGGATGCACATGCGGCCGCTAGGCAGGCGGCTGATGTGGGCAGGCTGGATGCAAATTCGGCAGCATTTAAAAAAGCATTTGACTCTTTAAGGGCCATTCCCATCAGCAAAGGCGGTGGTTTATTCGTTGACCGTACCAACCTTTACCAGGTGGAAGGGCAGTATAACCTTACCGACTATACGAAAAAATTTGCTGAAATTTTAATCGGCGGTAACTACAAAAGATATGTGTTGAACAGTGAAGGAACTTTGTTTGCTGACTCAGCCGGTAAGATCGGGATCAATGAATTCGGCGCTTATATACAGGCTTCAAAGAAACTGGTGGGTGATGTGTTGCGTATAACCGTAAGCGGCAGATACGATAAAAATGAAAATTTCAAAGGTCGTTTCACCCCAAGGGTGACGGCACTGGTAAAAGTGGCGGAAAACAACAATATCCGCCTCAGCTATCAAACTGCCTACCGTTTCCCAAGCACACAGCAGCAATGGATCAGGCTGGATGTGGGAGGCAATGTGAAACTGGTGGGTGGTAATAAATTTTTCGATAGCTACTATGGCTTCAGCACCAGGCCAACATTTTATTTAAATGATGTAAGCGCTTATACGAACATCGAATTCAAACCGGAGTCAGTAAGTTCTTTTGAGTTGGGATATAAAGGTTTGCTGGCGCAGGATAAATTACTGATCGACCTGTACGGGTATTATGGACAATATAAAAACTTTATCACCCGCAGCCTGATCATACAACCAACTTCGGGAAGCCAGCAACAACTCGCCAGCGATCTTCAAAGCGGTAAGCCGGCAGCAAGTCTTGGCAGTATCTTTTCCATCCCGGTAAACACCACCTCGCAGGTGAAAACCTGGGGTTGGGGCTTCAGCGCTGATTACCGCATGCCCAACAATTTCCAGGCTGGTGTAAATATTTCATCTGATAATTTAACGGATGTGCCATCCGGCTTCAAAACCTATTTCAGCACACCCAAATACAGGGCGAATGCCAGCGTGGGTAACACAGGGTTTGGGTATAAAAAGCGTTTAGGCTTCAGCGTTATGTACAGGTGGCAGGATGCGTTCTACTATGAAAGTGATTTCGCCAACGGCGACGTAAATGCCGTTCACACACTGGATGCACAGGTGAGTCTTAAAATTCCTTCAGCAAAAATGCTGCTGAAAATCGGCGCCAACAACCTGTTGAATGAGTACTACACCAATGGTGTGGGTAACGCAGTGATAGGCGGATTGTATTATGTGAGCATCGGCTACAACGTATTCTGATAACAAAATTTACTACATCAAAATAATTTACCATGAAAATATTCAACAGCTTACAAAGAACAGGCCTGCTGCTCGTGATGGTGGTTGCATTGTTTGCAGCCTGTAATAAACTGGACCTGGATGCGGTGCCCAATCCACCGGCCGAACAGGGTACCACACCTACGCTGGCAGATCTCATCAACGGATCAGACTATACCCTGCTGAAAGCAGCCGTGGAAAAAGCGGGATTGCTGCCCACTTTGCAGCAAGCTGGTTCCCGCTACACGCTGTTTGCACCCGATGATGCGGCTGTAACGGCCTCGCTTACCCCGATATTACCCCCGGGAGTTACGCCTGCGATGTACATCGGCTCATTGGATGCCGCCACCGCTTACGGGTTGGTGGCCTATCACATCATGCCACAGGAGGTGGATGCATCCTCCATCGCCACTACCTTCCCGAATTTTGAATATCCATCCATACTCAACCCGGCTCCAACAGTAAGTACGTTGCTGCGGTTGTCCACCTTTCCGAGTAAGCGGGCCGGTGCGGGTGCCTGGGTAAATAATATTCCCGTAACCGGCACAGATATCAAAGCCGTAAACGGCGTGATGCATAAAGTGGCAAGGATCATAATGCCGCCATCGGTTGACCTGTGGGCAGGCATCCAGAATGACGCATCACTTACTTTCTTTAAAGCCGCCATTGCAAGGGCCGATAGCGGTGTGGCTGCAGGAAGCCGTTTGCAGGATGCCATGAATACCGGGGTGAATCCTTCAGCGCTGGGCGCTAACCTTACGGTATTTGCACCCACCGATGCTGCGATGAAAACGTTTCTCACCGGGGCGATCACGCAAGCATTGGTAGGGCAGGGGCTGGACCCGTTAACGGCACAGGGCCAGGCCACTTTCCTGGTTACCACTTATGGTACTTTGATCCTCACCAACCCCTACGCACTGAGCCCTGTACTGGGAGCCGCCATCAGCCCAACGCTCGCCAAAGGGATCGTGGCCTATCATATCGTGGCATCACAGTCAGGCAGCTTTGCCCCTCCGGGCATCCGCGTATTTTCAGTGAACATGCCTGCGACGGCAACAGGGGTTAAAACCCTCCTCAATTCAGCCGGCGGCGCATACGCAGCCCACCCGGGGATAAGTATCCAGGCAAATTTTGCACCCGGGCTTCCCGTGGTGGCCAGTGCCACTGTTAAGGGAGTCGGGAATGCAACCGCTTCAAATATTATAATCGGCCCCACTTCAAGCGATCTTCATTTTGTGAACGGTGTGCTGCATAAGATTGACCAGGCACTGTTGCCTCAATAAAGTTTTAAATTAACTGGTTATGGCTACGGCGATCCTTCCCGGGTCGCCGTAGTTTTTTATGGAATAATTTTTTCGGCTACTCGTTACTGTTAGCTACCAGGTTGCGTTGAGCTCCGGAAATATCTTCGTACATTGCCGGTATCATTATGAAAGCAGTAAAATTAATTATCAGTGCCTGCTGCTGCCTGTTGATGGCAAACAGCGGTTGCAGCAAATCGGCCACCACGCCTGTTCCGGATCCGGTACCGGTTGCCGTTCGGGTATTTGCCAAAGGTGCCGATATTGGCTGGCTTAGCCAGATGGAACACGACGGCGTAAAATTTTACAACAGTAACGGTGTGGAAACGGATTGCATCACTATCTTAAAAGCGAAAGGAATCAATTCCATCCGGCTCAGGGTTTGGGTTGACCCTGCTGCAGGCTGGTGCAATGCGGCTGATGTGGTGGCACAGGCCCAACGGGCAAAGCAACTGGGGATGCGTGTGATGATTGATTTTCATTACAGCGACACATGGGCGGATCCTGGCCACCAGTTCAAACCTGCTGCCTGGGCCTCCCTGCCTTATGCTGAACTGGGTGCCGCACTTGGTAACCATACCAGGAATGTATTGAACCAGTTACTGTCAGCAGGTGTAAAGCCGGAATGGGTGCAGGTGGGCAATGAAACCAACGACGGTATGTTATGGGAAGAGGGAAGGGCTTCCGCACACATGGCCCGGTTTGCAGGCCTGGTGAAAGCAGGGTATGATGCTGTAAAATCGGTGGACAGCTCCATAAAAGTGATCGTGCACATTTCAAATGGTGCCGATAATAACCTGTTCAGGTGGATTTTTGATGGCCTCCGGAGCAACGGCGCCCGCTGGGATGTGATTGGCATGTCGCTGTACCCAACGGTTAGCGATTGGGCGGCTACCAACAGCGGCTGTTTGAACAATATGAAAGACATGGTGACCCGTTATGGATCGGAGATCATGATCTGTGAAGTAGGTATGCCCGCTGACCAACCGGCAGCCTGCAAAGCTTTTATTACAGACATCATTTCAAAAAATAAATCACTGGACAATAACAAAGGACTGGGCGTTTTTTACTGGGAACCGGAGTGTTATAATAACTGGCAGGGATATACGCTTGGCGCCTTCGATAACAGTGGTAAACCAACTGCGGCACTTGATGCTTTTCAATAGCTACGGTAAAGTACTTTCTCCGCTGAAGCTATTACGCCCCTTTTTCATCGTGGAATTACTGGGTGCACCGTATTTTCTGATGTTTTTCCCCCTGTTTTCAACGATTATGGCCCTGGTTTTTGCGAAGTTTATAAAGGTTTTGCTCAAGTCTTCTTTTGGTCTCCTTTTGGTCTCCTTTTGAACAAGTGCGCTAAAAGCCGAACAGGAGTAAAAGCGGGTATGAAGAAAAACTTACCAATCGTAGTTCTACGAGCGTAAATCAAATGACACCGCAGCCATTTTCATCAGAGATCTAAAGAGCCAAACGACCTGATACTATACACGAAAAATTATTAAGGATTAGGTATAAATACGGATACTAAAAACTCATTTTATAATTAACTTAGCTTCAAACAAACCTCAAATGGATAAATCAACGCATGAAGGAAGAAATGTAAAGCGTATTCGTGAAATATTGGGGATCAAACAGGATGCGCTTGCAATGGAACCCGGCCTGAGCCAACAGACTGTTTCGGCACTTGAACAAAAAGAGGCGCTGGCAGAGCGTTACTGGATAAAATTGCCGCTGCATTAAAAGTAAGCCCGGAGGCCATTAGAGGTTTCAATGAAGACAATGCAATTAATTTCTTCAATACTTTCAACGATTCGGCAGTCAATCATGGTGCATTTGCTGCGAATAATTTCAATTGTTCCTTTAACCCGATGGATAAAATTATTGAATTGTATGAGGCTTTGTTAAAAAGTGAGCGGGAGAAAAATGTTTTATTGGAAAAGCTGAACCGGCCTGATTAAGCAGCTCCGTTTCCCTGCTGACTTTCGCTTTCCCCTGAACCTTCATTTTTTACAAAAACGTAAAAAGAAGTGATTTTAAAGTCAACCTTTTTGACAACTCGTAACAGAACAAAAAAAAACTATAAGATTCCGCAAAAAATTAACCACAAAAAGTTGTTAATCTCATTTTAACATTTATATTCGCTTGTAGTTTTCGCTATTGAAACCAGAACTATCCGCTTTTTTCTTATCCCGATTGAAGATTAATTAAGCTTTTTCCCCCGATTAAAATGCAGCAGCAGCATGCTTTCCAGGCATCATGCTGAATTTTTGTTTACTTAATTAAATTGAAGTATGAGAAAAATTTACGTGCTTTTAAATGACCTGAGGAATCAAATGAATCAGTCGGTTGCTGCCTTTAACCCCGACGATCCCCCTTCTGCAAAACTGCTTTTTCAACAACGTCTTCTTCCTTCTACTACTATTATATTGAAACCAGAATTCACTCAACAAAATTTGACGCAGATGCAAAAGTTTACACACTCAGCAGGAACTTTCAGGAGGTATGGAAACTGGATGATTACTTTGGTAATTATGCTGGTTACTGTTTCTCTGCCCTTAACCAAAGCAGTTGGCCAGGCAAGTCTGGCTAATTACACTTTTAATGCAGCTACTAATGGTAGCCTGGAAGATCTGACTACTGGTTACACAGAAATAATGACCGGTAATAATGATGACGCTGCAACAGCTTCGGTTTACCCGATTGGGTTCACGTTTACTTTCATGGGAACCCAGTATGCCTATTTCAGTGCAAACTCCAATGGCCAGATGAAACTGAGTGCAACTGCCGGTGATGCAGTGATTGGAAGCAATGTTACTCCGGGTTCCGGTCTTGCCTACCTGGCGCCGTTTGCAGGAGAGAATGAAGTGAACAATGGTATCCGGTACAAAATGATTGGTACCGCTCCCAATAGAAAATTTGTAGTGGAGTGGAACCAGTTTTACGTACAGTATCAGAATATTACCAATGGTGGTAATATGCAGGTTTGGCTGGATGAAGCAACCGGAAAAATCAGCTATGTGTATGGTGCAATTTATAATTCATACACTTCTTCGGTTTCACGGTCTATATATATATCATCAAGTAATACTGCCACCACAGAAGGAAGTATTACGATTGGAAGTCCCAGCACCTTTGCATTGGGAACCACATTGGCAAGTAATAACATCGATCCGAACGTTAACGCAGGTGCCGGAGCTGCTGCTTCGCCGCTTATTGCAAATATTGGCTCCTCGTCACAGGGAAGCAGAACCATTTTCACCTGGACACCTCCGGCAGTTCCCGCAGATCCAACCACACTGACATTTTCAGCAGTGGGTTCGGCCGTTACAACTGTAAACTGGGTTGATAATTCCACTACCGAATTAGGATTTATTGTAACTCGGGCCACCGATGCGGGGTTCACCTCAAATGTAGTTACCACAGTTGTCAATTCGACGACTGTTGCAGGTACGGGAACAGCCTACAGCAGTATACAAACAGGTTTAAATCCTTCAACAACTTATTACTACAAAATTCAATCATTTAATGAAGCACCACCTGTTGGAGGCATCTCCGGTAGCCAGATAACCACCGCACCCGGTACTATCGTTTCTACCACCACAGGAGGTAACTGGAGCAGTACCGCTACCTGGGTAGGTGGTGTGGTACCAATTGCTACCGATAATGTTACCATTGCTGATGGTGCCACTGTTACTATAGATAATACTTCTGCTGTTTGTTATAACCTTACGGTAGGCCAGGGTACCAGTGGTATTCTTCAATATGGTACTGCAGCCTCTACGTTGGTGGTAGGGGCTAATGTAACGGTTAGCGCCAATGGTTCATTTACCGCAGGTACAGGAACCACCACCAAACAATTAAGCATTGGTGGTGCAGCTACTGCAGTACAAAACGGTAACCTGGTAGTGGATGGTACTTTTGACATGAATATCTCTGCTGTTACTTTTGCATCCACCACTTTCTTTGGGTCTTTAAATGGCAGTATCACCGGTTCCGGTGCAACCTGTGATTTCTATACCATCACAGTTAATAAGGGAACCACCAATGCAGCAGTATTGGATGTGCAAAGGGTGATCACCCAGGCAGCCCCTACTGCAAGTGGTTCAAGGCTGGTAATCACCGCCGGTACCTTTAAATTATCAAGTGCTTCTGCGCTGACACCTTATTTTGGTAATCAGACTATTTGCGCTGCTAATGGCAAACTCTGGCTGAATAATGCAGCAGCTTCCATTCAGTGTGTAGGTGTGGGAACCACCACAGGTGCGGGTACATCAACTGTGACTGGTGTACTGCAGATCGATAATGGTGCTTTTGCTTATGGATCTGGTGGCAACACAATGACCTTTAGTTCTGCAACCGGTGTGTTGAACATGACTGGTGGTAGTCTTACTAATTATGGAGCCATTACTTTCTCCAGCAGCACGGGAACCCAATTTAATATGAGCGGTGGTAATATTTATGTGGATGTGCAGGCTGCAAATTCAAGTACTACTACGGCGTTTACCATCGGATCCTCCACCACCGTTAACTGGAGTGGTGGTACTATAACAATTGTAGACCCTGCCGCAACCGCCGGTAATAGCGCCTGGAGCGCAAGTTTGGGCGGTACAAAAGTAGTAACCGGTGGTACACTCAAAATTGGTGATGGTACGTCGACCACTACTGGTGGCACTTTGTCCAGCACATCTGGTTTTGGTATCAGCAGTTCAATGCCGATCTGGAACCTGGTGATTGATAACAGGACAGATGCCAGCACCTCGAGGATGGCAAGGATTACGGGAACTACTTCAATTAGGAACTCACTTACCATTAATGCAAATGCTTACCTGTTTAATGGTTCAGGTTCATCCGGGAATACGATCATATTTTACGGACCTACCTTTATCAACAATGGTACGCTTGCTGGTACAGAACCAGGCGGCACGCAAAGTGTAGGTACCTTCCAGTTCTCGGATACCACAGGTATCATACAAACAGTTAGCGGATCCGGAACTTTTGTGAATAACGCTTCACTCAGTATTGCCAACAGGAGTGCCTCAGTGAACTTTACCCAGGCCAACCAGTATATCTGCGGCCGCGTCAATATGTTCCAGGGTAATGTAACCGGTTCAGGAAAGATTACTGTAGGCCTGGGTGGTACCAGTTCCAGCACGATACAGTACGGTCAGACTTCTGGTACTGTTGCCGCAGGTAATTTCGATGCCAGCCCAACTTTTAACCTGGGTTCTGGAGGATTAACGATGTTGTTCCTGCAGGAATCTGCTGCCAGGACCACCAGCTTTGGCGTACCTCCTGCAAGAGCATTGAAAGCGGCTACCATTAACAATACAAATGGGGTTACCGTTGCAGGTGGACAGCTTCATATAGGAACCTTAACACTTACTGCCGGTAATTTGACTACCAGCACAGCCAACCTGGTAATCATTGACAGCACCGCTGTTTCAAGCATTTCCGGTGGATCATCCACTTCCTATATTAACGGTCCGGTGGCAAGAACATTACCAGCCAGCCTGGCTACAGGTTCTACCTACACCTTCCCGGTTGGTAAATCAGGATACAATCCTTTCGAGCTGGTAAACCCAACCACCAATGCGGGTGGTACAGTAGTGGCCAGCGCCGAAGTATTTGATGCCGGCAGCGGCGGTACTCCTGGTTCTTTGATGAGTGCACTCAGTACCACCAGGTACTGGGCCGGATCAATTGTATCAGGCGGAGCCAACTTTACCAATACACTCGTTCGGTTGAATGATACCCGTGGCACCCAGAATGGTATTGCTGCCAGCACAACTGCGGCGGGTACCTACGATCATGTGGGTGGTCCAAGTTCAACCTTGGCCACAGGCTCTATCACCACCACAGCCCCTGAATTAACCAGCCTTCCTGGTTTCTTCAGCATGGGCGACCTGGCCGCTGCTTCTATCAGCAACCTGACGATTTCTCCGTCAGGCACACAATGTACCAATGTTGCAAGAACCGTTACGGCAACCGTTATCCCTGGAGGAGGCGCTGTTACCGGCGTTGTGATCAATTACAGCGTGGGCGGTGTTGCTCAAACCCCGGTTGCCATGACCAATACCAGCGGAAACGACTGGTCTGGCGTTATTCCTATAGTTACTCCGTCATCAGGTACAGTTACCTGGAGTATCACCGCAACAGATGCAAACAGTTTGAATAAAACTGCATCCGGTACTGCTTATACTGATGAACCATTATCAGGTATTGTTATTTCAACAGCGGCATCAGCTTCGGTTCTTTGTAATGGAGAGCCAACAACGCTCACTGCTGGTATTTTTGCAGATGTCTTAACCGAAAATTTTGAAGGTTCTCCTACTTCACAATTTACACTTGTAAACACCTCCGGTACTTACACAGCTACACAGAACAGTACCTATTATGCTCAGGGTGCAAGTTCCGTATTGTTTACAACTGCCTCTACCAGCGCAAATGGTAGCCTGCAACAAACAAATCCCATCAATCTTACTCCATACAGCACAGGTGTGAAACTTAGCTTTAAGCAGATATGTGCTATGGAAGGCAGCCTCTCCTCCTACGACTTTGGATATGTTGAATATTCAACTGACGGAGGTACTACCTGGACAGGATTTACTCAAACAGATTACACTGGAACGGCCGCTACATCGGTATTCAGCAGCGGAACAGTGAGGTTCAGCACACGTAGCTATACAGATTGGACATCAACCTTTACTGGTATAAGTGCTACCCCAACTAATTCACTGTGGAAAACTGAAACGCTTACTGTTCCGGCTGCGGCATTGACCAGCACCCAGTTCAAGATAAGATTCCGTTATACCACAGATGGGTCAACAAATTATTACGGCTGGTTGATCGACAGTGTACGGATTTCACCTGTTACTCTGCCGGCATTCTCCGGTTACTCCTGGAGTGATGGTACCAATATTGTAGGAACCACCAATCCATTAACGATCACACCTTCTTCCACTGCAACTTATAACTTCACTGTTACCGACGCACAAGGTTGTACAAAAACTTCAACACCTGGTACAACGGTGGAAGTGTATCCAATTCCGGCGGCACCTGGTGTTGGTTCATTCCCATCAGTACAATGTGGTGTTGGTATTCCGACAGGTTTTGTAACAGGTGGCAGCACCGGACAATACCGCTGGTACACCGTAGCTTCTGGTGGAACAGCCATTGCAGGTGAAACTGATGATCACCTGGTTGATTCTTCCATTAATGCTACCACTACCTTCTATGTAGCGGTGAATAACGGACATTGCGAAGGTCCAAGGACTTCCGTTACCGCCACGGTGATTCAACCTGACCCGGTACAGGCCGTATCTGATGTTCCTTCTGTATGTCTCGACGGCTCTGTACAACTCACCGCTGGTCAAACAGGAACAAATCAAAACTATACATTCACCTGGACAGCTTCTCCGGCTGTTGGAAGTGGCATTCCAACTTCAACCACCGGTCAGTCTGTTTCCATTACGCCAACTGAAGTGGGCACTTATGTGTACACAGTAACAGGTGTTGATGGTGGATGTACCATTATCTCAACAGTAACAGTTACTGTGAAAGCACTTCCGGTGATCACCAGTGCTTCCGGTACCCCCGCTACACTTTGTGCAGGACAGTCGGCTGCGTTGGTGGCCAAAACAACCACTACCGAACAGCTTAATATTGCTGTGGGTGCTGGTTCGTTAACTTCATCGGCAAGTGGATCTTCCAGTGTTAACTATGCAAGTCCATACTCTCACTACTTTGGTGGATTAAAAGTGCAATATTTGATTAAAGGCACTACTTTGGCGTCTGCGGGTATTCTTCCGGGCAATATTTCTTCGGTAGCATTTGATGTTACTTCAGCAGGAACAGGATATACAGGCTTTATGATCAGGGCAAAAACGACCACTGTTTCTGCATTAACATCAACTTTTGAAACCGGCCTTACCCAGGTGTATACAGTGGGTGATGCGGGAGTAACAACGCCGGTTGTCGGGATTAATACCTACACTTTTGGAACCGGATCCGGGTCATCCTCATCTATTGCCTGGAACGGTACCGATAACCTGATCATAGAAATCAGTTGGAGTAACGACAACGGAGGCGGGTCCGCAGCTGAAGTGAAGTACGATTCACCCACGCCTTCGTTCAACTGTTTATTAAGGTCGCCTCATGATAATTATACGGTCACTGATATACGGGCTACCACAACGGGAACAACTGGTTCAGTAAGGCCGAAAATGATATTTACCGGACCAGGTTTAACAACCGGGGCTGGGTCTTATACCTGGAACTGGAATAACGGGGCAGGTGCGGGAGATTCGGTAAATGTGACCCCTGCAAGCTCAACCCAATATATTGTTACCGCCACCGACCCGGCTACATCTTGTAGCAAGATGGATACAGTAGATATTACTGTTAATCCACTTCCAGAAGCACCAATCGGTGCAAGCTCAAGCCAGTGCGGAACCGGTGTTCCAACTGCTTCTGTTTCTACTGGTGGCGCCAACGGCAGCGGAACCTTTGTGTGGTACAGCACAGAAACCGGCGGTTCTCCATTGCAAACTTCTACTTCAACCACTTACACCGGAACGATCAGTGAGCCTACCGATTTCTGGGTATCTGAAATAGGAACCAATGGTTGCGAAAGTCCCCGTACACTCGTACAGGTTACATTCGATCTTACCCCGGATGAACTTACCCTTGATGCAACACCAGCTTCGGTTTGCCTCGGCGGTTCGCTCACCTTCTCTTATACTCAGACAGGTGGAAGCAATAGCTTTATATTTGATTACACAGCCAATCCGGATCTTGGAAGCGGCTTAACCCATACGGAAGGAGTGGACACTGCGATCACCGATCCAGCCATTACCATCACTCCAACAGCAGCAG
This sequence comes from uncultured Ferruginibacter sp., assembly GCA_964452405.1. Classification (GTDB taxonomy): domain Bacteria; phylum Bacteroidota; class Bacteroidia; order Chitinophagales; family Chitinophagaceae; genus Ferruginibacter. The sequence continues at coordinate 12,120 of CAYVLT010000002.1, forward strand.
GAACTTATACATATACACTTACCGGTTACGACCCGGATAAAGGATGTACCAGTGTGGCCACAAAAACGGTTACCGTTAATGCGTTGCCGGTAATCACTTCAGTTGCGGCAAGCTCAAGTACGATTTGCGCCGGCGTTGCCGATACACTAAAAGCACTTACCCCGTCAATTGGACCGGGTAATGCAACCATTGGAACTGACGTCACCTTGACAAGCGCAACTTCACAGCCTACAGCTTTCTGTAACAGGTGGCCTTCATACCGCATGCAATTACTTTACACTGCAGCAGAATTACAGGCTGCGGGGTTGCATGCTGGTGATATTACTTCAATAGCTTTTAATATAACCACCCTTGGAGATGCTGCAACAAATGATAATTTCAGGGTTAAGATGGGTAACACTGCACTTTCGGTACTAACAGGCTTTGTTGATACAACAAGCGGATTTACCAATGTGTTTGATCCAAAAACCTATACTCACGCAGTCGGCGTGAATACGATAAACTTTGATCATCCATTTAATTGGGATGGCACTTCAAATGTTGTTGTCCAGGTAGTACACCTCGGTGCAGACAATTTCAATAATTCTGTAACCTATTACACAGCTACGTCCGGCAATACAGTTGCGTATACAACTACCGCAGAAAACAATACTGCCAGCTTAAGCACAAACCGTTTGAATATTATTTTCGGAGGACAGGTACCTGCTCTCGGGGCGGGATCTTATACATGGGTTTGGGATAACGGAGCTGGTTCAGGGAACCAGGTGATTGTTAACCCTACCACTACAACAGACTATAATGTTACTGCAACTGATGGAAATGGATGTACCAGCGTCGCAGGGCCTGTTACCGTGAGTGTAAATCCATTACCAGCCGCACCAACTGCTTCCTCAATTTCTAAATGCGGTCCTGGTGTGGTTGATCTCAGTGCAACCGGCACAGGTGGTACGCTCAATTGGTACAATGTATCAAGCGGCGGTACTTCCCTGCAAACCGGCGGCAGCTACGCTCCAACCGTAACAGCGAGCACTTCTTACTGGGTTGCTGAAACCTCGGCAGCAGGCTGCGAAGGTCCGCGTACACAGGTTGACGTTACCATCACTGCTGCGCCTGCCCTGGTGGTTGCTATCAGCGGTGATACCACGTTCTGCCTGGGTGGTTCTGTAGACTTTACAGCTACTGCAGGGTCTCCTTACGTGAACTTCGCCTGGTCAGCCACCCCTTCAAGCGGAGCCGGTTTAAGTTCTACCAACAGCAATGCTGTAACAGCCACTCCGAATATTGCCAACACTTATGTTTATACATTACTGGCAGACGATGGAGTTGCTGGCAACAGCGGTTGTTCTAATTCCAGGTCCATCACTGTGATCGCCAATCCTAACCCGGTGATCAGCAGTGTTACGGCCAATCCTGATACGATATGCGTAGGCGGTACTTCTGTCATTACTGCAGAAAGTATCACTGGAACACCTGCAACTAATGCAATTGGAACCCAGTCCACTGAAGAATTTGATGGAAGTGTTTACAGGTTCGGTGCGGGAACGGGCGATTTCAGGCACCAGTTATTATTCACTGCCGCAGAATTAACGTCAGCAGGGTTTGTAGCTGGTAATTTCTCTGCGATCACTTTCAACGTTACCAGCGTGGGTAGTGGTTCAGCCAACAACTATACCATCAGTATGGCGAATGTGGCAAATAGTGCCCTTACTACCACTTTCGCTGAGCCATCATTTACTACAGTGTATACTGCCAGCACCTATACTGCAGTATCTGGTGATAATGTTCACACATTCAGCACACCTTTCTATTGGGATGGTACTTCGAATGTGTTGATCAATATTTGTTATAATATGTCTTCTTTCTCAGGAGGCTCATCTTATGTGGCGGCCAGCACACCGGCATTCACCGCTAACAGTAGTTTGCTTGCGACATCCGGAGCATGTAATGCTACTACGGGATCAACCTATGCCAACAGGCCATTGGTTAAGCTTAGTTATTCAGGTACAAACGTCAGCAGCAGCTTGAACTGGAGCTGGACGAACAGCACAGGAACCTCTAATCTCATAGCGGTTTCTCCGACCACAACAACAGGTTATGCGGCAACGGCCACTAACCCTGTTACCGGCTGTTCTACTACTGCTGCGGCGGCTAAAACGATAACAGTTCAAACTGTTTCGGCAAGTGCTGCGGCCACACCTACGGCCATTTGCGTGGGCAGTTCGGTTCAACTGGCATCTAATGCACAAGGTGGTGCTCCGATCACTTATGCCTGGACAGACGGTGTGACCCTGTTGGGAAGCACAGCCAACATCACGGTGTCTCCAACCACTACCACAACTTATACGGTAACGGTAACAGATGGTTGTGGTAACCAAACTACTTCCAATGTAACGGTAACCGTAAATCAATTGCCAAACGTAACGGTTTCACCTGTAACAGCTTCTATCTGTCAACCAGGTGCTTCCGCGGTTTCACTTACCGCAAGCGGTGCTGCAACTTATGCCTGGGCACCTGCAACAGGGCTTTCAGCCACTACGGGGGCTACAGTAGGTGCGACTCCATTAGGAACCACTACCTATGTAGTTACGGGTACCGATGCCAACGGCTGTATCGATACAGCAAGAGCCGTGATCACGGTGAACCCATCTGTAATCGGCCTCGCAGTGTCACCGGATACAGCAGTTTGTACCGGAAGTGCGGCCCAATTGAGGGCAACAGCTTCTTACTATGGATTGGCCGGAGCTTACCAGTTCGCAGCTTCAACCGGTGCAGCACTTGACCCAATGACCGGAGCAACACAGATCGTGAGCGCCAGCACCGATGATGTGCCGATGAATACGTCGAACGGGGCAAACACCACTGCCGGCAATTCTATTCCGATCGGTTTTGAATTTCCGTTCAATGGAGCAAGCTATACTTATTTCTCAGCTTCTCCTGACGGATGGGTTAAACTGGGAACAGACAATACGGCTGCTTCAAGCCAGTTTACCAATAGTGTAACCAGTACCACTAATATTCCGAAGATCTATCCTTACTGGGATGACCTGGCAACTGGAACCACTGGTTATGTACAGTATGTTGTTACCGGTACAGCGCCTAACAGGATTCTCAAAGTTGAATGGTATGTTACTATTCCAAGGGCAACCGGCGGTGCGGCTAACTCAACCTTCCAGGCATGGTTGTACGAAACCTCTGGTAAAGTTGAATTCCGGTATGGTACAATGGGAAGTGGCTCTATGAGTGCATCTGTGGGTATCACAGGGGCGGCAGCTCAATACAGGAGTGTAACTGTTAGTTCTAACACGAGCAGTGGTACCACTTCTAACAACTCTAACGCCGGTCAACCTGCAACCGGAACAATGTATACGTTCAACCTACCGGCGGTAACCAACTTCACCTGGAATCCAGGTGCGTTGACTGGTGCTAACGTAAGTGCACCTACTTCAACCGCCACTACTTATACTGTAACAGCTTCTACAGGAGTTTGTACAGCACAAGCCAGCGTGAATGTAACAGTGAACCCGCTTTCAACAGTTACTGTTGATGCGGCTCCTGCCAGCCAGTTGGTAGCCCAAAACAATACGCCTGCCAACTTAACGCTCAGCGCTACAGGCACTGCCATTACTTATCAATGGTATTCTAATACCAGCAACAGTACAACAGGTGGTACCAGCGTAGGTGCCGGAAACGGAGGCCAAACAAATAGCTTCACACCGCAAACTACCACTACAGGTACTACTTATTATTATGCAGTGGTATCAGGTACCTGCGGTTCAGACACCACATCAGCTGTATCAGTGAACGTGGTGAACGCCGGTTCTAACTTCTGGACCGGTGGTGGAACAACCGATTGGAGCACTCCTTCCAACTGGGCTTTGGGTACGGTTCCAACCATCCTGAACGACGCGGTAATTCCTAATGGAAATACACCATACCCAATCCTCTCCGGCACTTCCAGTGCTAAGAGCATCCAGTTGGATGGTGCAGCAACGCTTGCTTTGAATGGACAAACACTGTCATTGGTAAATGGAGTTTCAGGTACCGGTGCCTTTATCGGTTCTGCCACTTCTAACCTGTCAGTAGGTGCAAACGCTACCTTGAATTTTGTAAGTGGTAGCGGTGCAGTGTTGAAAAACCTCACCATCAATGGTGGAACAACCACACTTGGTTCAGCACTTGATATTACAGGTGGAGCAGCCTATGGTACTGTTACAGTAGCCAACGGTGCCAGCCTTGCTTCAAATGGCAACCTCACCTTTAAATCTGATGCTTCGGGTACTGCCCGTCTTGCACAGGGATCCAGCGCCGGTGGCTATGTAACCGGAGACGTAACTGTAGAAAGGTATATACCGGCCAATGCACAGAGAGCATGGAGAATGTTGTCAATACCAACCAAAGGTGCTCAAAAAATACACGACGCATGGCAGGAAGGAGGTACCCACTATGTACCTGATCCTAAACCAGGCTACGGTATCCAGATCACTTCCAACCTTGCTGCATGGCCTTCACTTGGTTTCGATGCCAAATCAACCAAGGCTTCAATGCAAAGCTGGAATTCTTCAACCGGTGCATGGGTGGATGTAACTGCCACACTTGGAACTGGTAATACAGGAAATATGGAAAACAGCAGGGGATATGCTGTGTACATCAGGGGCGACAGGTCATCCATCATCAATGGCTCATTGACCAGTTCGACCACGCTGCGGACAAAAGGTACCCTGTACACTGGAGATCAGGCGCCAATAGCAGTGGGTGCTAACAAGTTCGATATGATAGGAAATAACTTTGTTTCTGCAATCGACTTTACCGGCCTCAGCCGCTCAGGAATCAGCAACGTATTCTATATATGGGATCCTAAACTGCCTGCTACAAATGGTACTTTGGGTGGCTATGTTTCCTTCAGCGGAACAAACAGCTTCAACCCGATACCTGCTACAGGCAGCTACTCTTCAGCTAACTCAGTGATCGAGTCAGGTCAGTCATTCTTCGTGGTGGCAGGTGGCTCAGGAGGTTCAATCACCATCCCTGAAAGTGCCAAAACAACCGGTCTCAACTTCAGCGTGTTCAGGCCATCAACAACGCCGGAAAAACTGAAAGCTAACCTGTATGTAATAGATGGTGCTAACATCCCGGTACTTGCAGATGCTAACATTTCAGTATTTGATAATGCCTATTCCAACGATGTGGATGGAGACGATGCTCCTAAGTTGAATAACGCCGGTGAAAACTTCGCTATCCTCAGGGAAAACAGGAACCTGGTGGTGGAAGGAAGGCAGCAGGTTACAGAGTTCGACACTACCTACTTTAATATGTGGAACCTGGTAGATGGCAAACAATACAAACTGGAACTGGTGGCAGAACAGATGAACGTGGCTGGTTTAACCGCAAGATTGGTGGATAATTACCTTGGCTCTTCAACTGCCCTGGATTTAACAGGAACCACCAACTACAATTTCACGGTTAGCGCCGCACATGCACAATCATTTGCTTCAGACAGGTTCAAGATCGTGTACAACCAGGTACAGGCTGCTCCACTTCCTGTAACCTTTATCAGCATCAGTGCCAATAAGTTGGGTGCGGCTGTAAAAGTTGACTGGAAAGTGGCTGCCGAAAGAAGCATCCTGAAATACGAAGTGGAACGTTCCGCTGATGGAAGGTCATTTGCGAAAGCAGGCACTGTGATCGCCACCGGAAACAGCAGTGTTGATCTCAGCTACAGCTGGATGGATGCCACTCCGTTAACGGGTACTAATTTTTACAGGATTAAGAGCATAGGTTTTGCCGGTGAAATAAAATACACTAATATTGTAAAAGTTTCACTGGGAGATGTTAAACCATCTTACACCATTGCTCCAAACCCGGTAGAAGGAAGCACAGTTAACCTTCAGTTCAAAAACCAGGTTGGTGGAAGGTACAATATCAGGTTACTTTCCTCAGCAGGCCAAGTGGTTTATACCACGATTGTAGAACATGCCGGTGGCAATAGTACACAGTTGATCAACCTTCCTGCCAGCATTGCAAGAGGTGCGTATAAGATTGAGATCATCGCTCCTGACAAAGCAAGGGAAGTTCAAAATTTATTCATCAATACAAACAAATAAACAATGATTTCGAAAGCAAAATTATCAGCAAAGTCTTTTAAAACGGGACTTACAAACCTGGTTGTTACTGCAGCTTTACTTGCAACCCCTCTGTTCAGTATTTGCCAGACTCCGCCTCCGCCAAACGTTGATGGCGGTGGACCTGATGCTGTACCTTTCGATGGTACCATGACTATGATGTTATTGGTTGCGGGTGTTTTATTTGCCGCATTCATCACCATCAGGCAAATGCGTAAAAAAGCTGCGACAGCCTGATTAGTTAAAAAAATGTAATCATCGTAATGCACCTCTCAATTGGGTGCATTACGTGTTTCCGGTAGTTGCTGATTTCCAAAACAGTCAAAATAACCTCCTATGGTGAAAGGTTATTTTAATATTTTTCTTAACGGGCAACACAGCTTTTAAGTCCTTCAAAAAAAATCCACCCAGCTACTTTATTCTCTAATAAATCCTGCTTTTTTTCTTTATAATTTACTGTAAAGTGCGGTATAGAACAACTATTTCACATTCTTACCAGGCTGTTACCAAATAGTTAAAAAATTGTATGGTTTTTCGACTATTAAAAATTATCTTGCTTTCGTTAATTGCACAGTTATTTCCAATCCCTGTTTGAAGCGCTCAATTTACCCAACGGTTATCCCAATTAGAACAATTCTCTGGAACCATCCGGGGTTTTTTTATGTATTTTTTTGTTTACCCGTACACAAAAAACTCAAATCTCTTTGTATGAAGAAAATCTACTACTTATTGCTCTTATCCATTTTTGTTGCTACTGGTCAGCGGGTGTCTGCGCAGTTTGTAGACGTAACTGCCACCAGCGGTACGCTTACAGGATCCTATGCTACGCTGAAAGACGCATTCGATGCGATCAACCTGGGTACGCATAAGGGTGATATCGTAATTGATATCAATTCGAGCATCACCGAATCCGCCCCGGCGGTGTTGAATAGCGGCGATGCGGATCCAGCTTCATACTCATCCATATTGATCGAACCTGTTGCAGATGGGGTAGTAGTTTCCGGCGCCCCGGGAGCCGGCAGGGGTGTGATCGAATTGAATGGTGCAGACAATGTATTCATCATCGGTGATAATCCTAACAGTCCTGGTAACAACAGGGACCTTACCATCTCCAATACTTCAGCCGCCACATTGGTATCCAGTTCGGTGATCAGGTTGGCCACGCACGCAACCGGCGCACTGAATACTGATAATAACTTTATCCTGAATTGTATACTGAGTGGTAACGTAACAGGGGGGAATGCTTCTGCCATCACTTCCACCACTTCATCAGCTAACCTGAGTTTTGGTATTTACTGCGGTGGTAATGCGGGTGCAACGAACACCACTGCGCCAACTGCCATTTCAACCACCACGCCGGAGGCAGCTCCTGCAGGAACCAAAATTGACAACCTGGTTATTGACAATAATGAGATAATCCAGTGCGGCCGTGGTATAGAATTCAACGGCGCCGCATCGTCTGTATCTGGTTCCCTCACCATCACCAATAATGTGATCGGCGCATCCGGAGTTCCGGGCTCTTACCCGTTTACAACTCCTTCCTCTACGGTGTACACTAAAGGTATCTGGATAGCAGGAACAGATGCGGTTTACATTAACGGTAATACCATTCAGAATATCATTTCTTACGTGGCCACTACCATCTCAGGTGTTGAAATAGCCAGTGCAATTGGAACCAACCTGGTGGAAGTATCCGACAATACCATCACCGGTGTTGCAAACAACGGCACTTCAGATGCGAATGCTGTACTGGTAAGTGCAGCCTCCGCTGGCTTTAATATCACCGGCAATACAATCACCACTGTCTTTGGAAGTCCGGCTTTACCTGTATCAGGAGTGAAAATTGCAACTGCCGGCGGAGCGGCAACCGTTAACCGGAACAAAATATCCAATGTATACAATAAGAACACCGGAGGTTATGGCGCCCTGGGTGTTTATTTTGCAACTGCTGCCAATGGAGGAGAAATAAGAAACAATTTCATCTTCGATATAATGAATATCGGTAACAGCAGTTTTGCCAATACAGCTGAGAATACATCCGGTATTTTACTGGCAAGTGGCGCCAATCATAAGATATACCACAACTCCGTGCACCTGTCAGGTGCAAGCCCTGCCACCAACACAAATGTGATCACCTGCTTTTCGGTTGCTTCCAGTGCAGTAACAGGGCTGGATATCCGAAATAATATTTTCTCCAATACCGTAACCGGTGGTTCGGGTTCGGATGCGCATGTGTGTATGTATTTTCCGTTTGCTGCCAGTGCCACACTTGGTTACAATATCAACAATAACGCTTACTATACCGGCTCGGTTGTGAATAAATCCGGGTTGGCGTTTGCCGGGGCAAGTGCCTATTCAACTGCGAACCTGTTTACGGCTGGTAATTTTAACGCGTTATCAACTGCTCCGGCTACCAATTTCAGGAGTTATTCTTCTGCAGCAGGCATAAGTGCCAGTGATTTTGCTTCTTTTGCAACAACGGCTGCAGCCCCTTTTGTATCTGCTACCGATCTGCATATTCCTGCGGCAACCACCACCAGTTTGGAATCAGGAGGTGCAGCCGTAGGTGTTTCAATCGACATTGACAATGCAGCAAGGAGTGCTGGTTCTCCGGACATTGGTGCAGACGAATTTGCAGGAACACCACAGGATCTTACGCCACCATCAATCGTATTTACACCACTTACAGGCGCCTGCGACCTGTTGGCGAGAACGCTCACGGCAACCATCACCGATCCTTCAGGTGTTGGTAGTGGCGCTAACCTGCCAAGATTATTCTGGAAAATTAATGCCGGCGTATATACAGCTGCAGCCGCTCCAACGGTGGCAGGGAATAACTATACCTTTACTTTCGGCGCCGGCGTAAGTTTGGGAGATGTGGTTTCTTACTACATCGTGGCCCAGGACAATGCCTCCACACCCAATGTAATTTCTGAATCGTCTATCGGGGCAGGTGGTTTTACCGCCAATCCACCTACAGCAGGTACAGCACCAACCACTGTTAACACTTACACTGTGCAATCAAGTTTGGCGCCGGGTACCTATAATGTAGGTGCGGGGCAAACTTATACCACGCTTACTGCAGCGGTGAATGCCTACAACACTTCCTGTTTGAGTGGCGCCGTGGTGTTTAACCTGGTTGACGCTACTTATCCCTCGGAAACTTTCCCGATCGTGATCGCTAACCCCGTCGCCAGTTCAGTAAATACACTTACCATCAAACCAAATACCACTGCCTCCATAACCGGCGCTTCATCAGTTGCATTAATAAAACTGAACGGAGCTGATTATGTTACCATCGACGGTTCCAATTCAGGCGGTTCTGACCAGAGCCTGACATTAACCAATACAGACGCCGGAACCAGTTCGGCCGTGATCTGGCTGGCCAGCGCATCTACCACTAATGGGGCCACCCACAATACCATCAAGAACTGTGCGATCGTTGGTAATGGTACAACCACAACTTTTGGAGGTATCATATCAAGTGGTTCAACGGTAGGGGGCGTGGCGGAAGCTGCTAACTCAAGCAACACTTACCAAAATAACAACATCAGCAAATCTTACTACGGGCTTATTACAGTGGGGCCTTCTGCAGGTGAAACGGGAACGGTGATTAACAGTAATAAGGTGGGTTCTTCCGTTGCTACCGATAAACTTGGATTTATCGCCGTGTTTGTTTCAAATCAAACTGGTGTAACCGTAAGCAACAATACCATTCTTGGGGTAACCAGTACCGTTGGTTCCAACACCAGCGTTACGGGCGGTATCACGATCCGTGGTGCGATTTCAGGTGGAAACATTTTCAATAATGTGATCCATGATATCAAGAATACCAATACCGCCGCCTGGACAGCACATGGCATTACCCTCCAATCATCATCCACCACTTCCGGTTTGAAGGTGTATAACAACTTCATCTATGATATTACCGGTGACGGTTATACGCCAAATGTTACAGATAACGGCCATGGTATCGGTATCCTGGGTGGAGGTGGTTATAATATTTATTACAACTCCATTAATTTAAATACGGATCAGCCTACTGCCGGTAATTCTGCAGCTATCTTTATCGATAACCGTACTTCGGCGGGAGTAACCCCGGTAAACCTTGACATCAGGAACAATATTTTCAGTAACCCTCAAACTGCTGCGTCAGGAGGCCGTTATAGTATTTACTCTGCAGTTCCTGCAAGTTCATTTACCAATATCGATTACAACGATTATTATTCCACCGGTGTACTCGGGTATCTTGGGTCTTCAAGAGGTACCATTGCAGCCTGGCAAACAGCTACCGGGCAGGACCTGAATTCAGTAGCGGTCAACCCTGTATTTGTTTCTCCAACCAACCTGCACCTGCAGAGCACATTGCCAAGTTCACCACTCGATGCCCTGGCAACACCTATTGCCGGTATTACAACGGATATTGATGGTAACCCCAGGAATGCCAGCACACCGGATATGGGTGCAGATGAATTTACGCCAGCCAACTGTGTGTCAAATTCGGGAGGTACTATCTCCGCCAGTTCCACCCAAATATGTGTTTCCGGTGCTGTTTCGCTTACCGGAAGCGGGTATGCCACAGGGTTAGGTATAGCTTACCAATGGGAATCATCAACCGATAACGTTACCTATACTGATATTGCAGGGGAAACCAGTCCTGCCAACGCTACCCCTCCGTCAATTTCAGCTACTACTTATTATCGCTTAAGGGTAACCTGTGCGGCCGGTTCTCCAGGTTATTCAAATATTGTAACCGTAACCGTTTCTAACCCATCACTGCTGGGAACAACAGGCGGTAGCCGTTGCGGTGTTGGAACTGTTAGTCTCAGTGCTACCGGGTCAGTTGGATCCTCTATTAAGTGGTATGCCGCTGCTACCGGTGGTACAGCATTATATACGGGCTCACCATTTACCACACCGGTGATATCCGGCACTACCACCTATTATGCAGAGGCTGCCGTAGGCGGTGTAAGTGGCTCAGTTGGGCCGGCATCACCAACCGCACAGGGTGGAACAATTGGTACCCAAACGGTAAGTTGGGAGGTGAATTTTGATGTATTGCAGGCTACTACCCTGGTGTCGATCGATGTATTTCCGCTCGCTTCAGGGCAGTCATCAACTTTGATTGTTTACAATTCGGCCGGAACCGCCCTGGCAACCATTCCTTACACTACCACCGTATCTGGTGGCAGCACTCCACAAACCATCCCGATTAATGTGGCATTACCGATAGGTACAGATTATTATTTGTACGCTCCAGGTGGACTACCTTCCAGTGGTTTGACCCGGAATACTTCCAATGGTTCTTATCCATATACCTCTACTGCAATTAACATTACCGGTAATGGATTTACTGATACCTACTTTATGGGTTACTATAACTGGCAGTTCTCCAGTATTTGCGGATCTGCCCGCACAGCTGTAACGGCCACTGTAACCCCGCCGCCAACCCTAACTACTTTGACGGCTTCTCCCTCCACAGTCTGCGTGGGCACGCCTTCTACCCTCACAGCCAGCGGAGCTACTTTTACCAGTTATAGCTGGACGCCAGGTTCTTTATCTGGCAGTTCAGTATCAGTAACACCATCTGCCACCACAACCTACACCGTTACAGCATCAGCACCGGGTGGTTGTGTAAATACCGGGCAGATTACGGTGAATGTAAACCCAACGCCGCAGCCTGTTGTGATCAGTCCAGCCAGCGCTACCGTTTGCGTGGGCAGCACCCAAACCATTACAGCAACCGGTGGTTCCGGTACTTTCTTTGAAGAAAGATTTGAATCTTTCCCAATCAGCAAATTTGTGGTAACAGGAACTGGTATGACGGAAAACCAGGACCTCACCTATTTCCAGGAGGGATCAAGTGCGGTAAGATTAAGTTACCAGAATAATATCACAGATGCTGATGCTGCATCTTACGAAACAACAAATAATATCGATCTTTCAATATATACAAACCCGGTACTTACATTCTATCATATTGCGGCCATTGAAAACAATGGATCTTCCAACTGGGATTTTGGTTATGTTGAATACTCAACTGATGGAGGAAGCAACTGGACGCCATTCCCTGTTTCGAGCTGGACAAACACCGGTGCTACTTTGCGTAATGGGGTGGTTTGTTTCGAAAAAACGAGTTATGCAGATTGGAACAGCCAACTCACAGATGGTACCTCAACTCCAACAACAGGTCCTTCACTCTGGAAACTGGAAACGCTCAATCTTTCTGCCTGGCAGTCAAGTACCCAGTTCAAGTTCAGGTTCCGCATTAAATCAGATGGTTCAGTGTTATACTATGGATGGATGCTCGACAAGATACAGGTGAGCGGGCAGGCGTCAGTAACCTGGAGCCCGGTAACAGAACTTTACACAAACGCAGGCGCCACCATCGCATATACAGCAGGTACCAATTACCCGGTTGTTTATGCAAAACCCAGTGCCACCAGGGATTATATCGCAACGGCCTCTTTTGGAACCTGTAGTGTGAAGGATACCATCACTACAACAGTAACCAGTAACCCAATCAGTATCGTAATCGCTGCATCTCCCTCAACCACGATCTGTGGTGGTGATACAGCACATATAACCATCACCTCTCAGAATGTACAGGGTTCCAGCAGCCCGGTATATGATTGGAAGAAGAATGGGGTCACCATTACGGCCGGTCCTATTTCGGCCACCAGTTCCGGTACCACCGTTACGGTAGCCAGCACTGCCGGGTTCTACCAGGGCATGGCAATCAGTGGCGGTACATTGGCTCCCGGATCCAAGATCAGTGGTATTATCAGCCCGACACAATTCAGTGTTGACATTACGCCTATATCTCCTTTAACCGGCCAGAACGTTACTGCCACGGCTAACAGTACGATCGTAACAGATTTATATTATGGTGGTTTAGCGAATGGAGATGTGGTAACCTGTACACTCACAGTGGGTGGCCCTGGTACAGCTACCTGTATCCCGGTGAATCCACTTACCAGTAATGCGCTTACCTTCAATGTAAGTGCAACAACGCCAACCAGTGTCAGCATTGCTGCAAGTCCTGGCAGCACCATCTGTGCCAGCCAGTCAGTAACTTTCACAGCTACCCCGGTTAACGGTGGAGCCGCACCTACCTACGAATGGTTTATCAATGGTATTTCGCAGGGAGCCCCGGCTGCCAGCAATACCTTTACTACCACTACTTTAACCAATGGTCAATCAGTAACCTGCAGGATGTTCTCCAATGCATTGAACTGCCCATTGCCAAAAGTACCTTATAGCAGTGCCATCACGATGACGGTGAATCCTTCATTCCCGGTTTCTGTTTCAATAGCTGCCAGTCCCGGCGTGAATGTTTGTACAGGTACCAATGTTACTTTTACAGCAACGCCAACAAATGGCGGTTTATCACCCACCTATGAATGGTTTGTTAATGGTTTTTCACAGGGCGCTCCGTCCGGAGTTGCTACGTTCAGCCGCAGCACATTGAATGACCTGGATATGGTAACCTGTGTACTTACCTCCAGTATTTCTTCCTGTGCCCTGGGTAACCCGGCTACCTCTAACCCGCTTACCATGAACATTACGGTTCAGACTGCATCAGTGGTTATTACCCCAACTGCTGCGGTCTGCGCAGGCACACTTAAAACTTTTACGGCGGTGGCCACCAACGGTGGAGTGTCGCCTACTTACGAATTCTTTGTAAATGGCAGCAGCGTGCAGGGGCCCGGAGCAACAGATGCCTATTCATATACACCTGTTGACGGTGATAATATAAGGGTGGATATGGTGTCAAGCCTGAGTTGTGCCACTCCCAAACCAGCTACCATCACGATCGTTCAAACAGTAAATGCCAACCCTACGGCTTCAATTACCGGAAGCAACCTGTTGTGTTCCGGTATCCCGGTTTTGCTTAATTCCAATGCAGCCGCAGGTAGTGGTACCATCACATCCATTCAATGGAGATTGGGAGGTGTAAATATTGGTGGTGCAACAAGCAGTACCTATGCAGCTACTGCTGTAGGAAACTACGATGTGGTGGTAAGTAACTCCAATGGTTGTTCGGTGACTACTTCACCGGTATTTACCATCACTGCCGCACCAACCCTTATGGCGGGTGTGTACACCATCGGGGCAGTTACAGCAACTGCCAATGGCGCATCTGCCGGCACCACTATCAATGTGGCAAGTACGGCTAACCTGGTGGTGGGCGCCGCGGTTACCAAAGTATCAGGCACCGGCGTATTTGCTGCGAACACGGTAATTACAAGTATCGTTAGCGGAACACAGTTTACGGTGAATAATACTCCAACCACTGCCTTTGCAGCCGGTGCAACAATTGCGGGCTCTACCTGTTCAAATTATATTTCTTTCGCCACAGCCATCAGTGATCTTAATTCCAGGTCGATCAGCGGTAACTGTACCTTTAATGTAACACCTGGATATGTTGAAAATATCACCACACAGTTAGCATTAGGTAATGCAACGCTGAATGCTGCTGTAGCCGGTAAAACGATCGTATTCCAGAAAAGCGGCGTAGGAGTAAATCCTTTGATCAATGCTGCTTTCACAGGTGTGGCGAATCCAAACTCGCCAAACCCGGATGGTATCTGGAGCCTGAACGGAATTGACAATGTAACCATCGATGGAATCGATATCAACGATAATAACAGTACCAACCAACTGGTATGTATGGAATTTGGATACGGGCTGTTTAAGCTGAATAATACCGATGGTGCCCAGAATAACCTGATCAAAAACTGTACGATCACACTTAACCGGATCAATGCAGGAGCAGGTTCAAGTCTTACAGCCAATACGCCCGGATCGAACGGTATCGTAGTGTTCAACTCTATCAGGACAAATGCCACTGTGGCATTGGCTGCCGGCGGGGCTGCCGGTGCCAACAGTTACAATAAATTCTACAGCAATACCATCCAGAATTGTAATGCCGGTATTGCGTTGGTTGGTTTGGCTGCTGTCACGCCATTTACCGACGGTGACTTTGGCAATGATATCGGGGGCTCCAGTGCTGCCACTGGTAATAATATCATCAATTTTGGTGGTGGTGCCGCCGCAGTGCAGGCAGCAGCCGGTGTAATTGCAAGCAACCAGTGGGACATTAATATTTCCTACAACACGATCAATAACAATACCGGTGCCGGTGTTAATCACCCGGCTGTTATACGCGGTATATGGGCCCAGGCGGGTACCAGTGCCAGCGCCACGATCAACAATAATAACCTGAGTATTTATGGAGGAGGTACAACCAGCGCCATTACTGTAATTGACAATGCGATTGGATCCACTGCAGCCTCCAACACTGTTGCGATCAATAATAATACGATTACCGGTTCCTATACGACAGCTACTTCCGGTGCCTGGTCAGGTATCCTGAATTCGGCTACTCCTGCTACATTGAATATGAATGGGAATACCGTGCAGAATGTAACGCAAACCGGTACAGGAACCTTTATAGCGATTGGCAATTCAGCAGTACTTCCAGGTGTGGTTACGGTAAACAGTAATATGATTACAGGAAACACCAAACAGGGAACAGGTACCGTGAGTCTTATCTCCCTGCCATCTCCGGCAGCCACTGCCACAGTGTCGATCAATTCAAACTCGATCACAAATAATACGGTCACCGGCGGTGGTGCAGCAGTTACGCTAAACTGTATTACTCAAACCGGTTCCTCCACTTATACTGTGAACTCTAACACCATTTCCAATAATTCTATTACAGGAATGACGGGTACGGCAGTTGGAACCATTTACGGTTATGTGAACAATGGAGGTGCACAGGATGAAACCCTTACCAGTAATGTGATCAGCGATCTGTTTATTACCGGTACTTCCACTGGTTCGCATGTATTAAAAGGCATACACAATAACACGTCAGCCTCCAGTACAAGAACCGTGAGCGGAAATACGATCAGTAACCTGTATTCGAATTCCGGTTCCAGTATACAGATCACCGGTATTCACAGCCAGTTGGGTGGCACTGTTTTGATCACCAAAAACAAGGTGTTTAACCTCTTCCCAGGGCAGGGTTCGAGTACTAATACGTTTGCCAAGGGTATCGCCATGCCTAGTGGCACCAACGTTACCGTTGTAAATAATATGATCAGCATCGATCTTACATTGGCAGCGGCCAGTACTGCGTCAGTGGCAGCCAATTCAGTGCTTACGGTTCCAGATGGTTTAAGGGGAATTGAGGCTTCCGGAACTGTAGCCAACTCCACTTTCAATATTTATTATAACTCTATCAGGCTGGCGGGTAATGGCGGTACCGGCTTTGGATCAACAGGTTTCTACCACACCACCAGTGCCACTGCCACCACCGGTGCTTTAAACCTGCGGAACAACCTGGTAGATAACGAGTGTGTGCCAAATGGCGGTTTAACAGTGGCTTACAGAAGGTCAAATGCCACCCTCACCAACTATGCAGGCACTTCAAATAATAACCTGTTTTATGCGGGCACGCCTTCGGCATCAAGATTGATTTTCTACGATGGTACCAATAGTGACCAGACGTTGGCGGCTTATAAAACAAGGATGAGTACAAGGGATGCCGCTTCCGTGAGCGATCAACCAAACTTTACCGGCACCAACGACCTTCACCTCACTACTAATAATAACTGTACGATGAACGGTCAGGGTGCGCCGATCTCCGGCTTTACAGACGATTTCGATACAGATACCAGGGATGCCAGCACTCCCGATATCGGCTTTGATGAGTTTGCCGGTACCAATCCTGTAAGCCTCACTGTTACTAACCCGGCTGCAGTATGTACGGGTAATACCGTTGACATCACGGCTGTTACAACCGGTTCTACCGGCGGATCAGTATTCTATTACTATTCAGATGCGGCGGGAACCATTCCGGTGGCTACTCCGTCTGCCATCAATGTGAGTGGTACCTACTACATTAAATATGGATTTGGAAACTGTTATTCACCAATCACCCCAGTGGTGGTAGTGATCAACCCGAACAATACCTGGCTGGGAATCAATACTGATTGGAATGATGCCCAGAACTGGTGTCCGGGTGTTCCAACCAGCGCAACCAATGTAACCATTCCTACAGCGGCCAACTATCCAAATATCAGCACCACGGCCGTAGCGAATAATATCAGCATTACCGGTTCGGGTACAATAACAGTAGCGGCCGGTGGCAAACTTGGAATTTACGGTACACTTACCTCCACGGTGGGAGCCATCGATGCCACTGCCGGCACAGTAGAATTTGCCGGAGCCGCAGCCCAGACATTGAGGGCTAATTACTTCAGCACGTCCACCATTTCCACCCTGTTGGTGAGCAATACAAGTGCCGGCGGTTTAACCATCGATAATACCGGCAATATGCTGAACATCACCAATGAAGTGAATTTTGGCAATGCCAGCAACCAGAAACTCAACACCAGTAATTTACTTACCCTGAAATCAACGGCAACCGCCACCGCACGGATAGCGGATGTAACGTTGAACAGTACACGAACAGGAAATGATGTAGTGGGTAAAGTGGTGGTGGAACGTTATATCCCCGCACACAGGGCCTGGAGGTTGCTGACTGCTCCGGTTAAATCGAGTACTTCACCAACGCCTACTATTTTCAATAACTGGCAGGAAAGTGCCCGCTCTTACCCGCTTGGAACACTGGCCGATCCTGTTCCTGGCTTTGGTACACACATTTCATACGGAAACAATGTGCCTAATTTCGATCAGAACAATACCAACAATGCGTCGATCTTCTATCTCACCACAACCGGGTGGAACGGGGTACCAACAAATACCAGCGGTACCACTATCGGCGGCAACAATGGTGTGATCACCGATCAACCGGGTTACATGGTATTTGTAAGGGGCGATAGGAGTACCAATTTGTCACTCGGACAATACGCTCCAACCAGCCCCACCACGCTGCGTACAACCGGTGATCTGAATGTAACCAGCAATGCAGCCTCTCCAATGACGATCACTGGTAAAGGAGCGCTCGTTTCGGGTCCAAGCACTTATTACGCAATGGCTAATCCATATGCTTCATCGATCAGTTATGAAAAGATCTACACTGATCCGCTGAATACCGGCATCCCAAGTTCATACTACATATGGGATGCAAATCTTACCGGGTCAAGTGGCGTCGGTGCCTGGGTAACAGTTACAAGAGGAAGTGGAGGGATTTATTCCAGTTCGCCAAATATTGCCAGCCTGAATACTGGTGAAATCCAGTCCGGGATGGCCTTCCTGGTAAATTCGCCGTCAATCATCCCAAGCTTCAGCATCAAGGAATCGTTCAAGGTCTCCGGAAGTAATGTGTTGATGTATCGCCCGTCAAACAGCCAGGTACGTACCACGCTGATTGCTGATAATGCAGATGGATCGGCTTCTGTAAATGACGGTACCTTGATCACCTTTAATACTGAATACAACAATGACCTTGATAAAGAGGATGCCACCAAACTGCCCACCTTCGCTGAAAATATCAGTATGGTGAAAAATGGAGTGGATATGAGTATTGAGAAAAGGAGTTCAATTTCGGCAACTGATACCATCTTCTTCAGGCTGTCGAGGATGAAGACCAAGCACTATAAACTTGAATTCGAATTGGGCGGACTTACCGGTGTGGAAGGCAACAGCGCTGTATTGGAAGATTTGTTCCTTGGTTCTAAAACTGCATTGAATATGGAAGGCTCCAGCAGTTACGCATTTGACGTGGCAACAGGCACTGCTTCAGCTGATGCCAACAGGTTCAGGATCGTGTTTAACAAGTTGGTTCAGTTCACTAACGTTGATGCACAGTTGCAAAATACGGATGTAGCGGTTAACTGGAATGTATCCGGTGAATTCAATATTGATCACTACGAAGTGGAACGCTCAACTGACGGATCAAGGTTCGAAACAATCGGAAGCCAACTTAGCGCCGGGGATGCAGCCAGCAGCAGGCAGTACTCACTGCTTGATCTGAATCCGCTACCAGGCGTGTACTATTACCGCATCAAGTGCTACGGAAGCACCGGTGCCATTGCGTACAGCAACCAGGCTAAGGTAACCGTGATCAAGGGCAGCCCGGCTATGTTCGTATTCCCGAATCCTGTTACCAATAATACCATCGGCCTGCAGATGAATAAAATGCCGGGCGGTGTGTATGAAGTGGTATTAATGACGCAGGATGGAAAAGTGGTGGATCGCAACCGCGTTGTGCATGCAGCCGGCACCGCTACGGAAACGATCAAACCTAAAGCTACGCTTATCAGTGGCGCTTACCAGTTAAAAGTGATCGGCCCGGATCATTCAAGCAACGTGATTGGTGTGATTGTACAGGCAAAGTAAGCTGGTTACCACTGGATTTATATCATTCCAAAAGCCTGCATTTCTATTGAAATGCAGGCTTTTTTATTTGCGAAATCAAAATAACAGCCGCTGTTTTTCGTTGTTAAGGGTTCAGGGAACAGTATTTACAGTCCTTATTCTGTAAGCGGCTGATACTGAGCCTTATTTATTATAATTAATTTTAATTTTTCGCATTGTCCTAAAAAAAATAAGCCAGAATGCTGAATCTGTCTATATTTGCTATGCAATACCTAGGTGAACCACCATTAATAAATTCTTCTATCCCCAAAAATACCCCCCTCTTCATAAAGAGATATTTAAGTTTAATATCCTTGCAACCTTAATACCCGTGCTTACATCTTAAAGAAAACGTTATGTCAAGGATACTTTACTTTTTAATTTTTTTACTCACCGGCGCCTCCGCCAGTGTAGCGCAAACAACCTATACCTGGGTTGGCACTGCAGTAGGGGATTACCAGGTGAGTACTAATTGGTCACCGATACGAACTACTCCTGCCACCAACGATATACTCGCATTTAATGCCACCGTTCCTGTTACCATTGCCAATATTCCCAATCAAACCATTGGCGCCATAAAAATACTTTCAGGAACCAGCCCGGTTACATTTACCACGAATGTTGTTACCAATGTGCTCAGCCTGGGTGCGGCAACGCCACTGGTGTATAATACTGCAGGAGGTATTTATGCTGGCGACCTGTTAACGATCAGTCTTACAAACAGTGCTGCTTTTGCGATCAGCGCAGGCACTTTCGGTATTGCACCCAGTACCGGCGGAAAAATACTCATAAACAGTGCGATTACGCTGAGTGGCGGCACCCTTGATTTTGATGTGGTGGGTACTGGAGGTACCACGATCAATAGCGGCGGTTCCATTACCTATACGGCTGGTATTTTCAATTGCACCAATGCGGGGGCAATTACCTGGGCCAGTGGTTCAAACTACTACCATGCTGTGAGCGGAGCTGCGGCTTCATCGATACCGGTGGCTTATTGGGCAGGAGGATCTACCTGTAATATTACCGGTATGAATGCGGGTTCAGTACCGCCATCCGGTTTAACGGATGCCAGTTTTTCCAGTGTTACCTGGAACTGCCCTTCACAGGCGGGAAACGTGGATTTTGATTTTGCGGGTAATGCTGTTACGATCGGTGGAACATTTACCATTACCAGCACCGGCGCCAATGCAATACGATTTACCGGAACGGGTGCCACCAATATCAATTGTGGTTCTTTTTCGCAAGCGGCAGGAAAGCTTGTATTACAGGCTTCCTCCGGAACCACCACCCTTAATGTGAATGGTAATTTCTCCCATTCAGGTGGCACCATTGATTTTGCGGGAAGTGGTGCAGTGGCTTCTTCAGCCACCCTTGCCGTAAAAGGAAGTCTTTCAAAATCGGCGGGAACCACCTGGTCATCCACCAGCACCAATACCGGCTCCCAAATGAATATACAGTTCACCGGCAACTCTTCACAGGTGGTGGTGATCTCCGGTACCTGGACTAATCCCGGTGCCGGACGTTGTAATATTATCAACAGCAATACTGACCCCGTAGGTGTTTCCGTGAATGCTGGTGCACTGCGGGTAACGAACATTAACAGTGCAGCTCCGGCAACCTGTACCAACTCTGGAAATTTTACCGGTGTTGGAAGTATCATTTATTCGGGCTCCATCGCCGGGGCTAATAATTATACGCTTATTTACAACGGTTCCATTACTCAAACGGCTTCTTCGGTAGAATTTCCCAGTACCAACGGGCCCGCCAATCTTACGGTGAGCAGTGCCGTTGGAATCGGTTTCCCTACTTCATTTAACCGTTCCGTGCCAGGTACGCTTACCATGATCTCCGGCGGAATTGCGGTAGGCGCCGGCAATACTTTGTCGCTTACCAACAGCAACCTGTCGGCCCAACTCGCTTACAGTGCGGGGTACATTACCAGCGGTACATTGAGCAGGACTTACCCAACCACAGGCCTGCCAACGGGGGCTTCTGCCAACTCGAGGTATCCATTCGGAACGGGTAATAACGACCGGTCGATCAATATCTTTTTTTCTACTGCAAATTTAACGGGGGGTACCGGGGGTGATATAGCCATTTCTCACAGTGCGGTGATCAATGCAACTGCCCTTACACCCTTTAATGATAACGGTTCTTTGCTTGATAAAAGAACCAACTCCAGCTGGACCGTTAATACCGGTGCCTTTAATCTTGGCAGTGGGGGAACCACTATTGCGCTTACCGCACAAGCTAATAATATTGGTTCGGTGAATGATGTGTCCACACTTCGTTTAACCGATGCCGTTAGTGGCTTTGGTAATCTCATCGCTTCTTCAGGTACTACAGACGCACCTATGGTTGGAAAGTCGTCACTGGTGATCGCAGATATCAACAGCAAAACTTTTTACGTGGGCAGCGATAACCTGAACGCATTGCAGATCGTAACATTCACCTGGACGGGTGCATCAAATACTGCCTGGAATAACGCCGCTAACTGGACGGGTGCAGCAGGATACCCAACCTCACAGACCGAGATCGCCATCATCAACACGACCAGTGGTAATATGCCGGTGATCGGTACCGGCTCCGCCATCAATTTATACCAGTTACAGGTGGGGGCTTCAGCGTCGCTTACCATGACCGGAACTGGAAGTATCAGCGTATACGACCTGGTGGATTTTAACGGTACGGCAAATTTTTCAGGAAGCAGCAGTTTTAATTACGCCAGTTCCAATGCCAGCCAAACCGTGCTTAACCTGCCTTATGTGAATCTTGGTTTTTCCGGTTCCGCAGCAAAAATATTACCTGCCTATATTGTGGTTACCGGGGATATGTCAATCAGCGGCGCTGCTCCCACTATCGGAACCGGCACCATTGAATATGCTGCAGGAACAGCCGCCATTCAAAGGGTGGCCGCAGCGAATTATTACAACCTTACTTTCAGTGGCAACCGGGGCGGTAAAACGATCAGGCTGGGCAATGGCGTTTCAAACAACACCATCGATATAGCCAACGTGTTCAGTATTACGGCAACCAATTACGCTGCTACGATTGATGCCTACAATACAGTTAACTTCAGTTCGGCTAGCCTTACGGTGGCCCAACCAATGCCCGGATTTATTTACGGTTCGGTAACAAGTACCAATAACGGGCTGCGGGTGCTTGATCCATTGGGGTCTACGGATCCAACACACGAGATCCGTTGTAAGGCATTTGGAGCATCCATACCCAATTCAAGAAATACCGTTACGGGCTCAAAAGTGGTACTGGACAGAACGCCGGCCACCGGCAACACCACGTTGTTTGGATTTACCTTCTATGATTTTGAAATAACCGGAAACCTGGGTAATCGTGGTATCAGTGTCGGTAACGGCCAAACAGTCACCATCCTGGGCACTTTTAGTGTAACAGCCACCAACTTTTACCAACCCCAGACCACCAATAATTTTTATTTCAGCGGCACCGGCGCACAAACAATCCCCGCCTTCAAATCAAACGTTGGCAGCAATACACCTGCCTGGCGGTTTTACAATGTAAATATTGTGAATGGTAACCGGGTGATCACTTTGGGAGGTGCCGGTGTAGATACCATTAATATCACCGGAACGCTTACTGTGCCTTCTTCAGGAAGTTTCAGCGCAGGAACCGGTTTCGTGGTAAACGGGAGTACGGTAAACCTGATTGACGGATCAGGAAGTATTCCTGTGTTAACACCAGTAACCATTGGCGGCAGCAATTACAACAACCTGCTGGTAACAGGTGGTACACGGTTGTTTGGAGGAGATATGATCCTGGGCGGAAACTTATCAGTGATTGGTTCTGATGCTTCGCTTGCCACCCTGAATATAGGAGATGCGTTTAACAACAGAACCATCACGATACTGGGAAATTTATCTGTTACCGGAACTTCAGGATCATCGGCACTCACAGGTATCCTTGACTTTAATGCCGGTTCTAAAACTGTTCTTATCAACCTGGCAGGTAATTTATCGGTGAGTGGAATGGGGCAGCTCACCACCACCAATGGCAGTACTGTGTGTGGAAACATTTTATTCAATGGAACCACACAGCAATATTCCAACAGTTCCGCCTACAAAAATGGATTCGTGAATTTTTACGTAGGTAACGGAACCACCAATACCACGTTAACATTAAATGATAAACTTGATCTCATCCGTTCGGGTGTGGAACCTTACAGCAGCAGTTTAACAGTGGCGCCCAATGCCATTTTAAACATGGGGGTAAAAAATATTTCTGTGGGCGCAGATGATGGTAATATCGGTAACAATGCTGTATTTAATCTTGCTTCAGCTGCAACCCTTATCACCGCCAATTCGGGCTTAGCGCCGAATACAGCCATTGAAGGAACAGCGCTTGACGGTACTACAGGGAGCATCCTGTCTGGCACCACCCTTACAAAAAATTACAGTACAGGTGCCAATTACATATTGAACGGCGCTACTGTGAATCCCTTTCCTGCAGCGATCTCTACTATGGCCAATCTTACTATTGGCGCCAATGTATCTTTAAATAAAGCCATTACTGCAACCGGCATTCTCGACCTTGCAGCTTACACGTTAACACAGGCGTCCAATAACCTGCAGTTTTCAGGGTTAACCAGTACCAGCGGAAGTATTTACGCCGATAAAAATTCCAGCATCAGTATCAGTGGAACGGTGGGCACTGTAGGTACATTGCGCTTCGCCACCGGTGGCAACACAACCGGGCAATTTACCCTTAACCGGCCCGTGACGGTTGCGCTGAACTCAGATCTTATCATTGACAAAACTCCGCTAACCGGGAACCTCGTTACCGGCACGGCAAGTTCTATCATCGATATCAACGGAAATACACTAACCGTTAACGGTAGTATAACAGGACCGGGTACCCTAAGCGGATCCAATACCTCTAACCTGACCCTGGGAGGCACTGCAGGCACTGTTAACTTCACCAGCGGAAAGCAGGTATTGAAAAATCTTTCTTTAACAGGAAATGCAACGGCCAGCCTCGGCACTCCACTCGACATCACTGCCGGAACATCTCCCGGTAATGAAGGGGTTGTTTCCGTAGCAGGAACCTCCATTTTGAGTACCGGTGGTAATCTTACACTCAGGTCTGGCGCTAATGGAACTGCGAGAGTGGCCCAGGGAGCAGCAGGCGGCGGCTATATCAATGGCGATGTAACGGTGGAAAGATATCTGGCCAGCATCCGGGCATGGCGTTTTTTAGCGGCGCCTGCCTATGGACAAACCATCAGGCAATCATGGCAGGAGAACCAGGCTGCCGGCGTTAATCCAGGAACGGGATACGGCACCAATATCACGTCGAACGCAGGTACCTGGCCGGCAGACGGATTTGATTTTTACACCCCGGGAAACTCCTGCCTATACTACAACCCGGCTAATAATTCATGGCCGGGAGTGCCGAACACCAGTTCACCAATCACTGCTGCCGGCGCTAACAAAGCATATATGTTGTTCAGCAGGGGCGACAGGAGTGTAACCCCGGCCGTGGGTACTCCTCCAACACCGGTACTATTGCGGATCAAGGGTACATTATTCCAGGGTACACAGCCGGCTATCACGATCAGCACTGCCGGACAGTTTGCAGCCGCAGGAAATAACTATGCGGCGCCCATTGACTTTACAGCACTCAGTAAAACAAATATTGATCAATCTTTTTCATTGTGGGATCCTAAAATACCGGGCGCCCAGGGCCTGGGTGGATGGGTTACTTTCAGTGCATCAACACCTACGCCGTGGGTGCCCATCCCGGGAGGAGGCAGTTACCCCGCAGGTGTGCCCAATACCCGTATTGAATCCGGGCAGGCCTTCATGATCCACTCAACCAGTGGAAGCGGTAGTGTGGTACTCAATGAAGCCAGTAAAATTTCAGGCAGTAACCTCGTATCCCGCCCTGCAGGAACCAATGCGGTAAAGGCCTCCATCAGTACCAGCCTTTACAATACCAGCACCGGCAACGCCAATATCGCCGACGCCAATGTAGTGGTGTTCAGTGAAGACTATGCCAACGCGATTGATGAGCACGATGCGGTGAAGGCCAATAATTTTGGAGATAATTTTGGTTTGTTGAGAGACGGACAGGCGCTGGTGGTGGATGCACGACAACCGGTGAATGAATCTGATACCGTCTTTTTCAACATGAAGAAGATCAAATTACAATCCTATCGCCTTGAATTTATTGCGGCCAATTTTGACAATGGCGTTGCAGGGTTCTTAGAAGATAAATTTCTTAATACATCCACGGCACTGAATATGGCAGGCACCACCACCGTTGATTTCAGTGTTACCAGCAACGCAGCGTCTGCAGCGGCTGACCGCTTCAGGATCGTATTCACCAACCTGCGTCCGCTACCGGTGAACTTTACCAGCATCACTGCCGTAAAAAAACAAAACGGAAATGAAGTGGAATGGAGGGTGGCACAGGAGCAGAATGTAAGCAGTTACGAAGTGGAAAGATCAACCGATGGTGTTAACTTTTTAAAAGCAGGTGCGGTAATGGCCAGCAATGCATCGCCCTACAACTGGCTGGATGCCTACCCGGTAAGTGGTGATAATTTTTACAGGATTAAAAGTATCGGAACCCGCGGGGATATTGCCTATAGCAGCATCGTGAAAGTGACATCTGTTAAAGGGAAAACCGGTTATACCGTGTACCCGAATCCATCTACAGATGGAAATATAGCGCTTCAACTCAGCAACCTGCCGGCAGGAATTTATACCGTAAAACTCACCAACAGCGCCGGTCAATTGATGTGCAGGGAATTGATCAATCATGCTGGCGGTACTTCCACTAATGCGATCCGGCCTGCCACTCAATTGTTAAGTGGCAACTATCAACTCGAAGTGATCGACATTACCGGTAAATCTACCGCCATTAAAGTACTGATCCTGTAAAGAAAGGCAGCCGGGAGAAAACAGGTGGTTTAATAAAGTGTTTTATCTTCTTTGTGTTTCCATTGATGAAAAACCTGTAAGGCAGTATCACGCCCCAGCGGTATGATCGGTATTTTCCGGTCTTCGAGTGAAGCGTTCATCTCATCGTAAATCATAGAATCATCAAAGCCAATGTCTGCGGCATCCTGGCGGGTATTCGCAAAGTAAACCACTTTAGGCCTGGCCCAGTAGATAGCACCAAGGCACATCGGGCATGGTTCACACGAAGTATAAATTTCGCAATCATTCAATTGAAAAGTATGCAGGTTCTTACAGGCATCCCTGATGGCCGTTACCTCCGCATGTGCAGTGGGATCGTTGGTGGAACTCACTTTATTGTTTCCCCTGCCTACAATTTCATCTCCCTTTACAATGATACAGCCGAAGGGGCCTCCCTCGTTGTTATTCATCCCGTTTTGCGACAGGGCAATGGCTTCCTGCATAAATTTCTCTTCTCTGGTCATAGTTGCTGCTTGAGTACGGTAAATATACTAAGCACAATCAATATTCATGGGTAAGAGGCTGCTTTTAACCGATTTTTTTAAACGGAAATTGCAATCGGCTCGTTAAAGCATAAAAAAATTTTACGATTCCGGATGGGTGTCCTATATTTGTCCATCATTTAAGTAGACTTAAAAAACAGTATGTCCCCAGTTACCTGCAATCGTTCCATTTGTATGCAGCACCATTGTTGTAAAAAACAGTGTTGTTGCTGATTAAGTCTCACAATACAATCACAGAAATCTCCGTTTAATTTCTTTTCAAAACATGAATCAAATACAGGAAAATATTGTTGCCGATTTACTCCACCAATCAGGTAGACTAAAGATGGAGGATTTTTTAGCGCTCCTGGTGGAACGTTTTCCCGGCAAGGTCACATTTTCTACCAGCTTCAGTTATGAGGACCAGGTGATCACCCATGCCATTCTGAAGAATAACCTGCCGGTAAGCCTGTTTACATTGGATACCGGGCGCCTTTTTGCAGAAACTTATTCCGTATGGAGCAGCACGAACGAAGCTTATGGCACCAGGGTAACCGCTTATTATCCCAACCAGCAACTGCTGCAGGAATTTGTAGCGGAAAAAGGTCCCAATTCATTTTATGAATCGGTCGAAAACCGCAAACAATGCTGCTACATCAGGAAGGTGGAACCATTGAAAAGAGCATTGGCTGGCAACCAGGTCTGGATCACCGGGCTGCGGTCTGAGCATTCCGGCGACCGAAAAGACCTGCCGATGGTGGAATGGGATGAGGCCAACCAGGTAATTAAATACCATCCCATCCTGCACTGGACGCAGGAGGCAGTAAAAACATACATAGCGGCAAACAAGATTCCCTATAATCCATTGCACGATAAAGGATTTGTAAGTATTGGTTGTGCCCCCTGTACCCGGGCGATAAAGCCAGGAGAAGATTTCAGGGCAGGCCGCTGGTGGTGGGAAGATGCAGATAAGAAGGAATGCGGGTTGCATGTACACGAAAATGCAGGCTCCTGAAGCCTTAGATAAAATCTAAAAATTCATTTTAATACAATATCAGTAAGGAATCACAGTTAATAATCAAACAGAAATAATGGCAATTCAAGAGCAACATACAGCCTGGGGCGATTACCTCGACCAATTAGAGTCGGAATCCATTCATATCATGAGAGAGGTGGCAGGCCAGTTTGAACGACCTGCTTTGTTATTTTCAGGCGGTAAGGATTCAATCGTGCTGGTTCATTTAGCCCTTAAAGCTTTCAGACCCGGTAAATTTCCCTTCCCTTTAGTGCATATAGACACGGGGCATAATTTCCAGGAAGCACTCGACTTCAGGGACAACCTCGCTGCTGCCATCGGGGAGAAACTAATTGTGCGTAAAGTAGCCGATACCATACAGGAAAAAGGACTTACCGAGCAAAAGGGAAAGTTTGCCAGCCGCAATGCACTGCAAACCTTTACCCTGCTTGATACCATTGAGGAATTCAGGTTTGATGCCTGCATTGGCGGCGCCAGGAGGGATGAAGAGAAGGCAAGGGCCAAGGAAAGAATTTTTTCTGTGCGGGATGAATTTGGACAATGGGATCCAAAGCTGCAACGGCCCGAACTCTGGAATACTTACAATGGCCGGATTCACAAAGGCGAAAATGTACGGGTGTTCCCGATCAGCAACTGGACGGAGCTGGACGTTTGGAACTATATCCGCAGGCACAATATCGAATTACCCTCCATTTATTTTTCCCATGAAAGAGAAGTGCTGGAATACGAAGGCCAGTTAGTTGCCACATCTGAATTCATCAGGGTAGATGAAACCGATGTGATCAGTACCAAAAAAGTTAGGTACAGAACTGTGGGAGATATGACGTGTACAGCGGCTGTGGAATCCGATGCGTCCAATATTGATGACATCATCAAGGAGATCATTGCTACTAAAACAAGTGAACGTGGTGAAACAAGGATCGACGACCGGGTGAGTGAAGCAGCCATGGAAGACCGTAAAAAAGGCGGGTACTTTTAAAACTGTTACCGGTACTGGTAACCAGGTACATGATTTTTCAACTAACAATTAAACAGACAAGAACAAATGGATATACTCAGATTTATAACAGCAGGTAGTGTGGATGACGGTAAAAGCACGCTGATCGGCCGTTTGCTGTACGACAGCAAATCGATCATGATCGACCAACTGGCAGCCATT
Organism: uncultured Ferruginibacter sp.; assembly: GCA_964452405.1. Classification (GTDB taxonomy): domain Bacteria; phylum Bacteroidota; class Bacteroidia; order Chitinophagales; family Chitinophagaceae; genus Ferruginibacter. Next base: position 41,204 of record CAYVLT010000002.1, read on the forward strand.
GAGAAGCAGACAAAGAACCGCGAGGATGGGGAGATCGACCTGGCTTTGTTAACTGACGGACTTCGTGCAGAAAGGGAGCAGGGCATCACCATTGATGTGGCTTATAAATATTTCAGCACACCCAAACGAAAATTTATTATCGCCGATGCACCGGGTCATATTCAATATACCAGGAACATGGTTACCGGTGCTTCCAATGCAGATCTTGCGATTATTTTGATCGATGCAAGAAACGGCGTGGTAGAGCAAACAAGGCGGCATGCCATCATCGCCTCTTTGTTGAACATACCGCATGTGGTGGTTGCCATTAATAAAATGGACCTGGTTGAGAACTCGCAGGATATCTACAACAATCTCGTGATCGACTTTGCAGATGTTGCCGGCAGGCTGGGTTTAAAAGACATTACTTATATCCCGATCAGCGCCATCAATGGTGATAATATCGTGGAGAAATCTGCCAGTTTTCCCTGGTACGAAGGAGAATCATTATTACATTTTCTCGAAAACGTGGAAGTGGCCAATGACGTGAACCATTCAGATGCGAGGTTCCCGGTGCAGTACGTGATCCGGCCTCAAACCGATGATCTGCACGATTACCGGGGGTATGCGGGAAAGATCATCAGTGGTATCTATACCAGGGGAGACAAGGTAACCATTCTCCCTTCCGGGTTAACCAGCACCGTTAGTATGATCGAAGTGGCAGGAAAGGAAGTGGATGCAGCATTTGCACCTCAAAGTGTGGTATTGCACCTGGCCGATGATATCGACATCAGCAGGGGAGATGTGATTGTACACAGCAATAACCAGCCTTCAGTGGAAAATGAAGTGGAAGCTTTCCTGTGCTGGATGGGTAACAAACCCCTCGTAGCGGGGAATAAATACTTATTGCAGATCAACAGCCGGGTGGTGAAGGCAGTTATCAAGGACATTGCCTACAAATTAGATGTAAATTCACTGGAGGAACAACCGGCGCCTGAACAGGCTTTGCTGAACGATGTTGTAAGGGTTACGATCAAAACAGCGTCGCCCATACCATTTGATCCCTATAAAAAGATAAGGGTGAATGGTGGTGCGATCCTTATTGACGAAACAAGCAATGTAACAGTAGGTGCCTGTATGATCGCCTGAGGATCATGTTCCGGCAAACAAAAATTAAACAACCATGTCAGAAGGATTTATTCAAAAGTTATTTAAACAGCACCAACAGTCGACCAAAACATTTCCTGACAAGGCATTGTGTTCAGAGTTCATTGACGGGTTTTTTGAATTTCTCTTTATCCCCGAACGGCAGAAAAAGTTATCAGAATATGAACTGGCGAAAGAGCTGGAATCTTATCAGAGTCATCTGTCAACACTCATCTACGATGTGGTGAGTGATGGGCCGAAGACACAGGAGATCGCCGCGAAGTTTTTTGATGAAGTGCCGGAGATCTATGCTGCCTTGTTGAAAGATGCGGCTGCGATTGTTGAATTTGACCCGGCGGCAGAATCCATTGAGGAAGTATTGGTAGCCTATCCTGGCTTCTATGCCACGGCGGTGTACAGGTTTTCGCACCAGCTTTGGGAGCAGGGCGTAAAAATATTGCCGAGGGTATTTGCAGAATATGCCCATGGTAAAACGGGGATTGATATTCACCCGGGAGCCACTATCGGTGAATCTTTTTTTATCGATCACGGTACCGGTATTGTGATAGGTGAAACAACGCTCATTGGTAATAACGTGAAAATATACCAGGGTGTAACGCTGGGAGCATTGAGCGTGAATAAAACAGAAGCAAGGTCAAAACGTCATCCAACCATTGAAGACAATGTAGTGATCTATTCAGGCGCTACAATATTGGGAGGAGACACAGTGGTGGGAAAAGACAGCGTGATCGGTGGTAATGTATGGCTCACCAACAGCGTGTTACCGGGCTCAATTGTGTATCACAAAAGTGAAGTGTCGATCAGGGATAAAAATCCCTTGCCCGAGGTATTGAATTTTGTGATCTGATCAAACAACAGCATTCGTTTATACAACCATAGCATAAAAAAACATACATCATGAAAGCAGCAAACATTTTGGCAACCATCGGTAACACACCGCATGTACGCATCAACAAACTTTACGGTGATACACATGAAGTGTGGATCAAACTGGAAAGGAGTAACCCGGGCGCTAGCATTAAAGACCGTATTGCCCTGGCAATGATAGAAGATGCGGAGCAGAAAGGATTGCTGAATGCCAACAGTGTGATCATTGAACCCACTTCGGGTAATACCGGTATTGGCCTGGCCCTGGTGGCAGCGGTGAAAGGGTACAAGATCATACTGGTGATGCCGGAGAGTATGAGTATTGAACGCCGCAGGCTGATGGCGATCTATGGTGCTGAATTTGTTTTAACACCGCGGGAAAAAGGTATGAAGGGGGCTATTGAAAAAGCCGCAGAACTGGCCGCCTCCACTCCCGGCGGCTGGATGCCGCAGCAGTTTGATAACCCTGCCAACGTAGATATTCACCGCAGGACAAGTGCCCAGGAAATTTTGAAAGATTTTCCGGAAGGAATTGATTATCTCATTACCGGCGTAGGTACCGGCGGTCACATCACCGGCGTGGCTGAAATATTAAAAGCCAGTTACCCCAACCTGAAAGTGTTTGCCGTAGAGCCAGAACTTTCGCCGGTATTAAGTGGCGGCGCTCCCGGGCCGCATCCGATCCAGGGCATCGGCGCAGGCTTTGTTCCCGCCGTGCTCAACACCGCTATACTGGACGGCGTGATCACTGTGAGCAAGGATGATGCATTTGCATTTGCACAAAAGATCGCGAAAACGGAAGGCATCCTGGCGGGTATCTCCACCGGCGCTTCACTGGCAGCCGTGGCAAAGAAATTGCCTGAGATCCCGGCCGGATCCAGGATTTTAACTTATAACTACGATACAGGAGAAAGATATCTTTCTATTGAAGGATTATTCGTGTAGTCGGTACCGGTAGCACTGAGGTGCTGCCATTTTTATACAAAAATATTCTACTAAAAAAGTAGACTTATGAACTCAAACAGACAACAAACAGGCAAGGTAATACTGGCAGCAGCCGGTTGCGGCGATCCTGAACTGATCACCCTCAAGGCGGCCCGCTACCTTCAACAGGCTGATGTGGTACTTACAGACAGGTTGGTAAGTAAAGATATTTTGTCGGCCCACGTGCCGTCCACCGCTGCTGTTATCTATGTTGGAAAGCAGTGCCGGAGAGGGTTCAGCACTCCTCAGAAGAGTATCAATGAACTGATTGTACAGTTTGCCAGCGAAGGTAAACTGGTGGTGCGCTTAAAGGGTGGTGATGTGTCATTGTTTTCAAACGTGCTGGATGAACTGGAAACCCTCGTGGATAATGATATTCCCTATGAGATCATTCCAGGGGTGTCAGCGGCCATGGGTGCCGCTGCGTACACCGGTATTCCATTAACGGCAAGAGGCTATTCTACAGCAGTGCGCCTGCTTACTTTTTATAAAAGCGATGTTGTTACAGAAGCTTACTGGAAAGAGCTTGCACATACGGATGATACTTTGGTTTTTTACATGTCGTCAGAAACGCTTGACCTGGTTGTGGAAAACCTGTTGAAGTTTGGCATCAGCAACGAAAAATTACTGGCCGTTGTTGAACAGGCCACCACACCGATGCAACACGTGCATATTTGCAGCCTGCAGCAGCATGCCCGCGAATTGAAAGGCAAAACATTTGCTTCTCCCACCCTGGTGATGATTGGCAAAGTGGTAGCCCTGCATGAGAGATTTTCCTGGCTGAATCATGAGCCTGTTACCGGCGAATATTTTAAGCCGGCAGCAGATGTACAGTTTGAACAGTTGCTGCAGGAGAGTGCGGCCATTTTATCCAATAAATAATTCACCAACCAAAAAAAACTAAAACAACACAAACAATGCTGGGGGAAAACAAATTCAAAATATTACTCGACCTGGTAAACAGCGCTTCCACCGAAGAGCTGATCTGGATGAACGGGTATTTGAATGGGGTAGTGCAGGGAAAAGTTGCTGCTGCGCCGGTTGCTGAACCGGGCGGCCAGCCTGCTGTAAGCAAGATCACGATTCTTTACGGTACGGAAACGGGCAACTCAAAAAGACTGGCCACGGATTTTGCCTCCAGGGCAAAGCAAAGTAAAATACATGCCAAGGTGGTGGGGATGGACCAATACCGGCTTACCGATCTTACAAAGGAAGAATACCTGCTGGCGGTGGTAAGCACGCATGGCGAAGGTGAGCCACCGGTTGCCGCAAAAAAATTCTACGATCATATTCACAACAATGGCTTTAAGCTGGCTAACCTTAAATACAGTGTGCTGGCTTTAGGAGATACTTCCTACCCGTTGTTTTGCAAAACTGGCGAGGAGGTGGATGAACAATTAAATAAACTGGGCGGTCAGCGGATTGCGCCGATTCAAAAATGCGATGTGGATTATGATGAAGATGCCAACAACTGGTTCAGTACTGTGTTGAAAAATCTAACGGTCACCAAAGAGGTTACACCTAAAGCTGCACCGGCGGTTACGACTCCTGCTGTAGCAGCCCCGGTTGCAAAAAAAGGAAAGCAAACTTATACCGGCACCGTGCTGGCACATGTGAACCTGAATGATCGCGGCTCCAACAAAGAAACTTTTCATATTGAACTGTCGGCAGACAACCTCGAATATCAATGTGGCGACTCCATTGGTATTGTACCCGAGAATGATTCACAGGTGGTTACTGACATCATCCAGGTAGTGAATGCGGATGGCAATAAATCATTGGAGTTTAAAAAAGAAAAATACACGGTATATGAATTGCTGAAAAGAAAGATCAATATCGTACACCTCACCGAAAGGCTCGTGCAGCAATATGCCACTGCTACCGGGCATACGATACCGGCCGGTAGGGCTGACCTGCTCGACCTGTTGAAGCAATACCCGGTAAAAAATGCGGCGCAGTTTGAAGAGATACTGGTAGGTCTGAATGCCATTTCACCAAGGTTGTACACCATCGCTTCCTCACCGGCGGCACATGATGGTGAAGTGCATATTGTGGTGGTGAAAGATGTGTATGAGTCGGCAGGGAAAAAAAGAACCGGGCTTTGCAGCGATTATCTGCGCCAGTTAAAAGAAGGAAAACAGCAAACATTTTTTGTGCAGCCCAATAAACGTTTCAGGTTGCCGGCTGAACACAGGGATATTATTATGGTGGGTCCGGGCACAGGTATCGCCGCCTTTCGTTCATTTCTTGCCGAGAGAGATGCAACCGGTGCAACGGGAAAGAACTGGTTGTTTTTTGGAGAGCAGAAATTCACCACCGATTTTTTATACCAAACGGAGTTACAAAACTGGTATGAAACTGGTGTGCTGACAAATATCAGCCTTGCTTTTTCGAGAGACCAGGAAGAAAAAATTTATGTACAGCACCGGATGTTGGAACAGGCTGCTGAATTGTATCAATGGCTTGAAGGTGGCGCCTCGTTTTTTGTGTGCGGTAAAAAAGAACCAATGAGTCATGATGTAGAAAAAGCGTTGCTGCATATCATACAACAACAGGGAAACAAAACAGCCGAGCAGGCCATGCATTACCTGGAGGAAATGGAGAAGGAGGGCAGGTATGAAAAGGACGTGTATTGACAGGTACAGCAGGTTTAATACTTACTGCTGCAAAGGAGAATAAAAAATTTGAGTAAAGCACTTTTGTACAAGAGTGCGACGCCAATAAAGGTCAATGATGATCTGAAGCTGGTAACAAAAAAAATAATTATGTCGGAACAGAATAAAAAAGCAGCTCCCTTATCGGGCATTGAAAAAATAAAAACTGCCAGCGATGGTTTGCGTGGCAGCATAAAAGAAAGTTTGCAGGATGAGATCACCGGTGCGATCAGGGAGGATGACCAGGCGGTGATAAAATTTCATGGTATGTACATGCAGGATGACCGCGATCGCCGGGAAGAAAGGGCTTCAAAGAAGCTGGAGCGTTTGTACAGTTACATGATCCGGTTGCGTTTGCCGGGCGGATTTTTGTCGGCTCAAAACTGGATCGACCTTAACGAGGTTGCCAATGAACATTCAACCGGTGTTATCAAGATCACCACGCGGCAAACTGTGCAGTTGCACGGTATTGTGAAATCTCACATAAAGCCCACCATACAGGCTTTCAATGCGGCGAAGCTCGATTCCATTGCCACCTGCGGCGATATTAACCGGAATGTAACCTGCGCCTCGCATCCCAAACAATCGGCTATTCATGCCGAAGTGTTTTCGTATGCAGATAAGATCAGCCAGTTGCTGATGCCGAAAACAAAAGCTTATTACGAGATATGGCTGGATGAAGAAAAGATAGTTGACAAAAAGGAGGAGGAAGATCCGCTGTACCAGGATCGTTACCTGCCAAGAAAATTCAAGATCGGCATTGCAATTCCACCCAACAACGACAGTGATGTTTTTACAAATGATATCGGCCTGGTTGCCATCATCGAAAACAATGTACTGCTCGGCTTTAATGTGGCAGTGGGTGGAGGCTTGTCCACCACGCATGGCAATGCTGAAACTTATGCCAGGCTGGGCACCGTGATCGGTTTTGCGTCTAAAGAAAATGTGCTGGATGTGGTGTACGAAGTAGTAACCACGCAACGTGATTACGGGAACCGAAGCGACCGTAAACTGGCCAGGCTAAAATACACGGTGGACCGCATGGGCGTGGAAAATTTTAAAGCGGAAGTTGAAAAGCGCTGTGGATTTCCTTTACAGGAAGCAAAGCCTTTTGTATTTACCGACCGGGGCGATTATTATGGTTGGCAACAGGCAGAAAACAAACTGTGGTACTATACCGCTTACGCAGAAAATGGCCGTGTGCTTGATGATGAACGCACCGCCCTTAAAACGGCTTTGCTCGAAGTGGCAAAAACGGGTACATCAAATTTTTTATTTACTGCCAGCCAGAATGTGATCATTGCAGATGTAAAGGAAGCCGACAAAGCAACCATTCAGGAAATACTGGAGCGTTTTAATATCGCACAGCAAACGGCTGCCACCTCGCCGATCAGGAAAAATTCAATCGCCTGTGTGGCATTGCCAACCTGCCCGCTGGCACTGGCAGAAGCACAACGGTACATTCCCACACTGCTTTCTAAAATTGAACCATTGCTGGATAAGCATGAACTCAATGATGAAAATATTATTTTGCGTATGACCGGGTGCCCGAATGGATGTGCAAGACCTTATGCGGCTGAGATAGGATTTGTTGGAACGGCACCAGGCTTATACAACCTGCACATCGGTGGCGACCACCAGGGACAACGCCTCAATAAAATTTATAAAGAATCACTGGATGAGGCGGCCATACTTTCCACGCTGGATGAACTGTTTCACCTGTTTAAAACCGAAAGGACAGACCGGGAACGCTTTGGTGATTTTGCGATGCGCAGGCAGTTGGTGTAGTCATCTCCGATACTTTACAGTTACTGTCATTCATGGCTGAAAGCTTAGTGATGGCTGATCCTTTCCTGAGAACTGTCAATTTTAAAAATGACAGGCATCAGGCGGGCATTGCCATTTTGATGATAGTTTTGTATTTATGACGATCCCCTCATTACTACTGGATAAATACAATGTGCCTGTTCCCCGGTACACCAGCTATCCCACGGTACCCTTTTGGAAAGATGGCATTGATGCCGCTCACTGGAAGCGTGTTTTCAGTGAACAGTTCAGCATCCACAATAGTAAAGATGGAGTAAGTCTTTACCTGCACCTGCCATTTTGTGAATCACTTTGTACTTACTGCGGCTGCAATAAAAAGATCACCACCAACCATTCGGTAGAGCATGAGTATATGGCAGCGCTGGCAAAAGAATGGGAGCTATACCTTGAGCTGATGAATGAGGCGCCGGTGGTAAGGGAATTGCACCTGGGAGGGGGCACGCCTACCTTTTTCACACCCGATAACCTGCAGCGGTTGCTCGAGATCATTTTTACCAAATCGAAAATACATCCTGAACATGAGTTCAGCATTGAAGGCCATCCCAACAATACCACCCGGGAACACCTGCTGACCTTGTACCAGATGGGTTTCAGAAGAGTGAGTTATGGAGTGCAGGACAATGACCCCGAAGTGCAGCGCATCATCAACCGCATACAACCCATCGAAAATGTACAGCGGGCTACCGATACTGCCCGGGAGATCGGTTTTCACTCCGTGAATTTCGACCTCATTTACGGACTACCACTGCAAACCGAAGAAAGTTTAACCAGGACCATTTTGCAGTGTATCGACATGAAGCCCGACCGCATTGCTTTTTACAGTTATGCCCATGTGCCCTGGACCAGTCGTGGCCAGCGCCTCTTTGATGAGAACGACCTGCCTTCCACCGGTTTAAAAATGAAACTGTACCAGTTGGGTAAAAAATTGTTTACCGAACATGGTTATGTGGATGTGGGCATGGATCATTTTGTGCTGCCCACGGATGATATGTACACAGCCCGCCAGGCAGGCAGGCTGCACCGTAATTTCATGGGCTACACCACCCAGCAAACGAAGTTGCTGATCGGGCTGGGCGTTTCCAGTATCAGCGATGCCAGCCTGGCTTATGCACAAAACGTAAAAACCATTCATGATTATTATGCTGCGATCCAGCGCAATGAAATTCCGGTGGTGCGTGGATATTTTTTAAATGAAGAAGATGTGGCATTTAAAAAATATATTCTCGATATCAGTTGTCGGGGTACCACCAGGTTCGATCCTGCTCACCTGCCATTGCTGAAAGCATTCAGTTTTGGGGAACTTGAAAACCTGGCGGCCGACGGGCTGATTAAATGGAACGCGGAAGGATTAGAGGTAACCGCTTTGGGCAGTCATTTTATCCGCAATATCTGCAAAGCCTTTGATCTGCAATTGATACGCAATCAAAAAGAAACTGCCAATCCACGGTTCAGTAAGGCGATATAACTACCACGCATCCACGAAGAAATAAGAGGTGAACGGCTTAAAATTCAATTAACAAGGGATTGTGTTTATTGTTGAAAAGCGCCGCAATGTTTGCTAAAGCCTGCGACAGCAGCTTTTACGACTGCTTTTCCCTGATGATTTTGTAAATTTTGATTGCACTCATAATGGCAACACTGAAAAGGAGCAAGCCAATCACGCCCCAAACCCAGCTCATACTTTCTTTTACGGTTGCCAGCATAATGATGGCGATCAATAAAATGGTGGCCACTTCATTCCAGATTCTTAGCTGGTTACTGCTGAAGTGGAATTTTCCTTTCAGTTGCTCCCGGTAAATTTTATGCAACGATAAATGATACAGGTACAGCAGCAGCACAAAGCCCAGCTTGATCAGTATCCAATGTTGCGCTACCGGTGCGAAGTAAACATTCCAGGTAATATAAGCGATCCAGCCGCCAAAAATGAGGGTGAGGATGGCGGAAGGCCAGGTGATGCCCAGCCACAATCTTTTGATCATGATGTTGAATTGCCGTTGCAGGATGTCTTTTTCCATCCCGGTTTTTTCGTTTGCTTCCGTGTTGTAAATAAACAGGCGCACGATGTAGAACATTCCTGCAAACCAGGTCACAATAAAAATAATGTGAAGTGCTTTTACATAAAAATAGGCCATGGTAAACGGTATGTTTGATCGAAAAATATTTGCCGGCAATTGTTTATAAGCAGTTGGCAGGCACTGGTGATCCTGCTGCCACCATTCAATTCTTCCTATGCATGCATCGGTTACTGTTAGTTACGCGGACGCAGGGTGGTCAACAGCAACAAAATACAAAACCCGCTGCTTTTATACTAATTTTTTCTCACCATTAAATAAGAGCGCTTTATTGATGCGGGCGGGTATTACTCCTGTTGCTGAACTTATTGTAAAATCATTTCTTTACTACCTGCCGCTGATTCTTTCAGCCATTTGGCAACGGTTTGTACCCACAGTGGATGTACGTTCAGGCAGGGAACCGCTGTATAGCTTTCGCCGCCGGCCTGCATAAATTCTTCCTTGCCGCGGTCCTGCAATTCCTCCAATGTTTCAAGACAGTCACTTACAAAAGCAGGCGACAGTATCACCAGTTTCTTAATGCCCTCCCCGGGCATTTGTTGCAAACGGATATCAGTGAAGGGTTCCAGCCAACCTTTACCCAGCCGGCTCTGGAATGAAATGCTGTAGTTGCCTTCCGGAATGCCCAGGTATTCAACAATCTTTTTAGTGGTAACAAAACACTGGTGGCGGTAGCATACTGCATGCGCAGCTGGATTTGCCACTTCGCAGCAATTGTCAACCTTCAGGCAATGACAACCCGTTGGGTCAACCTTGGTAAGGTGCCGGGCCGGAATGCCATGATAGCTGAACAAAATATGATCGTAATCTCCCGCTACAAAAGGTTTGATATTTTCCGACATTGCCCTGATGTAATCCACCTCATCAAAAAACGGCTTTATGAAACGAAGGGCAAAAGGATATTTATTGCGGGTGTGAATCTCTTTGGCATATTCTACCGCTGTTTCATAACTCGCCATCGCGTAGTGTGGATACAACGGAACCGCCAGCACTTCCTCCAGGTCAGGATTTTTTTTAAGTAATGCATCAAAAGCCGCGGCGGGTGAAGGACTGCCGTACCGCATGGCGATCTCAATCGGTTCATCCACCTGCATTGCCAATGCTTCCTGTAATTGTTTGGTGAGCACAATCAGCGGGGAGCCTTCATCAGTCCAGATGGTGCGGTAGGCTTCGGCAGATTTTGGCGCCCTGAATGGAACAATGATGCCTTTCACCAGCAGTAAGCGTAACAGGTACGGTGAGTCGATCACACGGCCATCCATTAAAAATTCATTCAGGTATTTGCGTACATCTTTTACTGATGTGCTGTCGGGTGAACCAAGGTTCATCAGCACAATGCCTCGTTTTGCCATAGTTAACTTGTGAGGCTGCAAAAATAATCCTTCCGTCCTGCAAATATTCATGCACCGGTAAAATAAAAAACGGCCATTAGTTGCGGGGGCTATCAGCATTACCGCAGTTACCGGCTGTGGTACCGGCTGTCGTTGCAACTCCGGCACTCCCTGCCCGGCGCTGCCCTCACCGGGGTTTCCACTCCATCCGGCAGCCCTTCATTTGCAATAATTATATCGGCAGGCATCCCGGTTCTTTGCAACACATAAAACAAATGCCTGCCTACACCTTTTTTTTAATTTTAAACAAGCTGTTAATGACAATACATAACCCCTGTTTTTTACCAGTTGAAGTTAAAAGAGCTGCCTGTTGAAACCCTTTGCCAGCAAGTATTTCGACTGAAACACTTTTTGGCTAATGACTTTTATCACATTTTTATGTGATACAACTCAGGATGCAAAATGACAGTTCCGTGACACAGAAATTAGTTTTAAAAAATCCGTGGATTTATTTTTGCGTAGTTAAGATGAGAGAAGATCAATGACCAACAACAAACAAGATATCAATAGTTTTTTTATCGCCGGCGTCAATTACAAAAAGACGGATGCACTGCTTCGTGGTCAGTATGCCATCAACAATGATCAGTATACTGCCCTCCTTGAACAGGCAGCCCGTTTCGGCGTAAATGAACTTTTTGTACTGTCTACCTGTAACCGTACCGAAATTTATGGCTTTGCCGATAGTGCAGAAAACCTGATGCAGTTATTGTGCAGCCAAACACAGGGTTCCATCGATACCTTTAAAGAAATTGCCTATGTAAGAAAGGGCATATCGGCCATCGGTCATCTTTTTGATGTGGGTGCCGGCCTGGATTCACAAATATTAGGTGACTATGAGATCGTGGGCCAGTTAAAACAGGCCATTAAATTCTCCAAAGAAAAAGGTTTTGTTGGTGCTTATCTTGAACGACTCATCAACGGCGTACTCCAGACTTCCAAAGAAATAAGAACGAATACAGCATTAAGTGGTGGAACAGTATCTGTTTCATTCGCAGCCATTCAATATATCAAAGAAACGGTGGCGGATATCCGCAGTAAAAGAATTCTCCTGATCGGTACCGGTAAAATAGGCCGCAATACCTGCAAAAACCTGGTAGACTACCTTGACACCAAAAATATTGTTTTGGTAAACCGCACCCCGGCAAAAGCTGAAGAACTGGCTTGTGAACTTTCACTGATGCATGCACCGGTTGAAGCACTTGACGAACAGGTACAACTGGCCGACATTATTTTGGTGGCCACCAATTCAGCCGATCCCGTGATCGTTACCGGTCACCTGCTCAACAGCACTTCCAAACTCATCATTGATCTTTCTGTACCTTATAATGTTGAGGAATCAGCACAGCAATTATCACATATCACACTGGTGAATGTAGATGAGTTGTCGAAGATCAAAGACGCTACTTTAGAAAAAAGAAAAGCCGAAATACCAAAAGTAAAAGCCATCATCGGCAATCATATACAGGAGTTTATTGAATGGCACAACATGCGCCAGCATGTACCCGTGCTTAAAGAAGTAAAAAGCAAACTGCAGGCAATGAATAATTGCCAGATGTATATCGCCTACAATGCCCGCCAGGTTCATTCTGCCAAGGAACCGGCCGCCGGCGAAAAAATACAGAAAGTACTGAATGGCATGGCCGTAAAAATGCGTACACAAAATCAACGCGGATGTTATTATCTTGAGGCCATCAATGAATTTATCGCTACAGGTACAAATTAATCCTGCATGAACAAACTGATACGTATCGGGACAAGGGAAAGTCAATTGGCCGTGTGGCAGGCTACGCTTGTAAAAGACCTGTTACAACAATACAACTTTCAGTCAGAACTCGTTTTTATCAAAAGTGAAGGTGATATTGACCTGCAAACACCCTTGTATGAAATGGGTGTACAGGGCATTTTTACCAAAAGTCTTGATATTGCGCTACTCACCGGTAAAATTGATATCGCCGTACATTCCATGAAGGATGTACCCACGCAACTGGCACAGGGCATCGTGCAGGCCGCAGTGCTGAAGCGTGCATCTTATAAAGATTTGCTGGTGTATAAGGATGCAGGTAAGCTTACAGCCGATCTTCATTTGAATGACATCAATGAGCTGGGTGAAAACCCGGTGTTTGCTGCAGACCAGTTGCCACTTACCGTTGCCACCAGCAGCATTCGCCGCAAAGCGCAGTGGTTGAACCGTTTTCCTGCACATCGTTTGGAAAATTTGCGTGGCAATGTAAATACCCGTTTGCGCAAAGTGGCAGAGAGTAACTGGCACGGTGCCATCTTTGCTGCGGCCGGTTTGGAACGCATTGGTTTACGTCCGCAGGATAGCATTGAATTAAACTGGATGTTGCCGGCGCCGGCACAGGGCGCCATTATGGTGGTGTGCAGGGATGGCGACAATAATTGCCTGGATGCCTGCGAAAATTTCAACGATAGCAATACCGCATTGTGTACAAAGATCGAGCGGGATTTTTTAAGAACCTTGTTGGGCGGTTGCTCCACACCGATCAGCGCACTGGCGCAGGTTGAGAATGACGAAGTGGTATTTAAAGGAAACCTGCTGTCAGTGGATGGAACCCAAAAGCTGGAAGTGGAGAAAAGAGAAAATAGTTTTTCAGGATTCAACCTGGGCGTAAGAGCCGCAGAATATATACTTGCAAATGGGGGCAAAAAGATTGTAGAGGAAATAAATAATGCAAAATAATATACCGATATTATGTACCCGGCCATTGCCTGCCTCATTGATTGAAGAAGCTGCAGCGGCCGGAATCACCATCGATACCCTTTCATTTATTGAAACAGAAAGCATTGCTTCGGTGGAAGTGCAACAGGAGGTTGAACTGGCATCCACTGAAATGGCAACCGTTATTTTTACCAGTGCCAATGCCGTGGAAGCGGTGGCGGGGTTTCTTGAAAATCACCAGCCCGATTGGCGCATTTATTCGATCGGATCGGCAACTGCCCGTTTGGTGAAAGAATATTTTGGTGAACATACCCTGGCGGGTACTGCGGCTGATGCCGCTTCGCTGGCAGCATTAATTGTAGAAGAGGAAGAAACAGGGGAAGTGATATTTTTTTGTGGTGATCAGCGGAGGGATGAGTTACCGGAAATACTCGGGCAACATGATATTGAGTTGAACGAGATCGTGGTGTATCAAACCGTTGCCACGCCCCGTAAAATAACGAAGGAATATTTCGGCATCCTGTTTTTCAGCCCCAGTGCGGTAGAGAGTTTTTTCAGCCTGAACACAGTGGCAGAAAAAGCCCTGCTTTTCGCCATTGGCAATACAACCGCTGCAGCAATCAGCAGGTATTGTTCCAACAAGGTCATCGTGAGTGCGGAAACCTCCAGGGAAAGCCTGGTTGCCACCGCGGTGGAGTATTTTTCATGACCGGTGAACGTGCCCGTTATTTTCGTGTACTCGTTTCCGTTACCTGTGCAGGGTGATTGAACCGGGAGGCAGGATGACTACAACAACATTATTTTTTTTGAATTTACCAGATACACATGACAGCACTAAAGAACGATTTATTACTCAGGGCACTAAAGAATGAACCGGTGGAACGTCCGCCAGTATGGATGATGCGCCAGGCCGGCCGTTACCTGCCCGATTACATTAAACTGAGGGAGCAATATGATTTTTTCACCCGCTGCCAAACGCCTGAACTGGCCACAGCCATAACCCTTCAGCCTGTTGACCAGGTAGGGGTGGATGCGGCCATCATCTTCAGCGATATACTTGTTATTCCACAGGCGATGGGTGTACAGGTATTGATGGAAGAAGGAAAAGGGCCATCGCTGCCCAACACCATCAAAACACAGGCAGACATTGATGCGTTGATCACCGGCGGCGTGGAAGAAAGCCTGAAGTATGTATACGATGCTTTGGCCATGACCAAACGTGAACTGAATGGCAGGGTGCCACTGATCGGTTTTGCCGGCGCGCCTTGGACCATTCTTTGTTATATGGTGGAGGGAAAAGGAAGTAAAACCTGGGACAAAGCCAAGCAGTTTGCCTATACGCAACCCATGCTGGCTCACCAACTTTTACAGAAGATCACGGATATCACCATTCACTACTTAAAGAACCAGGTAAAGGCAGGCGCAGATACTGTACAGGTGTTTGACAGTTGGGCCGGTTCACTGAGTCCTGCTGATTTCAATACCTTCGCCCAGCCGTATTTATTCCAGATAGCGGATGCATTAAAAGAAGATGCGCCGGTGATATTGTTTCCAAAGGGCAGTTGGTATGCATTAAAAGATATCAGTGAAAGCAGTGCCAGCGGCGTGGGTATTGATTGGTGCATCACACCGCAGTTTGCAAGAGAGCTTACCGGGAATAAAATAACCATACAGGGTAATTTTGATCCTGCAAAATTATTGGGAACTCCTGCAACCATTAAAGCAGAGGTGAAAGCGATGATCGAGGCCTTTGGGGTACAACGTTACATTGCCAACCTGGGCCATGGCATTACGCCGAATGTGCCGGTTGACAATGCAAAAGCTTTCGTGGAGGCTGTAAAAGAGTACGGCAACCCACAACATTAAAAAAATAATTTCTCCAGCTACAGCAATGAGTGTAAAAGAAAAATGGATACAGATCATTCAGCAGATGCAAAATGATATTTGTGCAGCACTGGAGGCATGTGATGGTAAAGCTGTTTTTGTGGAAGACGAATGGGAACGTGCGGAAGGAGGTGGCGGTAAAACACGTGTGATCAGCAATGGCGAAGTATTTGAAAAAGGAGGCGTTAATACGTCTGTGGTATATGGAAAGGTGACGGATGCCATGCGGTCACAACTTAAAATCAACGGTGATCAATGGTTTGCCTGTGGGCTCAGCCTGGTTATACATCCGTTGAATCCTTTTGTGCCAACTGTTCATTGCAATTACCGGATGTTTGAGTTGTACAACGAAAGCGGAGAAGTGATTGACCGTTGGTTTGGTGGCGGCACCGATTTAACACCTTATTATTTGTTTGAAGAGGATGCCGTTCATTTTCACCAGGCGTATAAAAATGTATGCGACTCATTTGATGTAAATTTTTATCCTGCCTTTAAAAAGCACTGCGATAATTATTTCGTAAACTGGCACCGTGATGAAGAGCGTCGCGGCATTGGTGGAATTTTTTATGATTACCAGCGGCCGGGCCCTGGCATGGAAGCGGATTCGTGGATGAACTTTGGCAACCAGTGTGGCCATGCTTTTATCGACGCCTATATTCCCGTTGTAAACAAAAGAAAACAGTTACCCTACACTGCAGAACAGAAGCACTGGCAGGAAATAAGAAGGGGAAGGTATGTGGAGTTTAACCTGGTGCATGACCGGGGTACTTTGTTTGGCTTAAGAACCAACGGACGAATTGAAAGCATATTAATGAGCCTGCCACCCACGGTTCGGTTTGAATATAATTACCAGCCGGCGGCAGGCACACGGGAATATGAGTTACAGCAGTTTTGCCTGCATCCAAAAGACTGGTTACCGTTGCACACAGATGAGGAAAAAGATGAGTGGGCCAGGAAGAGCAACAGTTGTTGAAAAAAATTAACAGGGTGGGCGCCAGCATGCCTGCTGAAACAATAAATCATTACCATGTATTTGCAAAGAAGAAACAGGATACTCAGGGCAACACCGGCTATAAGGTCGATGGTGGCTGAATCGTCTTTAACGCCGAACGATTTTATCGTGCCACTTTTTATTGATGAAGGAGCGAACATCAAAACAGAGATCGCTTCCATGCCGGGATACTACCGCAATAGTCTTGACATCACTGTTAAGGAAGTAAAGGAGATGTGGAACATGGGAATCAAGAGTATTCTATTATTCGTGAAATCAAAAGATGAATTAAAAGACAATACGGGTAAAGAAGCATGGAACCAGGATGGATTAATGCAACGCAGTATAAAGGCCATTAAAGACGCAGTGCCGGAAATGTATGTAATGACAGATGTGGCGCTCGATCCTTATTCCTCGTATGGACATGACGGCATTGTAAAAGATGGCGAGATCGTTAACGACGAAACGGTGGAAGCCCTGGTGAAAATGAGCATCAGTCATGCCGCAGCGGGGGCAGATATGGTGGCGCCGAGTGATATGATGGATGGCCGCATTGGTGCCATCAGGAAGGGATTGGAAGAAGCAGGCTACACTAAAACGGGTATCATGGCCTACAGTGCCAAATATGCTTCCTGTTTTTATGGTCCCTTCAGGGATGCACTGGACAGTGCGCCTGGCTTTGGTGATAAAAAAACTTACCAGATGGATTACTGCAACCGTATTGAAGCGGTGAG
>CAYVLT010000003.1:0-40097 GCA_964452405.1 uncultured Ferruginibacter sp.
AAGCCTGCCGCCCATCAGGTTGCCAAACACGTTGGTATCATTGGGTAAAACAAGTTCATTCATGATCACAAAACTGTCACTGGCTTTTTTTCCTTCCATCATAATGTAAATTTTGGTAAAGATAGCAGTGTTGAAGTTGCCAGCCGCAGGAGGTGCCTGCGCTAATTAATTTTTTCGGCAGGTAAAAATTTTGTGGTGCTCCAGCATTTGGATTCAACCACCACATTCCCTGTTGAGGACTTCCAGTGTACGGTAATAATAATTTTTTGCTTCGTTAATGCTGCCTGCAATGCATACCAGGCCAAGTTTTCCATATTGTGAAAGGGCGCCGATCATGTGGAACATTACACCGCTCTGCTGCATGCCATCGTACATGAGCTTGTTGCAAATGGCGATATTGATAAGATCCACAGGTGTAAGCCCTTTGTATTTTTCATCGTACAAATTGTCGGTGGCAAAGTAACAGCGGGTTTCCCCGTTGGGCATTTTATAATTTCCTTCCTGCCAATCGTAGTTGCCTGCCGTAAGAAACTGCAACATCAGGTAAGGGTGGGTGGTGCCACCTTTACGAAGGTTGATCTCGATGGCATAATGTTGCCAGGCGCTGCCATTTTTCACGGATAAAAAATCTATGCTGAACCTGCCCAGCACACCGGCTTTCATCAGTTCCTGCGATACCTGCCGGCTCAGGTTTGCAATGTGCTTGCTGTATTCATGACTTGCAGGAAATGTGGCGCCCAAAAAAATCTGTTCACCCTCACCTCCCAGCACCTGGTCGTGGGTGGAGATAATACTTATTTCGCCGGCGGGATTAATGCGGCATTGTACGGAGGGCGACCGCTTGGATGCGCCTTCTATAAAGGCTTCCACAATGCCACCCATGCGTTCAAACTTTTCGATGAAATGGACGTAGTCTACGTTTTGCCCCACGATGCGCAGGTTGTTTTGCAACTCGTGTTTTACCTGGAAGTATAATTCTTTGCCTGTAGCCTGCAGGTCATTGAATTTAAAAATAGCATTGCCCTCTCCTGAAAAGCCATCCTCCATTTTGATCACTGCCTTTTTGAGTGCCGGGTTCTTTGTTTTTAAACAGATCAGCGCTTCGATAATGCCCTGCTCATTTTTTACTTCTTCTATTCCGTCGGGCATCGCAATGCCTAATTGCCTGAAAAGTTTACGCCCGCCTGATTTGGTACCTAAATGCAGGAGCGCCGGGTCGGTGCCGTACACCGGGATGTTTAATTTGAGGGCCAGTTCTTTTTCATACTCTGTTACATTGAAGCAGGAAATATGAGCAAAGCTGCTGTCTTTTACCTGGTCAAGGATACGCTGAATCAGCCGGGGCCTTGCGAGTATTTTTTGGGTGAGCGAAGTACGGGAAGTGTCGTAGCAACTGAGTAACGCCAGCCGGTGCAGCGCATGGTGGCCCGTAATGCCCGGCAGCAGGTGCAGGTAATAATCGATGATGGTATTGTCAATGGGTACACTGGAAAGGTAGATGAGTTTTGTTTTGGGCATACGTAGCAACATGAGCATACACAACATCCGTTCTTCATAATGTGCAATCCCCTTGATCGTTTTCAACATATCCGTATCGAGGGTAAGGCTGGGCAGTATGATCACTGTTTTTTCTGCCAGGTCGTTGGAGAATATTTGCCGGTAATGTGATGCAAAAGATTGCTGCAGCAATGAAAACTGTTCATTCCTTCCATTGTTATTGGCCGGTGTGTCAAAAAGTTCCAGCATCACTGATAGCCATGGGTTGTTACAAAATATTATTTATAATGCCGGGAGTAGCTGATGAAAGTCAGTATGCATAATGGTTTTGGTCATTTGATGCGGAAACTCATAAAATGGTTTTACGGGATTGCATATATTTGACAATATTTCTTTTTATGGATAAACCTGCTGTGATTTCATTCGATAACACCGAGTTGGCCTTCGCATATAAAAAAGATAAAGCACTGAAACGAGCCCATTTTTTGTTTGCCTCCATGGGAAAACCATGGCTCATCAATCTCGGCCTCAAACTAACGCCCCTGGCCATTAAATGGAACCTTCCTTTTACCGAGACCATCATTCGCAATACGATCTTTGCCCAGTTTGTGGGTGGTGAAACACTGGATGAAACGGCTGAAGTGGCTAAAACCATGGGCGCCTACCACGTCCAGGTGATCCTCGATTATGGAGTGGAAGGTGGAAGCGACGGAGAACGCGGTTTCGAGGAATCGGCCAGGCAATTCATCAAAGTAATTGAATATGCAGCCACGCAACCCAACATACCATTTATGAGTGTGAAGGTTACAGGCCTCGCACGCTTTGCACTGCTCGAAAAAATTGACCAGTTGATGCATGAAGGCAGTGGTTCGCTGATGAAACGCTATATCAGCGCAACCCACCTGTTGAATCCTGCAGAAAAAGAAGAATGGCACCGGGTTCGCATGCGCCTGTTGCATATTTGTGAAACCGCCGCTGAAAAAAAACTGGCAGTGTTGATCGACGCCGAAGAAACCTGGATACAGGATCCGGTGGATGCTCTTACCATGCTGATGATGGACACGTTCAATAAAGGGCGGGTGGTTATTTATAATACGCTGCAGTTGTACCGGCACGACCGGTTACAATTTTTACAGGACTCTTACCAGGCAGCAATTGAACGGGATTTTATACTGGGCGCTAAGCTGGTAAGAGGTGCCTACATGGAAAAAGAGAGAGAGCGTGCAGCCGTGATGAACTATCCTTCCCCGATACAACCTGATAAAGCCAGTTGTGATCATGATTATGATGCGGCAGTGGAATTTTGTATTCAGCACCTAGACAAGATAGCCGTAATTGTTGCTTCGCACAATGAAAGAAGCAACCTGTTTACCACTCAATTGCTGCAAAAAAGAAATCTTCCCCTCGATCATCCGCATGTGCACCTGTCGCAACTCTACGGCATGAGCGATAACATCACCTTTAATCTTGCCCATGGGGGATGTTCGGTGAGTAAATACCTGCCTTTTGGTCCAATTAAAGATGTGATCCCTTACCTGATGCGCAGGGCGCAGGAAAACAGTTCGGTCGCCGGTCAAACGGGAAGGGAATTGGGATTGATTGAGAAAGAAATGAAAAGAAGGGGTATCTGATCTGTCAACCAGCTAATATCAGCGTATGAACCGTTTTTTGCTGTTCCTGTTTTTTTTGTGTGTTGTAAATGTGGTGCATGCGCAGGCAAACAAAACCGGCGCACTGGTAACGCAGGGTGTGGAACTGCATGACAAGGGCGACTATGAAGGCGCCATAAAAAAATATGACGAAGCACTGCAGGTTGACAGCACAGACTATGATGCCAATTACGAAAAATCACTTTCCTGCCTTTATGCCAAACGATACGATGAGTGTATTGCGATCTCTGAATACCTGCTGAACACCTATCCCGACAGTGCCAGTAACGGTAACCTGTATTCGAACTGCGGCAGTGCCTGGGACGATAAGGGAAATGCCGAAAAAGCACTTGAAGTGTATGATGAGGGGCTGAAAAAATTTCCTGGCTATTACCTTCTGTATTTTAACCGGGGACTCACACTCGGCGGACAAAAAAAATGGGAGGACGCACTGGCTGATTTCCTGAAAACGCTGCAACTGAAGCCAGATCATAAAGGTTCTTTATATTACACATCTTTAACGGAGGAAAACTACAACCAAACAGCAGCGCTCCTCAGTGGCATGGTATTCCTGGCTGCTGAGCCGGAAGGTAAAAGGGCGAAATATATTTTCGATTATCTTTTTGAACTGCTGGATTCCTTCGCCCGGAAGGATGACGATAAAGGCAGTACCATCTTTTTTGATCAGCGCAATGAAAAGGAGAATGACTTCAGTACGGTTCAGTTAATGCTTGGCATTTCGGCGGTTGCCTACCACGATTCATCAGGCAACTATTCTGTAGTTAAGCGCTTGACGGATTGTATCGGGGGAATGGTGGAATTGTTTAAGGCCGGCCAGGAAGATGGCAAGGGAATTTTCTGGAAAACCTACGTGCCCTTTTTTATTGAGATGGATGCCAAAAACCTGGTGACCAGCTTCTCACATATTGCCTGTATTACCTCGGGCGATGAAGCCAACGTGAAATGGATCGGTGATAACCAGGACAAGATCGCCGCATTTTATACCTGGTTCAGCCATTATACCTGGCATCAATAATCTTACAGGTCATATATTTCCTTTGCCAGCCTGAACGTATTACAATGCGCTTCGGTGATTACCCTTACGTCGGGGCTGTAGCCGCCGCCCATCGCCACCACGCAGGGTACCTGGTGTTTCAGCAACGCTGAAAAAACCAGTTCATCTCTTCGTCTGCAACCATCCATTGAAACATTAAGCTTGCCGAATTTATCAGTGGAGAGAATATCTACGCCTGATAAAAAGAAAGTGAGGCCAGGTTTTACCTGGTTGATCAATTGCGGCAGTGTTGATTGCAGCAGTGAAAGATATTCTTTATCGCCGGTGCCATCTTTCAGCGGTATGTCGAGGTCACTTTTTTCCTTGTGGAAAGGGTAGTTGTGCTCGCCGTGCATACTGAAAGTGAAGACCCGCTCATCGTCTTCAAAAATTTTTGCCGTACCATTTCCCTGGTGTACATCCAGGTCAACAATCAAAATTTTATTGATGAGTTTTTTCTGCAGGAGGTAATTGGCAGCAACTGCCATATCATTGAGCAGGCAAAAGCCCTCACCACGGTCGCGAAAAGCATGATGTGTGCCGCCGGCCACATTCAGTGCAACGCCATTCCGGAATGCGTACATGCAACAATCGATGGTTCCTTGTGTGATCATAAATTCCCGGCGGGTGAGTGTGGGCGATTGCGGAAAGCCAATACGGCGTTGCTCCCTTTCTGACAAAGTTTGTTGTTGCAGCTTTTGCACGTAAGCTTTGTCATGCGTCCAACAAATGATCTCCTCGGGGCAGGGAACTGGTGAAAAGATATTTTCGTTACTGATACTTCCTTCATGCATCAGCTGCCCGGGGATCAATTCGTATTTCAACATGGGAAAGCGATGACCTTCCGGTAACGGATGTGCGAAAACAGGGTCGTATGCTATTTTTAATACTTTACTCAATTTTTTAGAGGCAGCGGCTAATATACTTTCATGATCCCGGCGCGTTCCTGTTTGCTGTGATCCGCCGCCATAACTGCAAAAACAGTTTCGCCGCGTTTTGGTTTGATCGGGTAGGTGCCCGTGAATCGCCCAAATGCAGGCAGCACGGCATATTGCCTGGCAAAATAAAAACAGGGGAAACGCAGGGCCTGTTTGCCCGGTCCGGTAATACTGTAGCCCGGGTGTATATGACCACTGAAGCAATAATTGTTACCAGTGTTTTCGTTGGTGACGTCGCTGATGTCGTGTACAAAAGAAAAATTGCCGATGCAGAGTTTTGTGTCGATGGTTTCAATGGAAGCACCCTGGTACCATTCTTTTTGCAGGATATCGTGGTTGCCCATCACCAATTGAATGTTCAGTTGGGTGAAATCTTTCCGCCATTTTACAAATAACGCATGTTCTTTATTATCACCGCTATGAAACATGTCGCCGATCACCACCACGTTCTGTGGTTTGAAGGTTTGGAGCAGGGACACGAAGCGCTGAATTTCTTCCTTGAAAAGATTTTGAGGAACGGCAATGCCGGCTTTCCTGAAATGACCGGTTTTGCCAAAATGCAGGTCACTCAGGATAAGTGTTTGTTCTTTCTCCCAGTAGATACATTTATCGGCTGACAACAGGAATTTATGTTCGTAAACCTGGTAGGGAATGATCTGCTTCATCAGCGGCGAAGTTAATTGCTTCCGGAAGAACTATTGTGCCGGTGGTTTTGAAATGACAGAATAAGTATTTATTTTTCAGAAAAAATAATATATGTCAACTACTTACCAAACCGAAGATTCACTCGATTTTAACGATGGGCAAAAGCCATCCCTTCCCTCTGCAATCAATGTGCTTACCATTTTAACCTTTATCGGATGTGCACTTGGCTTTGGCGGTGCTATCTGGCAATACATGAGGGCCGAAAAAGGATACCAGGATCTGTTGAAAGCGCAGGAAAACATGGAGAATGCACCGGCTTTCCTAAAAAAAATGATGGGGCCTGAAATGGTGGAAATGGCCCGCAAATCCATGGAGTACAAATTGCCTATTTTATTAATTACCCTGGTAGGCGTTGGCCTGTGCTTATGGGGTGCGCTTGAAATGAGGAAGCTTAAAAAGCAGGGTTTTATTTTGTGGGTGGCGGGTGAGTTTTTGCCAATTATCGGAGGCGCCTTGTTCGTAGGGTTTACGATGTTTAAAGGATTTGGTATTATCGGCATGTTGATACCGGTTGTTTTTTTAATACTGTATGCAGTCAACAAAAAACACCTTATTTATTAATCGCATTTGGTAATGATCATCCCGGGTAACATTTAAGCTGCCCGGGATTTTTTTTAGTCGAAATTGTTTTCGAGCTGCTGTTGCATTCTTTTAATGCGGTCTTCCAATCTTTCTGATGTGAGGTTATTACGGTTCAACCCATCTACAAGAATGGGAAAACAAAACGGTGTTGGTTTTCCCGGGAAGGTGATGAGGATGTTGCTTTGGCAGATGCGCTCCAGTGCATTTCTCAATCTCACTTCTTCCATCTGCTGATCAAATACTTCACGATAAGCCTGCCTTAGCAAAATATTATCAGGGTCATATTCGGCAAACACGTTGAACAACAAGCTGGCGCTGCTTTGCAGGTGCCGGGCTTTTACTTTTTCACCGGGCATACCCTGGAAGATCAATCCACCAATCACAGCAATATCCCTGAATTTTCGCCTGGCCATTTCCGTGGAGTTCACACTTTTTTGTATGTCCGTAAGCAGGTTATCTGCCGTAAACAGTTCCTGTACATTGCTGTCATCAATCGGGATGGGTTTATCGCTGAGCAGTTCAAATCCATAATCATTCATCGCAATGGAAAAAGTGATCGGCACCAGTTTGCTGATGCGGTAGGCAAGTATGGCCGCCATCGCTTCATGCACCAGGCGCCCTTCAAACGGGTACACAAAAACATGAAAGCCATCTTTTGTTTCGATGTGTTCTACCAGCAATTCATTTTCCCTGGGTATTGCCGATAACTCCTTTTGTAAATTAAACAATGACTCAAGTGCTTTCAACTCCGGCGCCCGGTTTTTTTGATATCCCTGGTTCATCATCCGGCGCAACATTAATCCAAGGTTTGCAGTAAGCGACATACGGCCGCCCATCCAGCTTGGTACGATTGATTTCGCTGCCTTTGAATTCCGCACCAGCACCGTCATGTCTTTGATCATCACAAATTCGAGTTTCCTTCCGCCCAGCGTAAACACATCGCCGGCTTCGAGCCTTGATATAAACCATTCTTCAATCACGCCCACGTATCCGCCGCTCAAAAATTTCACTTTCAGCATTGCATCACTTACGATCGTTCCAATGTTCAACCGGTGGCGCATGGCCATTCGCCGGCCCGGTATTTTATACAGGCCATCAATGATTTCAATTTTTTTGTAGTCATCGTATTGCTGTAACGCCCGGCCTCCCTGGGTGATGAAAAAGATCACTTCCTGCCATTCTTCATCTGTGATCAGCGAAAAGCAATGGGTTGTTTTGATTTCCTTATAAATTTTTTCGGGTTCAAACCCATCACCTACCGCCAACGTGCACAGGTATTGGATCAGCACATCAAAACAAAGCAGCATTGGCTCTTTACTTTCGATGTAATTCTCAGTCATCGCTTGTTTTAGTGCCGCCACTTCCACCAACTCCAATGAATGCGTGGGTAAAAAATAGATGCGGCTCGTTTCACCGGGTTGATGTCCACTGCGGCCTGCCCTTTGTAAAAACCGGGAAACACCTTTGGGCGATCCAACCTGTATCACGGTATCCACCGGCCTGAAATCGACTCCCAGGTCGAGACTGGCCGTGCATACCACTGCTTTCAGGATCCCGGTATGCAAACTATCCTCTACCCATAGACGCAATTCCTGTTCGATACTTCCGTGGTGTAATGCGATGGCACCGGACAGTTCTGGCGCCACTGATAAAATTGCCTGGTACCAGGTTTCACTCATCCCGCGGGTGTTGATGAAGATCAACGTGGTTTTGTTATCGTTGATGATTGGAATCACTTTATCTACCAGCCTGATGCCCAGGTGACCCGCCCAGGGATATTTTTCTATCTCATCGGGGATCACCGGGATCACCTCAATTTTTTTTTCAATGGCGGCTTTAACGATCACTCCTTCCTGCTGCAGCGGGCTCAGCAACACTTCCTTTGCCTGTTGCAGGTTGCCGATGGTGGCGGATATGCCCCATACCATTATCGGCGCCCCGGCGTTGGAGGTTTCGCCAGCCGCCAGGCTTACCAGCCGTGAAACAGCCAACTCTGTTTGCACTCCCCGCTTGCTCCCCATCAACTCATGCCATTCATCAACTGCAATTATTTTTAGCGACTTAAAAAATGCGGCATTGTTTTTTTGTGCGAGCAACAGGTGAAGACTTTCCGGTGTGATGATCAGCACTTCCGGCATGTTTCTTTTTTGTTTTTGTCTTTCACTAACCGGGGTATCACCGTTCCGGGTGGCCACTTCCCACTGCAATCCCAGTTCTTCAATGGCTTCTTCCATGGCACGACCGATATCTTTGGCGAGGGCACGCAGCGGTGTGATCCACAGTAACTGCAGGCCATTCTTTTTGATATCCTGGTAATCGGCGGGATGTTGGTTGATGAAGTCGATGAGGGCACCAATAAAAACAGAATAGGTTTTTCCACACCCTGTGGGTGCATTTACCAGCCCGCTTTTTTTATTGATGATGTGTTGCCAGGTTTGGCGCTGGAACAGGAAAGGCTGGCGTTCTTTCTCAGAAAGCCAGCGGTTGATGATACTGTATCCTTTGGTGTTCGTGATCTTCAAGTTGTCTGCCCGGTTCGCTGTAACCTGCCAATTGGCGGGTATGTGTTGATGCCGTATATGATCGGATGTGTTCTTATAAAGTTTTCAGGTATTCAACCAGGGCTGTCCGCTCGGCATCAGACAGGTGGTCGCCGAAATAATGCCCGGAATTTCCAAAGCCTTTCAGATCTGTATTGTACACCTCCTTGCTGCCGGGCGCCGTTTTTACTTCATAGTTCCAGCCGGGCGTGTCGTAATTATAAGAAGGGTTACTGAAGCTGCGTTGCCAATACCTTGGTCTTTTTTTACTGTTAAGCAGGCATTCCAGGTCTGGCACCGATCCGTTGTGCAGGTAGGGTGCGGTGATCCAGATACCATCCAGTGGCGGCGCAATGTATCCCCGGTAGGGCACCAGTTGGGCTGGGTGATCTCCGCTGGTGAACCAGCTTTTATTGAACCATTCCACGAATTGCGGATTGGAATAGTTGGAACTGTACAACGCAGAATCTGTTTTAATGATGCTTTCCGGTATCAGCAGGTTAGGGTAGGCGCCGCCGTTACCATAGCTGCCATGACAGCCGGCACAGTTGCTGGTGAAAATGTCCTTCCCTTTTTTTACAAGACTTTCATTTACCGGTCGGGGATAGGCAGGCGCTTCCAGTTGCAGGAGGTAGGCAAGCACATCATTGAAACGACTGTCCACCGCAGCGGCTTCTGAGGTATCGGTTACCGTTAGCAGGTTACTGGCCATTAAAAAACGCCCAAAGTCACCGCGGCCAAATCCATTGTAGAACATCCCGTGTTTTTTCTTTAGCAGCCACCAGGCAGGCACATCCGTAGTTATCACTGGTCCTGAAAGATCTAACTGGCTTTCTTCCACCCACTCCAGCGTTTGAGGGTTTCGGTGTGCCACCAGAATGGCTGCCAGCCTGTCTGCAAGATTCACTCCTTTTGTTTCCGTGATCAGCATCGGGGATATCGTTTGCACCGCAGTAATGAAATTTTTTGCGGCTTCGTATTTTTTTGAATTGTCGCCTTTCAGGTTTTTCAACATACTTTCTGCTACCATGGCGGTTCCCTGGCGGTTCACGGTAAAATCACTGAAGCTGTTACCTAATCCCATCACCAGTTTGCCATCAAATTGCTGTGCATGGCATTGGAGGCAATTAGGCGCCACCACCCATTGGCCATTGGGTGCTTTTACTGCAGTGAAATCGTAAGGCAACGTTTTATTGAAACCTGTTCTTTGTAAAAAATTGGTGCTGTCTTTTTTATATCCCAACAGGAATAATGAGTAGGGGATGCCGCTTTTAAGATAGTCGCCGGTAGTAAGGTATTCGTAGCCGGCTTTTGCATCACCGGTTCTTTGTACGGAGGGCGGAATGTAAACCGGTTTTTCTCCATCCTGTTTTGTTTTGCTGCTGAGGGTGACAAATGCATACGACACGGCCGCCAGCAGGAAAACTATGATCGTTTTTTTCATACTTAAAATTACGCAATCCAACAGCAGGTTGTTAGCCGCCGCTACATTTGTAACATTTGTTTGATCAGAACAAGGGCCGGTGCAGTAAAAAAAATGCCGGACCATGGGTACGGCAGCGAATTGGGGGCAGTAATCACCAGGCCTTGTACAGGCTGCCGTTCAGGATCCTGACAAAATAAAGATGTTTGTTTTCGATATAATCCGGCACCAGGCTGGTTCCTTTTACCGATACCGGTTTAAAATTAAAATCGGTAAATATTTTAAGGTTTTTGTCGTTGAGGTGACTCATATAATCCGTTGGATGTTCCGTGATCAGCTTAATAAACATGCGGGCGCATTCAAAACCTTTATAAGCAAGATCGGAGGGGTTGCCATTGAGTTTTCTGCGGTAAGCATCGATCAACATCCTGCTGTAGTCATCATTTTTACTATTGAAATAAGGAGTGGTGTAATAGATCGGAAAATCTTTGAACTCATCTTTCTTCGAAAAAATCTTGATGCCGTCCCAATTGGGCATACCGATGAGCGTTAGTGGATATTGATCCGATATATCCCGGCAGGCATAAGCCAGCTTTGCTGCAAAACTCTCATCGAGGGAGCCGCCGATGATGATGGATTGCCGGTTACTATCAAGCTTGCTCTGCAATTGCGATGCAGTAATGGTACTGTCGAAATTGATGGTTTGTATGTTCAGCAATGGTTTGCCTTCGCGATCGTTCAATGAGCGGAAATAGCCTGCCACCCTGTCTTCCTGCGCTCCTTTTTTACGGCAGAGGAAAATTTTATCGGTACCATGATCCTGCAGGATATAAGAGTAAATGGCTTCGCAATGTGCCCTGAGTGTTGAGTTCAGAATGATGGTGTAGGGATTGGAGGTGATGCCGCCGTCGTTTGGATAAGCTACTGACACAAAAGGTGTGTGTTTGGAGATAGCATAATCAGCCAGCATGCGATAAGGTAAATCCCTTACTGGTCCAACCAGCAGGTCGAGTTTGTCGAGCTTTTTGTTTTTGATCAATGAAAGCAGTGGCGCTGAATAAGACTTGGTATCGTATATATAAGTTTCGAGTTTAATGCTGCTGTCGAGCACCAGTGAATCGAGCGCTATCTGGAATCCATTGATGAAATCAACGGCCGGCGTGATGAATTTGGGAATGCCCTGGGTATAACGGAAATTGCCGGAGGCGCTGAACACAGAGTCGAGGTACAGTGGCGCAAAAACACCCACCCTGTATGTTTTTGTTGCCGGCATGCTGTCTGCAGTCTGTCCCTGTGAAACGCCGGCAGCGCAAACTGCCATTAAAAAAAATAATGCCGGTAAAAAAAGTTTTTTCATTTGCTGAAGGTGCTTTTAATTTTCTTGCCGCTGCCCGGTAAAAACCAGCAACGGTTTATTCCCATTCAATCGTAGCTGGTGGTTTGCTGCTGATATCATATACCACCCGGTTAATGCCTCGTACATTATTAATGATCTCGTTCGAAATGGCGGCCAGGAA
The DNA here is from genome assembly GCA_964452405.1 of uncultured Ferruginibacter sp. GTDB lineage: Bacteria > Bacteroidota > Bacteroidia > Chitinophagales > Chitinophagaceae > Ferruginibacter. The sequence goes on from CAYVLT010000003.1 coordinate 11,906, forward strand.
CTCATAAGGTAAATGTGCCCAGTCGGCCGTCATCCCATCTACGGAAGTAACCGCTCTTAAAGCCACCGTATACTCGTATGTTCTTTCATCACCCATCACACCCACGCTTTTCACCGGTAACAAGATAGCGCCCGCCTGCCAAACGGTTGCATACAAGCCTGCTTTTTTAAGCCCGTTAATATAGATCGCATCAGCTTCTTGCAATAACCGTACCTTTTCTTCAGTAATTTCTCCCAAAATTCTGATGCCCAAACCCGGGCCCGGGAAGGGATGCCTGAAAAGCATTTCTTTTGGAATACCCAGCTCAAGCCCCACTCTTCTCACCTCGTCTTTAAACAGCAAGCGCAGGGGTTCCACCAGGGAAAGTTTCATGGTATCGGGTAGCCCGCCTACATTGTGGTGCGATTTAATTGTGGCTGATGGTCCATGAACCGACAGTGATTCAATCACATCGGGGTAGATGGTGCCCTGCCCCAGGAAATCGATATTTTCAATCCGGTGAGCTTCCTGGTCAAACACATCTATGAAGGTGCCTCCAATTGCTTTTCGCTTTTCCTCCGGGTCTGTTTTCCCGGCCAGTTTGGTATAGAACTTTTCCCGGGCGTCCACTCCCTTCACGTTTAGCCCGAGTGTTGCATAAATATCAAGCACTTCTTCAAATTCATTTTTACGCAACACGCCGTTGTCTACAAAAATGCCGAAGAGGTTTTTGCCAATGGCCTGGTGAACGAGTGTAGCCGCCACCGTACTGTCTACCCCGCCACTCAGGGCCATGATCACTCTTTTATCCCCGATCTGTTGTTTCAACGCGGCCACGGTGTCGCTGATGAAATGAGCCGGCGTCCAGTCTTGCGAACAGCCACACACTGCTGTTAAAAAATTTTTGATGATCGTTTTGCCTTCGGTGGAATGGTACACTTCCGGATGAAATTGTAAACCATACAAGGGAAGCCCGTCATTTCTTTTGAAAGCAGCCACCGGGATGCTTTCTGTGTCACCCAGCAGCGTAAATCCTTCCGGTAATTCTTTAATGGTATCGCTGTGACTCATCCAAACCTGCGAGTGCGGCGATACCTGTTGCAATAAAATATCCTGTTGAAGTATTTCCAGCTTTGCCCTTCCATATTCTCTTTTGTCACTTTTTTCAACCCTTCCCCCAAACAATTTGGCTGTGAGCTGGGCACCATAACAAATACCGAGCACCGGTAACCTGTCTGCCATGCTTTTTACATCCGCTACCAGCGCATCCTCCTGGTTAACAGAAAAAGGGGAGCCAGATAAAATGATTCCCTTCAATGCGCTGTTATAGTCGATCGTTTTGTTGTATGGAACAATCTCGCAGTATACATTTGCTTCCCTCACCGCACGGGCGATGAGCTGGGTATATTGGGAGCCAAAATCAAGGATAAGTATCTTTTCCGTCATGCCTGCGAAGGTAAATTATTTGTACTTAGTTACAGACGGCACCCGGCAGAGTTTTGAAAGAACCCGCCTGGATATTTAATATATAAAAGGTTTGTGTAGGTAATATTTATTTCAAATCTTTACAAAAAAAAGCCATGAAAAAAATCCTGTTCTTTGCTGCCGTTATTGTTATGTTCACTGCCTGCCGCCAGCGACATGGCAGCGGTAATATTATTACTGAAACAAGGCAGGTGGATCATTTCAATGCAGTATCGGTGGGCAGTACATTTGATGTTGAGATACAACAGGGCGCCAGCACCTCCGTGCAGGTGGAGGCAGATGACAACCTGATGAAATATATTGAAACCACGGTAAGCGGTGATAAACTCAGGATCGGGTTCAAGAAAAGTTTCAGTATCATCAATGCTCACCTTAAAGTATTTATTACGGCACCTGCCATTGACCGTATTAACTCGTCCGGCGCTGCCGAGGTAAAAGTGCTTGGGGTGTTGAAAAGCGATCACAAGATCAGTCTTGAAACCTCCGGAGCCAGCAGTATTGTGGCGGAAGTGGATGCCCCGGAAGTGGATACGGATGTGTCTGGCGCCGGTAATATTGATGTAAAGGGGAGAACCCGCACTCATACCGCCAGGGCCAGTGGCAGCGGGGATATTAAGGGCCGGCAACTCCTGAGTGAAAATGTGGAAGCCACCTGCAGCGGCGCCGGCAGTATCCACGTGTATGCCAGCGTACATCTGCATGCGAAGGCCTCCGGAGCGGGGAATGTGAAATATTCCGGCGATGCTGTAGTGCAGTCGCAAACCAGTGGGGCAGGGGAGGTTAAAAAGGAGAATTAGGCAGCAATAACTTTATATGGAACAGGGCCACTGTAAAAAGTGGCCCTGTTTGTAAATTATTGTTTCACAATTTTTATCACCTGCTGCTTTTCTGCCTGTACAATTTTTAATATATAGAAACCCGCTTTAAGTGTTTCACCAAACTGAAGTGTATTGTTGATGGTAAGTTGAAACGTTTCTAGTACACGACCATTCATGTCCAACAATGTTGCCGAGATTTTTTCAACGGATGTGGTTGATACCTGCAGTGTAAAGTGCTGAGCAGATGGGTTGGGCGTAATGTTACAGTTAAACAGATCGTTGGTATTAAAATCGCCGGTAACCAGGCTCATCCTGTTTGCTTCTGTTATAACTTTTGATAGTGGCGCAAATAATTGAAGTGGCACAACTACTTTTAATTCATGGGTAGCTTCATGACCGGTTGAATTTTTTGAATGTATTGTAATCGAATATACCCTTCCGTTACCATGATCATCCCGCTCTGCACGTAATTTCACATGATGCTCATCGGATATTTGCCAATCCGGAGCCAGATCAAGGTTTCCCGTTCCCGTTTGGGGTTCATTACTTTGCACGGTGAGCCAGTTTGTGATGGTACCGCATTTACAGTCGCCGGTAACTTTATAAGGAATGGAAATTCCCCGGTATGCATGAAACGGTGGCCAAAGTGTATCCAGGTTAATGAGCACATCAGAAATGACCGGTGCAGTACACAGGTTCTTATTAGCAATATAAAAGGTAACCAGTTTGCCGGTGCTGGCACATAATACATAATCATTTCCCCAGGCTGATACTACGGTGCTGTTAACACCATCGGTGAGCGCATAAGCAGGGGCGGCACATGGTACATTGAGCTTGTAAATACCCAGGTCGTTGATGTGGTTGATGCCGGAAGCGTCTCCTCCCGAATTTTGGGCCGCTTTTAATGTCAGGTACTCTGCTTCTTTTATGTAGAGTCTGAGGTCTACAGGGGTGGCCGGAGGGTTTTGAGGAGTTATGGTAATGCTTCTGTTTAGGTACAGTTTTTTTGACAGGTCTTCTCTTACCGGTCCGTTATTTATGAACAATTCCGTGGTCAGAATGCCGAGGTTGTTACCATTGGCTTTAATTTCTGCCACCACATTACCCTCATCGTCAGTGATGGGTACCCATTGACGGTTGTTTGAATTGTTGATCGTAACCGCCTGTACTGATCTGCAGTAGCCCGGTGTGCCATTACAAACAGGTGCTGGTAAAACGGTAAGATCGCTGCCCGGGTTAGCTCCATCCTGCCCGGAGAAGTCTTTCTTTTTAGTGTATTCGTTCGTAGATGGATTCCACTCGAATATTACACCTGATCCATAGTTACCCCCCGCAGGTGCGAGACCATAAAAATTCCCCCCGCTGAAAGCTAAACTGCCAGTTGGGTTGCCACCATTCGACAGTGAAAAGTCAAATCTTTTTTTGAACAAATTTGTAAGTGGATTCCACTCAAATATTACTCCTGCATCATTTATCCCACCTTTCGAAGTCATGCCGTAAAAAACTCCGTTAACCATCGTAAGATTTCCAAAAGGAACTGCGCCGGTGCTGTTTGCAAAATCAAATTTTTTAATGAAAATATTGGTGACGGGATCCCATTCGAAGATGACGCCAGCCTGATTACTGCCGCCATAAGCTGTTAGCCCGTATAGTTTATCGGCATACCGGGTGAGCGTTCCATTGGGATTGCTTCCATTGACGCCGGTGAAAGTAACCTTTACCTCGTAATCCATGGTATAGGGGGGAGGAGCCGGATCGTACTGAAAGATTAAGCCTCTGGCATTGCTTTGATTATTTCCTCCTCCTTCAAAAGTAGTCCCATATAGTTTGCCATCTGCCGAACCCAGGTTTCCGTTTGGAGAACTGCCATCAATGGCTATGAAACGATGTTTCTGAGAACAAATATTTGTTACCGGATCCCATTCGATAATAGCACCGTCCAATGAATTGGTCATCCCGTAAAATTTATTGTTGTAAGGGATTAAACCGGCAACCGGGTGACTACCCATCGTAGCCGGGCGGATGTCAATTTTCTTCGTAAATTTTTCTGCCAGCGGATCATATTCAAATATCACTCCCTCATTTTCAACGCCACCATAGAATGACATGCCATACAGGTTGCCATTACAGGCAGTGAGTGAGCCAAAAGGATTGGCACCGTCTCTGATATTAAAATCAATTTTTTTTGAGAGTTGATTGCTGGCCGGGTTCCACTCAAAGATTACTCCCGCCAAACTTCCGCCATGCGCTGTAACACCAAAAAAAGTGTTATTGATCAGTAACAGGCTACCCTCGGGGTATCCGCCATTGGTTGCATCAAAATCCTGTTTTTTGGTATAAATATTCGTAACAGGATCCCACTCAAAAATAACCCCCATGTCAAAGCTTCCTCCCGATTCGGTCATGCCATAAAATTTACCATTGTAATAGGTAAGGGTTCCTGAGGCGGTGCCCCCGTTCGTGTAATCAAAGTCAAATTTTTTGCTGTAATTATTTGTAACAGGATTCCACTCAAAAATTACTCCGCTATAATAAGGTGCAATCCCACCGCGGTAAGTAAATCCATAAAATTTGTCTTCAACCAAAACCAGGTTGCCGTATGCCAATCTGCCTTCTGATTCCTCAGAAAAATCATGCTTTTTAGAAAATTGATTCGTCTCCGGGTCAAATTCAAAAATAGTTCCTGCATCTCCGGTGCCTCCGGTGCTGGCCATTCCGTATAGATTGCCATTATAGCAATACAGGTTGCCAAAGGGATTGGTGCCATCCAGCAAATTAAAATCGAATAACTTATTGTATATATTAGACACAGGGTCCCATACAAATAACACTCCGTCGCCGTCCTCGCCCGGGTAACCATACATACCCCCATATGTAGTAGTTCCGTAAAATTTACCTTTATACAGGGTTAGGCTACCCATTGGATTTCCGCCTGTTTCCATCAGCAGGTCCACTTTTTTGGTATAAACGTTCATTGCCGGATCCCATTCCAAAATCACCCCGGCACCGTGAAGACCTCCTCCTGAAGTAACACCATATAGCTTTTGATTAAATTCTGTGAGGATGCCAGATGGCCTGTTTCCGTCAGCGTCATTGAAATTATATTTTACCTCGTAGTGGTTGCTTGCGGGGTCCCATTCAAATAAAACACCGTTATCATTTTCTCCTCCTTCAATGGTAAGACCATATACTTTTCCGTTAAATTCGATAAGGTCTTTGTTGGGATGAGCGCCTTTATTAAGCGTGGTAAAGGGATGCTTTATGGTGAAATTATTTCCTTTGCCGTCGGTATTGAATAGTAAGCCTAAATTATCCGGTCCTCCAAAAGGCGTCATTCCCCATAACTGGTAAACGCCCTGGGCGGGCAATAACATTGTACTCAACAGTGCTACTGCCGATAGTAAAATCTTTTTCATAAAATGTTACGTTTAAAAGTTCGCGGGTACAGGGATATTCAGGGGGCGGTGGGTTAAGTTGCAGTTGCTGAGATGAGAAATGAATATAAAGGTAGGTGCTGGTGAACCGCCGGCATATGATTACTGTCATAGCGGCATAAAATTAAATGGGAAGTATGCTATGGCCGGGTTATGCCGGCAGCATACCTTAATGCCTCAGCAACTTGATCGCCAGAATAACCAGGCCAGCCAGGAACAACAGGATGGAGATGCGGTTGATCCCATGCATGTATTTTACCCACTGGGATTTTGGTGTGTTGGGATCTTTCTTTTTCAGGTAGAGGTATTGTGCTATTTGATCGAGAATGCCCATTGAAAATGTTTGTAAGGTTATTTACAAATGAACGTCTGAATGGTTGGATGGCCGGGTTAGCGGCAACAAAAAAACTTTAAAATTGTAAGTATCATGACGCACCACCTGCAAATAAAACTATTTAATATGACAAAATACCTGCTCATTGTACCAATGCTGCTGTTTTTCAGTTGCACCTCGCCGGCACAGCAACATCATTTCGCCGTGGTTAAACCGGCGGCTGAATGGAAAAAGCAGTTGTCACCGGAGGCTTACCAGGTAACAAGGGAAGAGGGAACAGAGAGAGCCTATAGTGGTAAATACTGGAACAACCATGAAAGCGGCATTTACAGTTGTATTTGTTGTGGCCAGCCGCTTTTCAGTTCGGCTACTAAGTTTGAAAGTGGCACCGGGTGGCCCAGCTTCTGGAAGCCACTCAACAACACCTGCGTACTTGAAGAAGCCGACAATAGTTATGGAATGGAAAGAGTTAAGGTTACCTGCAGCCGTTGTGGCGCTCACCTGGGGCATGTATTCCGCGATGGACCTAAGCCAACCGGCCTTCGGTATTGTATGAATTCCGTATCACTCGATTTCACCAAAACCAAATAACCGCTTCGTGCTGTTGCACCAATGAAAAAAATCGTACACAAACATCCGCTTGCCATCCGTTGGTTTCATTGGGTTAATTTTCCAATACTGGCCATTATGACCTGGAGCGGGTTGTTGATATATTGGGCCAATGATGTGTATAGGGTTGGCTGGGGAAATACAACTGTGATCAAATTTTTTCCAGGCTCATTTTACAAAGCACTGCATATTCCCTTCCGGCTGGCAGAAGGCATGAGTTATCATTTTGTATTTATGTGGCTGTTTGCCATCAACGGGCTCCTGTATGTGTTGTACCTGGCATTTTCAGGCAACTGGCGTTTGTTGGTGCCCGGCAGGCAGTCGTTCAAAGAGGCCTGGCAGGTACTGTTGCACGATCTGCACATCAGGCGGGGATTGCCGCCTCAAAAAAAATACAATGCCGCCCAACGCATTGCCTATTCGCTGGTGCTGTTGATGGGCGTTGGATCGTTGATTACCGGGCTGGCCATTTACAAACCTGTACAATTTAAAACCATTTGTGCGATGCTGGGAGGATACGAATGGACGAGGGCAGAACACTTTATACTCACCATTTTATTCTGCCTTTTTTTTCTCGTGCATGTGATCCAGGTAATCATCGCCGGGTGGAACAATTTCAGGGCCATGGTGGCAGGTTTTGAAGTGGTGCCGGGTTCTGTTGGCGACGTGCAGGAACCCGGCCAGTCCAGTCATTCAATAAATCAGGAAAAATGAACAAGGAAAAAATATCATGGGTTACAAAAAAGGACATCAGGAAAAGAACCTTTCTTTCCTTCCTTGTTTTTGCTTTGGCAATGGCTGCCCTGGTGGCTGGTTGGCGATGGATTGGTCAACAACCACCGGATAACGGTATCGCACAACCGCTCAGGGCCGTGTTGAATATGAATGAATCCATATTTAAGAACGCTGTTTTCAGTGAACAAAAACTGAGTAAGCCCTATGCTGCCTCGGCTGCTGTGCCGCCCAGGTTTAATGGCCCGTTGGGATTAACCAATGCTGCCGACACAACAGGCTGGAAGTTGCAGGTGGTAAAACACAATGGTGATACATTATTTATTTCTCTGGATGAATTGAAAGCCTTGCCAAAAACAGAAGTGGTGTTTGATTTTAAATGCATCGAAGGATGGAGCCAGGTAACCCGTTGGGAAGGCATAAGATTTTCTGACTTTGTGAACCACTACCATTTGCAGGATGATGTCACCATGGATTATACCAGTCTTGTTACGCCTGATAAAAAATATTATGTGGGCATCGACCGCAAAAGCATGTTGCAGCCCCAAACCATTTTGTGTTATGAGATGAACGGTAAGCCGCTGCCGCTTAACCAGGGCTACCCGCTGCGCCTCATCATACCGGTAAAATACGGGATCAAACACCTGAAGCGGATCGGTACCATCTCTTTCAGCAACGAACGACCTGCAGATTACTGGTACGAACGCGGCTACGATTATTATGCCGGTTTATAAAATATGGCATTTTATGGCACGGGAGCTTTATTTTTACAATAAAGTTTTCAGCTTATATGCCAGCTACACAAATTGAATTACTGAACGAAAAAGAAAAGTTTGAAGCACTTTTTCAATTCGCGTCCCTTGGTATTCTTATCGTAAACGACAAGGGAGATATCGTTCTTGCCAACAGTTTTCTCCTCAACCAGTTTGGATATGCCGATGTTACTGAGCTCATTAATCAAAAGCTGGAGGTATTAATTCCACCCCGGTTTCACCACAAACATGTGGGCGATCGCCAGGCTTATACCGAACACCCGCAGAAGCGGCCAATGGGTGTGGGCCTTGACCTGTTTGGCGTAAAAAGATCCGGCGAGGAATTCCCGGTGGAGGTGAGCCTCAGTAATTATAAAAGCGGCAACAATAATTTTATCATTGCTTTCATCAGTGATATCACCCGCCGGAAGCAGATCGAACTATCTGTGGTGCAGCAACAAAAGGAACTTGAGAAGATCAACCTGAAAATTGAGGAGCTGAATAACGACCTGGAGCAGAAAGTGATCTTGCGCACCAGCCAGCTGGAAGAAGCGATGAAGGAGTTGGAAACCTCCAAAGACGAATTGGCCCAGGCATTAAGTAAAGAAAAAGAACTGGGTGATCTCAAAAGCCGTTTTGTATCGATGGCATCGCACGAGTTTCGTACCCCCTTAAGCACCATCCTGTCCTCAGCCTCGCTGGTGGCCAAATACGTGCAGGGAGATGAACAGGATAAACGGGATAAACACATACAGCGTATCAAATCAGCCGTCCATAATCTTACAGATATCCTGAATGAATTTCTTTCGATCGGTAAGATCGAGGATGGGAAGATCGTTACCAACTTCAGCCGCTTTTCTATTAAAGACCTGCTGGCAAATATCTGCGGCGAATTACAGGGCATCGCCAAAAAAGACCAACAGATCATTTGCAGCCACGAGGGCGAGAGTGAGGTTTTCCTGGATATGACCCTGCTGCGGAACATCTTCATCAACCTGCTGTCGAATGCCATTAAATTTTCCCCGGAAGGAGGCAAGATAGTACTCAACACCATCACTGCACCCGATACCGTTACCGTGCGTATTTCCGATAGCGGGATAGGAATTTCTGAAAAAGACCAGGAGCATCTTTTTGAACGTTTTTTCCGGGGTACCAATGTAACCAATATACAGGGAACGGGCCTCGGGTTGCACATTGTAGGGAAATATGTAGAGCTGATGAATGGGCAGATTGAGTGTGTGAGTGAGCTCGAAAAAGGAACCACCTTTATCATTACCTTTGCCAACGCTAATCAATCGATATGAAACATCTGCTTTTAATTGAAGACAACGAAGAAATAAGAGAAAATACCGCTGAGATACTTGAATTGGGAGGCTACCGCGTAAGCACCGCCGAAAACGGGAAGATAGGAGTGGAAAAAGCCATAGCGCAAAAACCTGACCTGATCGTTTGCGATGTGATGATGCCGGTGTTGGATGGATATGGTGTTTTACACCTGCTTAACAAAAACCCTGAACTGAAAGGCATTCCCTTTATTTTTTTAACGGCCAAGGCTGAAAGAAGTGATTTCAGGAAAGGGATGGAAATGGGCGCTGATGATTATGTTACCAAACCTTTTACGGATATTGAATTACTCACTGCCATTGAAAGCAGGTTGAATAAAGTTGAACTGCTCAAAAAGAATTTTGAATCAAACGCTGAGGGCATGCAGCAGATGCTGGATGAGTTCAGCGGTAAAAAAGCGCTGGAGAATTTCACAAGAGACAGGCATATCAACCACTACAAAAAAAAGCAGATCGTTTATTCAGAAGGCAACCATCCCACCAAGCTGTATTATATTGAAAAAGGAAAGGTGAAAACCTTTAAAACAAATGCAGATGGAAAAGAGTTTACAGTAGGCCTGCATAAGGAAGGAGATTTTATCGGTTACGTGGCCATGCTGGAAGGAACTGTGTATAGAGAAACGGCAGAAGCCATCGACGAAACAGAGATCGCCATCATACCCATTGAAGAGTTCAGCGGCCTTATCGAAAGCAATAAAGAGGTAATGCAGAAATTCATAAAACTGCTGGCAAAAGATGTGGCAGATAAAGAGGAACAATTGCTCGGCCTCGCCTATAATTCTTTGCGTAAAAGAGTGGCCGATGCGCTCATTACCCTTCAAACCAAGTACCGTAAAGACCAGGGAGAAAAATTTTCAATACAGATTTCGAGAGAAGATCTCGCCAATATTGCCGGTACTGCCACCGAGTCGTTGATCAGGACATTGAGCGATTTTAAATCAGAAAAGTTGATCGAGATACAGGCGGGAAATATCATCATCATCAACGAAAGGAAACTGGCAGATATGCTGAATTAAACGGCTGCCTTACAGTACAGACAGCAGTTCCCTGTTGAAATCATTTTTCATTTTAGTGAATTCTTTTTCAAGATGCTCCACCTCGTTGCGGAGTTTTCTTTGTTGGCGTACCAGTTTTTCTTCACCGGCCCGCCTGCCGTGCGAAGCCTGCTTCAGTTTCTCTTCATGCATTTTGGCGTCCTTGGCTATCTCGTTGATAAATTCATCCTTTAGAATAAAAAGATTCTGGTAGTGTTCTGCCTTATTCAAAAAATCCCGGTCGGTTTTGTGATCAACCACCACGCTTAATCTTGTTTTCAAATAGGAATTTTCCTGCTTGAAAAAATCAAGTAAACGGAGCCAGGCTGCACATTCATGCAGGTATTGCTCTGTCTTTCTCAAAATGTCAACATCATGCAGCATGTATTGAGCGTTTTTAGGATGATGATATATACTAAGGTTTAGCACAACAATTGATTAACTTTTTTTCCGTGTCTGCAGCAGGGCTCACGTAAGGCACTCCCAATCCAAGTCCCCTGATGATCAGCAGGCAGGCCATCAAGGTCATCATGTAAGGATAGGCAGCCCGGATGCGGCTACGGATCTTTACACCGATAAAATTTCCCCAAAAGGCAATACTCCACATTACCGGCAAAGTGCCCAGTCCAAATGCAGCCATGAATAAAACTGCATTAAGAATATCGCCGGTGGCAGTGGCGCCGGCGATTGCCAGGTACACCAAACCGCAGGGCAATAAGCCGTTTAAAAAACCAATGGCAAATAAGGTGGATTGATTTTTTTTGAAAAACAATTGGCCGAATGTTTGCCGGATGCGTTCAAAAAGACGAATACCAACTGCCATGTTTCCGAACCTGGCAGGAAATAATTTTGGTAACAGTACCAAAAGTAAGATCAAGGCACCTGCTGTAATTGACAGGCCTTGCTGGAAACCAAACAGCGCTACGCTTTTACCCAGCAAACCGGCCAGCAATCCAAACAGTGAATAAGTGATCACCCGGCCACTGTTGTACAGCAAGGCTCCTGTGAATTTTGAGGACAGGTCGTCATTCTTCAATGGTAAAGCCAGTGCCAGCGGGCCACACATTCCCACGCAATGGAAACTTCCGATTACTCCCATGGTAAATGCCGCTATTACTGTTTCTGCTATCATTGTATGTCGCTCTTATTTTTTATAAGAATAACCGGTCCTGGAAATAGTATGATTTATCGTCCTGTTTCCAGTTGATCTGTAATTCGTAGGCTCCTTTTTTTGCCGCCGGGATATCCGCGGTTATAGTGGCATTGGAGGTTTCGTATTGTTTTGTAATGTCTTTACTATCGTCTGAAGGGCAGTAGAACATCACGCTTACGGCTATCTTTTTATCTGCAAATTCTTTTGGGAAGCTGATGATCATCTTATCGTTCACCACTTCATAGGTAACCGGCGCTGACAGGGCGGTGGTATTGTGAATGGCATCAATCCGTTCCTGGTATTTTAGTTCCTTCGCATAATAGTCGGTAGTCACAAGGTCAATCTTCTGGTTGGAAGATTTAACCACCAGCAACGCGATGCCGGCCACAAAGGCCAGGTAAACAAACAGTATTTTATATCCCCAGTTCATATTGATAGTTTTTGTTGTTGTCGTCAGCAAAACATTTATGCAGGCAGCTTTCATTGCTTAGTCATATACTTCAGGCCCGATGAATTTGGCTTCGATTGTTTTTAGTTTCACACCGTTTTCATACAATCCAACGTGGATGATCTTTTTCCATCCTTTTACCTCATCGCGGTTCAGTTTGATGAAGAACTGCAGGTTGGCATAGTCTTCTTTTTTCACCATCGCTTTTCCACTGCCCACGGGTGTTATTTCACCTGACACATCTTCCAGCTTCAGCACAAAGGGAATATCCTTGTGCGTTTTGTTGGCCAGTTTAAGGTTATACAGGTTGGCAATTCTTCCGTCAGGCAGGGTGGTATAGGTCATGCCGGAGGTTCTCATCAATCTTGCATCAAGGTCTGTTCGGGTAACGATCAGCGTTATAAGAAGGGTAAGCAGCAGGGTCAACACAATAGAATACGCTTTGATCCTACCTGTGAATTTCAGTTGCTTTCCTTCCTTGATACTTTTTTCAGACGCATATCTTACCAGGCCTGTAGGTTTGTTAATACTGGTCATGATGGCGTCGCAGGCGTCGACGCAGGCTGTACAGTTCACACATTCAAGCTGTGTACCGTTTCGTATATCGATACCTGTTGGACATACCCTTACGCAGGCGGCACAATCAATACAATCGCCCTGTGCCGGCGCAACGGTCTCAAAATGTTCAGCAAGATCTTTGCAGTTGCCGTCGCCTTTGCAATCAGTGCATTTGCAATCCTGTTTTACAGGTTGTGCAGCCTGGTTTTTCGCATGCTTTCCCCTGGGTTCGCCTCTTACATAATCATAGGCTACCACGATGGAATTTTTATCCAGTAAAACACCTTGTAGTCTTCCATACGGACAAACCACGATGCAGGCTTGCTCCCTGAACCACCAGTATACAAAGAAGAATACCGTGGTGAAGCCCAGGAGAGAAATAAGGGTGCCGATGTGCTGCGCCGGTGCTTTAATGTCGGCGATCAGCTGGTCCATGCTGATAAGATAGGCCAGGAAGAAGTTGGCGATAATAAACGCCAGTAAAAAGAACACGATGAATTTGGTGATGCGCTTGCGAAGCTTTTCTCCGTTCATAGGCATGGATTTCAGCTTTTTTTGCTGGGCTGCATCACCATCAATCCAGTATTCAATCTTGCGGAACACCATCTCCATAAAGATGGTTTGAGGGCAGGCCCATCCGCAAAAGATCCTGCCAAACACCACGGTAAACAATATGATGAACACGATGAACGTGAGCATCGCTATGCCGAAGATGAAAAAATCCTGTGGCCAGAACACGAGGCCGAATATGATGAACTTTCTTTCAAGCACATTCAACATCAGCAGTGGCTCTTCATTTACCTTAATGAATGGCAGGGTAAAGAAAACGATCAGGTAAAATATACTGAACCTTGTACGCAGGTTATACAATCTCCCCTTTGGTTTTTTGGGATTGATGAAATTCCTGTGCCCGTCTTTACTGATGGTGGCTACAGAATCCCTGAAAGAACCCTTTTGATCTGGTACCGGTTTTATATTTACTTCGTTTTCCATTTTGTACAATTAAACTATTTTCAATTTGTCTTTGCAGCAGCACTGTCTGCAGACAGTTTCAATGAATCAATTACCGGGGCTGTGGCAGCCGTTGAATCTGTTTTTACATCATCTGTCCACAGATCACCCTGCGGTGCTTTTCCGTTTGGTGGATTAGTGCCGTGCAGTGATTTGATATAGCTGGCGATCTGGCTGATCTCTTTTGGATTGAAGGTTTTACTCCATGATTGCATTCCTTTATCAGGGTAACCTACTTTGATGGTATGGTAAATATCATTCAGCGATCCTTTGTGCAACCAGTAATCATCAGTGAGGTTTGGCCCTACATTACCGGCGCCACCTTTCAGGTGACAGGCCACGCAGTTGGCTTCAAATAATTTTTCGCCATTGGCGATACCTGCAGCATCAGCCATCGGTACGTTCTTTTCATCCACTTTGTCTTTGTTATTCGACTCGTATATTTCCTTTTCGATTTTTGCTTTCTCCATCTCAGCAGCATATTCTTCTGTTGGATTTTTGCCTGAGCCAAAAGCATGGTAGTAACCGATGTACACAAAGGCAACAGCGATGGTGATGTAGAAACCATATTTCCACCATGGCGGCAAAGCATTGTCGAGTTCCTTAATGCCATCATAGTCGTGATCGAGCAGTATGTCTGCTTCTTTTTCAACTGAAACAGCTTTTGTAAAGAACTTTTTATCCATGGCATCCCACCAGGATCCAACAGCCGATTTTTTGGCCACTTTTTCTTTTTGAGGTAGTAACTCCTGGTATACCCTCCTGATAGAAAAGGCCAGGAAGAAGATGGCAGCCACTTCTATACCGATCACACCTACAAATGCCCAGAAATTATGTGCTGAAATTCCTCCATAGTTAAGCACTTCTTTGGTTTCAGTGGCAGCATCCTGTGCAAAGCCGGTTTGCGCCAGCAGCGACAGACCGATGAGTAAAACGATGCTCACTGTTTTGCCGGCATTTTTTTGTTTTTCAACTACCAGCCTGCTAACACCGATCAGCGCCTGGCCCATCCCTGCGATGATGATGGCAAGTACAATGGTCATTACGATCAGCAGTGTTGCCAGCAGGTTACTGCTTTCACCTGCTGCAGGAGAAGCCTGCGTGGCGTCCTGGGCAAAAACCCCCATGGCCAACGGTAACAGCAATGCTGTAAGGATTGTTTTTTTATTAATTGATTGAAAGAGGTTCATAACAGTTATTTACAAGGTTGTGTTAGATAATTCTTCGTTGTCCAAAGGAAGGTTGGAGAGCTCCTGCACAGTTTCTTTCCGCATCTTTTTTACAAATACCAGCAGTACCACAAAAAAGAGGAAGAAGATAACCAGTGAGATCATTGGATAGATCTGTGCATTGTTGATCTGCTCCGCGTATTGTTTAATGAATTTGAACATGGTAATTATTTTTTAGTGGTTGCCGGTTTTGAAATATCCGATCCAAGCCTTTGCAGGTAAGCAATCACGGCGATCACTTCTTTGTTCGGTGATATCCTGATGCTGTCGTTCTTCAGGTTGTCAGCAATGCTGGTGGCCTGTGCCATCAGGTCGGCATTAGCCTTGGCAGCATAGTTTTTATCATACGGAACACCGAGCGTGATCATGGCGTTGATCTTCGGCCCTGTTGAGGAAGTGTCAAGATTGTTTTCGAGCAAAGAAGGATACGGTGGCATTACGGAGCCTTCACTCATCGACTGTGGTTCCCGCAGGTGGCGGAAATGCCAGCCATCACTCTTTTTGAGGTTGCCGGTAGCATTGCCTTCCCTCGCCAGGTCTGGTCCGGTACGTTTACTTCCCCACTGGAACGGGTGATCGTACACAAACTCGCCGGCTTTTGAATATTCACCGTAGCGCTCTGTTTCACTGCGGAATGGGCGTATCATCTGTGAGTGACAAACATAACAGCCTTCTCTTACATAAATGTCGCGGCCCTGTAACTCAAGTGGCGTGTATGGTTTCACACTGCTGATGGTAGGTACATTCTCTTTGATGAGGAAGGTGGGTATCATTTCAATGGCGCCACCAATGGCAACTACTACCAAACTCAGGATCATGAACTGAACAGGTTTTCTTTCGATCACCCTGTGCCAGTGTTCACCACTGTGTTTAACGTATTCTTTTTGCAATGGTGCGGCTTCAGCAGCTTCATCAGCCACCAGCTTGCCCGATTTTACAGTTTTGTAAATATTGTACACCATTAACAGCACGCCGGTGAGGTATAACACACCACCAAGTGAACGCATGGCGTAGAATGGACGCAGGTAAGTAACTGTTTCAAGGAATGAATATTTCAACTGGCCGGCTTCTGTGAATTGTTTCCACATAGAGCTTTGTGTAAAGCCAGCCCAATACATGGGTACCGCATAGAAAACAATACCGAGTGTGCTGAGCCAGAAATGATTGTTGGCCAGTTTTTTTGAGTACAGGGTGGTGCCAAAAATTCTTGGGATCAACCAGTAAAGGATACCGAAGGTTAACATACCGTTCCAGCCAAGGGCGCCTACGTGTACGTGTGCGATGATCCAGTCAGTAAAGTGAGCAATGGCGTTTACGTTATTCAACGAAAGCATCGGTCCTTCAAAAGTGGCCATACCGTAAGCGGTAACAGCCACCACCAGGAATTTTAAAATCACATCGTCCCGTACCCTGTCCCAGGCGCCACGGAGAGTGAGCAAACCATTGATCATACCACCCCAGCTTGGGAAGATAAGCATGAAGGAGAATACCACGCCCAGTGATTGAGCCCAGTTAGGAAGCGCAGTGTATAACAGGTGGTGCGGACCAGCCCAGATGTACAGGAATATCAGCGCCCAGAAGTGGATGATGGAAAGCCTGTACGAGTACACGGGCCTGTTAGCCGCCTTCGGCATAAAATAGTACATAAGGCCCAGGTAAGGAGTGGTGAGGAAGAATGCCACCGCGTTGTGGCCATACCACCATTGTACCAGTGCATCCTGTACGCCGGCGTACCAGCTATAGCTTTTGAAGAGGGATACCGGTAATTCAAATGAGTTTACAATATGCAGCATGGCAACCGTTACAAATGTGGCGATGTAGAACCAGATGGCCACATACAGGTGTTTTTCACGCCTTTTGATGATGGTGCCAAACATGTTCCAGCCAAATACCACCCAGATAAGGGTGATGGCGATATCGATTGGCCATTCCAGCTCAGCATATTCTTTACTGGTGGTGATGCCAAGCGGCAAAGTGATGGCGGCAGCAACAATGATGGCCTGCCAACCCCAGAAGTGGATCTTGCTGAGCGTGTCACTGAACATCCTTGCTTTACAAAGGCGTTGCAGTGAGTAATAAACACCCATAAAGATGCCATTGCCCACGAATGCAAAGATCACAGCATTGGTGTGTAACGGACGGAGCCTTCCGAATGAACCATACTGGGTAATGTTAAGCGAAGGGAAGATGAGTTGTAAGGAAACCCATAGCCCGGCCAGCATGCCCACAGCACCCCACAGGATGGTTGCATAAGCGAAATTTTTCACGATCCGGTTGTCGTAATAGAATTTTTCTACCTGCATATTGTTTATTTGTTTTGGATTTTGATTTCAGAAGTTGTTGTACGATCGGGCCGCAGTTCATCATCGAACAGCATCCGCACGGAGGGGGTATAGTCATCGTCGTATTGCCCGTTGTTCACGCTCCATAAGAAGGCAGCGAGAAAACAGGCGGCAACAATAATGCTGATGCCAATAAGTAGGAATAAAGCGCTCACGGAATTTAATTTTAACTGAAGCAAAAATATTTTTAATAGGGAGCCTGTGGGATGATGAGTATCAAGCCATAATATGATTGTAGTCAGCGGCGTATTTACAAGCCTTTCAGGCGGGCGCTTACTGACGATAAAATGGTAACCAGCAAAACGATGCTGATGCTGCTGGCAGGCATTAAAATGGCTGCCACCATAGGGGAAAGTCCCGCCTGTACTGCAAATGACAGGCCTGCTACATTGTAAAGGATCGACAGTATGAAGCTTGCGGTTACTATTTTTTTGCCGCTCCGGGCATAGGCCAGGAACTGGTGTAACTGGTGAACCCTGCTGCCATCAAGGATTGCGTCGCTGGCAGGGGTAAACTGGGCGTTGTTGTCGCTAACGGCTATGCCGGCATCGCTCTGTTTTAATGCGCCGGCATCATTCAGCCCGTCGCCCAGCATCAGCACTTTTTTGTTGCTTGCCTGCAGGTGCCTGATGTAATCCAGTTTCTGCTGTGGTTTCTGTTCAAATTTTATCCAGGTATCCTCCCCGAACATTTTTTCAAGGGTATTTTTCTCTGCGGCATTGTCGCCGGATAAAATGCATTTGTCGTAACCTTTTGCGGTGAGATCGGCGGCCATGGCAGCAAGTCCTTCGCGGTACTGGTTGCTGATTTTGTAGCTGCCCATCCGGATATTATTCAGCACCAGGTGTACATGGGTGCCGGTATCATAGGTGATAAAGTTATTATTGGCTTCATTAATGAAATGAGAGGCGCCTATTTTTACAGGGAGCCCGTTCACGAGCGCTTCCAATCCTTTACCCGTATATTCCTTAAAACCGGTGATGTTGAATGTATGCGTCTGTTCAGTATGAATAGATGCCGCAATGATCTTACTCAGTGGATGGGAAGATTGCCTGGTAACAGCTTTCACTGCTCCCAATTCCCTTTCTGTTAGCGGTGTTCCTTCGTAGGTTACGGCGGCTGTTTGGTTTTGGGTAAGCGTACCTGTTTTATCCAGCACCACGGCGTTGATGGATGCCAGTGTTTCTATCACGGACGCATTTTTGAGGTACAGCTTGTTTTTGCCGAAAATGCGCAGCATGTTACCATAGGTAAAAGTGGCCGACAACAACAGTGAACAGGGACAGGCCACGATAAGCACCGACGCAACGGCCGGTAAAATTTTAGAAGTATCATACATCCACCAGTACAACAAAGTGCCGATGGCCACTGTAAAAAGCGCAATGGTGAAATAGCGGCTCCAGGGATGAATAAAGGATTTGTCGCCGTTTTTCTGGCTGCTGAATACATCATTGTTCCAAAGCTGGGTGATATAACTCTGGGAGGTTTCATTCACCACTTCCAGCTCAATCACACTGCCGGTTTGTTTGCCACCGGCATAAATCAATTCACCTTTTCGTTTCTGCAGTGGCGTGTTTTCTCCGCTGACAAAACTGTAGTCAACACTGGCGTCTCCATGCACCAGCACCGCATCTGCCGGTATCATTTCTTCGTGGCGGATGATGATATGATCTCCTTTTTTAAGTTGCGTTACCGGGATATTTTTTTCTTCTCCGTTGCTCAGTCTCGTTACACCCAGGGGGAAATAAGAAAGGTAGTCGCGGTCGAACGAAAAAGAATCGTAGGTTTTATCCTGGAACCAGCGACCCACCAGCATGAAGAATACGATACCCGTTCCGGAATCAAGGTATCCTGCGCCGGTGCCGGTTACAATTTCGTAATAACTTCTTGCATAAGTTACAATGATCGCCAGTGCAATGGGGGCATCAATATTTACAAAACGTTGGCGCAATCCTTTCCATGCCGATACAAAAAAGTCGCTGGCTGAATACAGCAATACCGGTAATGACAATAACAGGTTGAGCCAGGTAAATGTGAGTTTGAGAGCGTTTTGCTCAATGAAGCCTGAAGAAAAATATTCGGGAAAACTCAGCATCATGATATTGGAAAAGCAAAAGCCGGCAACACCGATGCGGTAGATTCGTTTTTTATTGAAACGGGGAGATTTCTTTTCCTTGGCATCCTGCAGGCTGATATAAGGTTCGTAGCCGATAAATGCCAGTAGTTCCACCACTTTACGCAGGCTGATCTTCGAGGGATCAAACACCACAAACACTTCTTTGCGCTGAAAATGTACCTGCGATTTGATGATGCCCGGATCGATGCGGTGCAGGTTCTCAAGCAGGAAAACACAGGAAGAACAGTGCATCTGGGGCAGTTCAAAACTTACGTTGGTTTGATGACCGCTGCTAAACTGTACCAGGCGCCTTTGAATCTGCTCGTCATCCAGGTAGGCAAACCTGTCTGATAAAAATTTTCCTTTCGCTTTGATGCCGGGATTTTTATCAAAATTATAATAGGTGCAAAGATTGTTTTCACTCAACAGCAGGTACACCTGTTGGCAACCGGTACAGCAAAAGGGCTTGTCATCGGTCATGATCACCTCATCGCAGTTTTCGCCGCAATGGTAGCAGGTGGTTTTTATGTTGCTTTCTGTTATGATAAAAAATCAGTTTTAAAAAAATGCCAGCCACTGGCTCAATTCAGCGGCTGGCGAAACGCTACGTTATTGCACTTTTTCTTTTTTTTCACAGGTATCTATTCCAGCATCCATGTGGTGATGTAGTCACACGACCCGGTAAGCGAGGCGCCAAAGCAAGCAATCGTCCCCATGCTGTTGTAATAAATACCAGCCAAATCTTTTAAAGCAGCCGGCACTTAGCGTTTTTACTCTTTGTTTTTATTTACTCGTCAGATAATCTCTTAAATTGCTCCGGACATAAACCGCATAAAATTGCATTTCAGCTCAATGTATTTTTGCTCCACCTCCCGTATCCTGTCCCGCAAAATATCCTGTGAGCAAAGCGATTCAATGTCGTACAATGATTTTTCCGCCGCATTTTTTTCAAGCCTCGATTGCTGTTCGCCCAATTCGTTGTTCAACTGTTTCATTTCCTCGTGTTGCTGGTGCAACTGGTTCCTGAAAAGATCTTTTTCCGCAAGGCAGTTCTCGATGCAGGCTTCGTTTTCGTGTAGTATCTTTTCCAGTTCCGGAATTTCTTCGGCCTGTGTGCTGATCACTTTTAACCATCCTGCATTTTCATCCAGGTAGCGCAGCACCCTCGATTGATCAGTTTGAAAAAGATGACCCATAAAAAGAACTTAGTGGTACAAAAGTGCAAAACCCCTCAGTTGATAAAAATGAGCGTGGTCAAAGAATGGCATGATTAATATCAGTGTTTGGGAGCGGTGCGTTTACCTGCGTTCCAGCAGCCAGCGGAAGGGCTTGTAAGGGGTTTCTGGTTGCAGGTTAAAACGGTTGATGGCGTTGTGACGGATAAATTCCACTGCTTCGGATACAGAATCGGTTACCAAAAACAGGTGCTCATCTTCAGGGGAAATGGTGCCAGCCGCCTTCAATTTTTCAAGGTGTTCTACCAGTGGCCGGTGAAAATCGGTATCAAAGATCACCACCGGGAATTGTTGTATCATCTTTGTCTGGATGAGCGTAAGCGATTCAAACAATTCATCCAGCGTGCCAAAGCCGCCGGGCATCACAACAAAGGCATAAGAATATTTTACCAGCAGGGTTTTGCGCACGAAAAAGAACTTGATGTTCACCCATTTGTCGAGGTAAGGATTGGGGTGCTGTTCATGCGGCAATACTATATTACAGCCCACGCTTCGTCCTCCAACGGCTTTGGCGCCTTTGTTGGCAGCCTCCATAATACCGGGGCCACCACCGGTCATAATCGTAAATCCCAGCCTGGCGATTGCACCGGCAACTTCTTCTGTTTTTTTATAATAGGGATGTCCTTCTTTGAAGCGGGCCGACCCGAATATCGTAACGCAGGGTCCGGTGAAATGCAGCGCCCTGAATCCTTTGATGAATTCAATGAACACTTCAAATACCATTTTAAATTCTTTCCAGCGGCTTTGCGGTCCTTCTAAAAACTTGATCTCTGACTTTGTCATACCCGGGTATTTAATTTCAAACCTACCTTTTTTTTGGTACAAATGCGTAGATTGTAATGGCTGAAGATTTTTATAGACGACATTAATTTTTAGGCTGATGATCAACAGGAAAACAGGGATACTCGCCGCATTGACCGGGATAAAATTTGTAATGCAATACCTGCTCATCGATGGGGTGTACGATCTGCACCGCGATGAATACCTGCATCTCGACCAGGCTAAACACCTTGCCTGGGGATATGACTCCGTGCCTCCATTCACATCCTGGATATCCTGGATCATTGCTGCGTTGGGCAACAGTAATTTCTGGGTGAAATTTTTTCCGGCATTATTCGGTGCGCTCACGATCATCGTGGTTTGGAAAACAGTTGAAAAGCTTGGCGGCGGACTGTTTGCACAGGTGCTGTCAGCACTGGGTTTGCTGTTGTCGGTACTGTTGCGGATCAATATTCTCTTTCAGCCCAATTCGTTTGATATCCTTGCGTGGACGTCGTTTTACTATTGCCTGGTTTGCCTGATTCAATCGGGTGAAAATAAATGGTTATATGCAGCAGCATTCAGTGTGGCTCTCGGTTTCTTAAATAAATACAATATTCTCTTTTTGCTCATCGGTACCTTTCCGCCCCTGCTGCTCACCCGCCAGCGGAAGCTGCTGGCAAACAGGCATTTTTACTTTGCGTTATTGTTGGCGCTGCTGCTGGTATTGCCCAATTTGGTTTGGCAATGGCAAAATGGGTTACCGGTGATTCATCATATGCACGAGCTAACGGGTACACAACTGGTGAATATTCAGCGCAGTGATTTTCTCAAGGGTCAGTTGTTGTTTTTTGTGGGTTCTTTTTTTGTATTGATCGCTGCCTGGATTTCTTTTTTCCTCTATCAGCCTTTTAAAAAATTCCAGGTGATATGCTGGTCCTTCCTGTTTACGCTGGCCATATTCACCAGCCTGAAGGCAAAGGCCTACTATGCTATTGGGCTGTATCCCGTATTACATGCATTTGGTGCAACTTATATCCAGCAGCTCACCGGCAGTGGTTGGTTAAGGCACCTGAGACTTGTGGCATTGCTTCTGCCCGTGTTACTATCGGTGCCGTTTATACGAATTGGTTTTCCCACGGCGCCACCGGCAGAACTGGTAAAAAAAGAAGCCAGGTATAAAAAATTTGGAATGCTGCGTTGGGAAGACGGAAAAGAACACCTGTTACCACAGGATTTTGCAGACATGCTTGGCTGGAGCGAACTCGCCGCCAGGGTTGATTCCGTATATGCAACTATTGCAGATAAAGAACACACACTCATTTATTGTGATAACTACGGGCAGGCCGGCGCCATCAACTATTACTCAAAGTTTGCCTTACATGCAGTTTCGATGAATGCAGACTACGTGGATTGGTTTCCTCCTGCGGGCAGGGAGATAAAAAACCTGGTGCTCGTTAAAGAACTTAAGGATGACGATCCGTTGCGGACCCGGGAAATTCCCCTGTTTGAAAAAGTACAACTGGCCGGGGCAATTCAAAATGCCTATGCAAGGGAGAAGGGAACCCGTATATACCTGTTGCTGGGGGCAAAGGTTCCGGTGATGCCTTACTTCACCAGGGAGATCCGCGCCGTAAAGGCGGAAAGAGATTTTTTCCATTAAATGGAATTTGTTGCCGATTATGGACGGGTAAATAGGAGGCGGTGGCTGTAACCCTTACCTGTACTCAATTGTAGTTTTGGCATGTGGATGGGTATTATGCAGGCAAACAACAAAGTTTTATGCAGGAAGAAATTTCTTTGAAGATTTTTTTAGTGGATGATGACCTGTTTAGCCGGGCAATTTATGAGCAGCATTTCCGGAACCTGGGCTGCAACAATTACCGGTCTTTCAGCAGTATCGTGGAATGTGTAAGCAGGTTTGATGAAAAACCACAGGTGCTGTTTCTTGATTACCGCACCAATCCTGAACGGGGATTTAAAATTCTGTCTGCCATTAAACGGATACTCCCAGACGCTTACATCATTTTCATCACCGGCACCAGCGGCATCATTGAATCATTGTTCTCGCTGAATCAAGGCGCTTTTGAATATATCATTAAAGACAAAACCTATCCCGGGCAATTGCAGCTCGTATTGAAGCGGGTCATTGACATGGAAAAACTGGCGTATAAAAAGCCTTCGTAAAAAAATCGCCTGGCAGATGCCAGGCGAGTCAGTTATTGCAGGGATCAATTACACGATATATCGGGTCAGGACACAGGCTTAAAATGTGGATAACTTTTTACGGAAAAAATACCCTAAAAAAATGGGTAAATTAGTTTACTAAAAAAGATAAGGGTTAGATAGCCGGAAGATTACCCTTCCGGCTTTTTTATACCTTGTAGTTTTATTTGAGATTCTTATATAATTACTATATTTTCAACTTTCGAGCCTTAGAATTAACCTTTAATAGATGAACAAGTTAACTGTATATCACACCCAATCATCAACATTTCAGCCAAGGCGATTCCCTAAACTCGCTGAAGGATTTGAGGAATGGCTTGGTGCTGGTTACTATTTTTGGCAAGATGAGTATTTTGCTAAGTGGTGGGGAATTCAAAGAAAATGCGGGATATCAAATTTTAGCAGGCGCTACACAATATTTGTGTCAATATTGGAGTTTAATAGTGATGATTTTGTAGATACGGTTTTTAATGAGGAGGATTATTACAATTTTGTCGATCAAGTTGAAAAATTTGCAAAAAAATATCAAAAAAATTTAGGACGCAAGCCAACATTAAGAGAATTTAATCAGTTTGTAAGTGATTTTAACTTGTGGGAAGGTATAAAAGTCATTCGTTTTCAAGACATTCCGGAAACAAATGAGCATATTGAAGTCAAGGAATTTTATTATAAAAAAAGGATTCAAATAAGGGTAAATGATCCAGCAATTATAAAATCTTTTACCAATTATAAAACTTTGGCTTGTATTTAGATGTAAATAGACTTACTTTACAAAGCAAAAAGGAGGCATTTATGGCAAATTGGGAGAAAATAAACAAGAGATTTGATGAAGTTCTTGATAGTTTGACTCCAAGTGATTGGGCAAAGTGGGAAACACAAAAAGAAGCCAATTCGATTCTAAGAAGAAAGAGTTTAATTAACCAAGGATTTATTCAAGAGAAAGAAATTTATATAGACTTTCCTGTTTTGGATGAGTTTATAGGTAAAGATTGTTGTCTATACGACGATGATTTGATAAAGTCTTATTATGAAGCAAATAAAATAAATAACCCCTCAGAAATTTCGAGGGGTTATTTATTTTTAGTATCATCGTGTTATGGAACCCGTCGTAAATGCAGAATTTAATTTAGAAGATTATAAGATCACCAGATTTTTATTAATTGCTCCAGAAAAAGATGAGCCTGGAGTTCATATTGCATTTAACCCAAGCGGGGAATATAATGAAGCCAGCGGTATATTTAAATTAACTTTCGACTTTATAGCTTTTTTTGGCGATCCAGAAAAAGACGATAAGGAAAATATCTTTGAGGCAACGCTTGTTTCAAATTTCAAATTTCAATTCCCTTTAGAGTTCGATAGGATACCTGATTTTTTTTACGTTAATAGCATTGCGATTGTATTCCCACATTTAAGAGCATTTGTTTCAACAGTTACAAGTTTGGCCAATGCAAAAAGGATAATATTGCCTTTACTTAATTTGACAAATCTTGAAACTGTTTTAAAAGAAAATACTGTTTTACAGCAGTAGTTTCAGTTAGCGCAAAGTTGTGTATGAAAAATAAGAATAGATATATCACTTCTATGGAAAAGCTGACTCAAGGATATGAGGATTTTATTAAGGGCAAGGAATTAGATAAAGAAGGGATTAAGAATTTTAAAAAGGCTATTTCAGCAGCTACTATAACTAAAAAACAACGTGGCTTAAAATAGTTTCAAACATTGTATCCTGCTTATCCTTGTGCATTAGCCTAAAACTTACTTCATCAACGTATAACTGCAAATATTTAGGGCTAACGTGTATGTGGGTGCCGTAAATGGTACGGCGTAATAAAGCCCATGCACTTTCAACGCTATTGGTGTGAAACCTTCCGTTTTTCCATTGCTTCAACGAATGATTAACAACTTCATGTTGTTTATAGTGCAGGTTTAGTCCTTCATATCCTAAGTGACTGTCAGTAACAACGATAGCCTCTTTATTTACATTGTTTTTTACTCTTTCCTTAAACGTCTTATTGTCCAGCATCACTTCAAACTTTACTTCTTTATTATCCGATACAAAGCCCATGATACCAATTTTGTTGTCAAACTTTGTAAAATCTTCATTTTTAAATTTTGCTCTTTTTTTGTGGCTCATAGTAAGCAGGGATTGCCCTATATAAACTTCATCTATTTGAACGGTGGCACCTTCGGCACCCACCTTATTTAATTTCTTTTTGGCAATAAGCCTTTTAACTTGGTGGTTCATCCTTAATGCGGTTTCATAGCATACCTCTAATTGCCTTTCCAGTTCCTTTGCTGAAACTCCGTTCCTGGTTGTTGTTTGCAGGAATATTGCATAGAACCAGTACATTAAAGGAATACGTGTTTTTTCAAAAACCGTTCCTTCGGTTGGGTATATTTGATAACTACAGCATGAACATTGATAAGATCGCCTGTTTTTCACTCTTTTAAATTCTTTGTCACTTTCACATTTAGGGCAAACTAAATTGCTGTACCGTAATTTAAACAATGTATGAAGGCAGGTATCTTCATCCGGGTAATCCTCTCTAAATTGTTTTATTGAATACTTGTTCATTGTCTTAGTTTATAGTTGTAAATTTAAAAGTATCAACTAAATGGGTCAAAAAAAAGGCATTATTTACGCCTGTTAGTTACTGGTATTTCCTTGTAAACATCAGCCTGAACGAATTTAACCCCGTCTATTTCAAAAAGGTTCATTCGGCCTTCTTTCACTAATTTATAAATGTATGCTGCTGTAACTCCAAAATTATCAGCATAATTTTTAACGGTTTGGAGGGCTGAAATATTTACTTTCAAATTTTTCATTAATACAAATATAGGCAAATAATTAATAGTTGCAAACTTTAAACTAATTATTTTCAGATTATTAAATTTCTTTATTGTTTAAAACCGTGTCTGTTAATGTTTGAAGCTCGGACATGGCATCTTTAATATATGGGCTAACACGGTTAATAATAATACTCAAATAGTCAATATCTGTCATTTGGTTTCCGTTGTCGTCAGGGTAAATAATTACAATCTCTTCATCATGTTTAAAATAATTGGTAATAAACGGGGAATATTTATACCATCTGTCAAAACACAAAAACCTTTTTGCCTTTTTGCCATCTCCGTCATCACAATAAAATATTAGTATTTTATCTTGCCCCTTATCTTCAAAAAAACAACCAATGATTTCAAAGATTGTGTTCTTAACTTTTATATCAATTGGCTCTTTTAGTGCTTCGTATGCGTAAAGTTTAGTAAAGCCAAAGTGAAAACCTAATTGATATAATTTTGATTCCGGGGCTAATTGGGAAAAATATTGATTTGCGGGATAAAAATAGACTCGGTATTCGGTTCCTGTTACCGTCTTAAAATAGGCGGCTATAACACTTTCCTCTTCTTGAAATCTGAATGAATAAAAATCAGGCAGTAGTTGAGTTTGGCTCATTGGTATCAAATTTAACCTTCAGGGAAGTTAATTTGCTACCAGCTTGGGCAAAATGCTTCTGTATTTGAGATTTTTTATCTCTCAAACTTTGTATAAGCGCAATTGCTTTTTTGTTAGAAGGTGATATGACTATTTTTTCTTTCAATTTATTTTCTGATTTTGTTTGATGCCGTTAATGGTGAATGATCAAACAACTGTTATAACGTAAAAATATACCAATAATATATTGGTAGGCTTGTTTAATGATAATTTTACAAAAAAACAACAGTTAGTAATATTTTTTACAACTAATAGGGAAAAAGGGATGTAAACAAAGATTATTTTTAAGAGGATATTGGCAGCCGTCGTACAAATACTATACAAATCTACGGAAAATACGATAAGAATTGTCAATTTTTTTTAGACAAATTATTTATACTCTACCATTTCATCACTAAAAAGCAGTTCAAACCCGTTGAATTTGTGTTGTTCTTTTAGGTTGCCTTGTTCATCCAGCCATTCAGTTTTCACCCAATATAAACCCCTGATATTGCCTTTAGGTTGCAGTATTTTAAGTAAGTCGTGTTTGTTTAGGGTTCTTAGGGTTTCCCTGAAGTTTACATTAAGCCCTGATATTTCATGATATTTATTGCGAACGTCAGCCAGTTTACTGGCCACCCCTAAGAGGTCAAACACTTTGAGTGCTTGTATTTTCAAATCTGCTTTAAGTGGAAAGCCTTGTTCGGTGTGGTTTGCTGCTGGTTCTGTAGTTTGTTCAGGTTTGACAACCTTAGTTAACCCAAGACTAAGGCCGCCGTATTTTATTTTCTTTATCACCTTATCTATTTCTGCAACTTCACTTAACAGTTCATTACGTTGTTTATTCAGGCTGCTCAACACCAGTTCCAGTTCATTTGATTGTGCCATAGTTATAAGTTTAAATGTTATAACTACAAAGCTATCAACTAATTACAATAACGTCAATCAGTACCCCAAAACTCCAAGGGGTTTTAAGGTAATCCTGTGTTTTGTCCCGATAATACCCTCAATTACCAGCCTCCGCTGGCGCCTCCTCCTCCAAAGCTACCACCTCCGAAGCCACCAAACCCGCCACCGCCAGACCAGCCGCCACCCCCGCCACCGCCAATGGGGAAAATGAAAG
>CAYVLT010000003.1:40197-49015 GCA_964452405.1 uncultured Ferruginibacter sp.
CCGCCACCGCCAGACCAGCCGCCACCCCCGCCACCGCCAATGGGGAAAATGAAAGGGCCATTGAAACCCCTGTATCCACGACGGCTCATGAATGAGCCGCCACCGCCGCGGGAAATACTGGATATGATGATGATGATGACAATGAGTACAATGATTGCCCCGATCGGACTTCCTTTTTGCTTCCTGTGATAACCTGCCGGTGCGGTATACTCACCCCTTGATGCCTGCATGATCGCATCTGTTCCCTCATCAAGACCCCGGTAATAATCGGTTTCTTTGAATTTCGGCCTGATCACATCATCAATGATCTGCTGGCAGGTGATATCCGGCAGTACTTTTTCCAATCCATAGCCTGGTGAAATATTCAGCTTACTGTCTTTGTAGGAAACCATCAGCACCACGCCATTGTTATTATTCTTTTGTCCAACCTTCCAGTTTCTTCCCAATTCAGTGGCAGCGTCAGCGATATCCATCCCGTCCAGTGACGATACGATCACAATAGTAATCTGGGTGGAAGTGCTGTCATCGAACTCCACCAGTTTACTTTCCAATGCTTCTTTTTGATCGGCGCTTAAAATTCCGGCATAATCATTCACCAGTTTTTGGGGAGAAGGTGGCGTATTGATGATATGCCCGATATCATCCTGCTGCGCATACACAGATGCTGTAAGTACAGACAGCGATAAAAAAAATATGACCAGTTGTTTTTTCATGTTACCTTATTTCCCAAACACGATCTCGTCTGGTAATTCATTTTTGTCAGTGGCTGCTTCGTAAGGAAATTTTTCGTGGAGCGTTTCTCCCACCGCAAGAATACAGTTAGCCATTCCCGTTGGGAGGTTGTTTTGTTTAAACAGTTCCAGCATTTTCGTTACCTGCGCTTCCCAATAAGAACTGCCAACCATTTGATGAATGCCTTCGTCGCCAAACAATGCTACTTCATGATCATCAACTGCAAGGTATAGCAGTACCCCATTGCGGTGCTCCGTCTCCTGCATTTTAAGATTGTAAAAAATTTCGGCTGCTCTTTCTACCGTGCTTACCAGGGGATTCCTGCTTTCAACATACACTCTTATCTCACCACTTGTCTGCATTTCTGCCATCCGGATGGCCTGAACGATCTGCTCATTTTCCTGGGCAGTAAAGAATTGTTTTTGTTTCTTAAAAAAAGAGAATACACCCACGGTGAATGGTTTAAAATTTAATTTCAATGGCTTTGTCGGTGCCGTTATCCGCCTGGAAACCCTCCTTTGCAGCAAAGCCGGTTATTTTAGCTACAAGGCTTGTCGGGAAGCTTCGCACCGAGCTGTTGTACATCGCAATTGCATCATTAAAATCTTTCCTTGCAAATTTTACCCTTCGCTCGGTTCCCTCCAGTTGCGTTTGCAGCGCTTTGAATGCACCGGCGCCTGTAAGGTCAGGGTATCGTTCTATCACAACAATCAGGTTGTTGGCTGCTTCGGCAAGTTCGTTCTGTGCATCGGTGCTGAGCTTTATTTTATTAGCACTGTAAGCCGACGCGGAATAATTGATTGCAGATGCTTTGGCCCTCGCTGCCGTTACTTTTTCCAGGGTGGTTTTTTCAAAATCAGTTTGCCCTTTTACGATATTCACCAGGTTGGGCACCAGGTCGGTGCGTCGCTGGTAGGCATTCTGAACTTCGTTCCACTGCAGGTTTACCTTCTCTTCTTTTTTTACTAACCCATTATACGCAACCACGCAATAAATTGCGAACAGCCCGATGATGGCCGCAAGGATAAAAACAGAATAGCGCTTGTTCATGGAAAGGCACCTTATTTTTTCATGTCGTCAAAATTCACATCCACTTTTTTCTCAGCTCCCGGATCAGCCTTGAATCCTTCTTTAGCATGGAAGCCAAACATGCCGCCCAGGATATTCATGGGAAAGGACCGGACCTTTGTGTTGAAAGTATTTACCTCTTCATTGAATTTCATACGGGAATTCTTGATGCCGTTTTCAATGCCTTCCAACTGGCCCTGGAGTTTCGTGAAATTCTCGGTGGCTTTCAAAGTAGGATAAGCTTCCACGGTTGCCAGCAAGCGGCTGAGTGAGCCGGTCAATTGTCCTTGTGCAGCCTGGAATTCAGCGATCTTTTCCGGAGTTAAGTTGTCGGCATTGATATTTACACTGGTGGCTTTCGCTCTTGCCTCCACCACATCAGTAAGTGTTTTTTGTTCAAAATTCGCTGCCCCCTTTACGGTGTTTACGAGATTGCCCACCAGGTCAGACCTGTTCTGGTATTCCGCCTGAACATTGTTCCAGGCTTTCTTTACACTTTCATCCTGTTTAACAAGGCCGTTGTAACCGTTACAGCCTAAGAAGCCAACTATTACAACGATAGCCAGCACAATTAATAAACCAACATTTTTCATATGCGATGATTTTATTGTTTGGGTAATAAATATACAGTTTCTTTTCGGTGCAAGGTAGCACAGTGCTTAACCTGTAGTGAAGCGAACATCGGTTGACGGCATTTTTTTTCCGTTGAACGGCTGCAACCACCGGCAGGCGATCTGGTACCTGCCGGTAAAACAACTGTCATTAATCAAGCCTTGACGGCTGCAATGCCTGGTAAAACCTTTCCTTCAAAATATTCAAGCATGGCGCCACCGCCTGTGCTTACGTAACTCACTTTGTCGGCCAGGTTGAACTGGTTCACAGCAGCCACTGAATCACCGCCGCCCACGAGGCTGAAGGCGCCTTTTGCGGTGGCATCGGCTACGGCAAGCGCAATGGATTTAGTGCCATGCTGAAATTTTTCCATTTCAAAAACTCCCATTGGCCCATTCCATAAAATGGTTTTTGATTTATTGATCACCTCACTGAATATTCCAATCGCTTTCGGCCCGATGTCAAGGCCCATCCAACCGTCAGGGATTGCATCTGAAGGACGCGTATCCGTATTGGCGTTGGCATCAAATTTATCAGCGATCGTGGAATCTTCCGGCAGGTGAATGCTTACATTTTTTTGCGTGGCTTTCTCCAATATCTCGAGGGCCACATTCAGGCGGTCGTCTTCACAAAGTGAACCACCGATCTTTCCTCCTTTGGCTTTGATGAAAGTGTAGGCCATGCCCCCACCGATAATAATATCAGTGGCACGTTCAAGCAGGTTTTCAATGATGAGTATTTTGTCTGAAACCTTGGCTCCGCCAATGATGGCCGTAAATGGCTTTTCTGCACCATGGAGCACTTTTTCGGCACTTACCACTTCACCTTCCATCACCAACCCGAATAGTTTTTTATCGCCCGGGAAAAACTGTGCGATCACGGCCGTGGAAGCATGCGCCCGGTGCGCTGTGCCAAAGGCATCATTGACGTACACATCGCCCAGCTTACTTAATTTTTCAGCGAAGGCTAAATCTCCTTTTTCCTCTTCCTTGTAAAAGCGAAGGTTTTCCAGCAGCAATACTTCGCCCGGTTTAAGCATAGATGCGGTCATTGCGGCCTGTTCGCCAATACAGTCATCCGCAAAAAAAACTTTTGTATCGTTACCACCACCGGGGTTCAGCAATTCATACAGGTGTTTTACGAGATGTTGGAGAGAGTATTTATTGGCAGGGCCGTCTTTAGGACGGCCGAGGTGGCTCATCAATATCACGCTGCCTCCATCAGAAAGTATTTTTTTGATGGTAGGAATGGTTGCCCGCATGCGGGTATCATCTGTGATGTTAAAGTCCGCATCCAGCGGCACATTGAAGTCAACACGTACCAGGGCCTTCTGCCCGGCAAAATTGTGTGCATTAAAATTTGTCATAGTAGTAGTTTTTATTAGCCTGTCGTTTTAATAATAGTAATGATATCCGTTGGTTGATGCTTTAAAGGTACAGCATGGGCAAAAAAAACTCCCTGCTACAGAGGGAGTTTTTAATGATATGATGCAAAATGTTTTACTGTACAAGTGTGCGACGCCACTGAAGCTGACTGATGGTAGCACTGCCTGTAACATAAAAATTATTTACTGATCAAACCTGCAAAATAATGTACGGTACGTACGAGCTGTGAAACATAGCTCATTTCATTGTCGTACCAGGATACCACTCTTACCAATTGTGCGTCTCCCACAGTTTGTACCCTTGTTTGGGTGGCATCAAATAAAGATCCGTAGGTGGTGCCAATGATGTCGGTGCTTACAATTTCATCTTCAGTGTATCCGAAGCTTTCGTTGGATGCTGCTTTCATGGCGGCATTCAGCTCTTCCACTGTTGTTTTTTTATTGAGGATCGCAGTTACTTCAGTAAGTGAACCGGTAATGGTAGGCACCCGCTGAGCGCTGCCATCCAGTTTGCCTTTCAGGTTTGGTAATACAAGGCCGATGGCTTTGGCAGCACCGGTGCTGTTTGGAACAATATTCTGAGCTGCAGCCCTGGCACGGCGGAGGTCACCTTTCGGGTGAGGGGCATCCTGCGTATTCTGGTCGTTCGTATAAGCGTGAATGGTAGTCATCAACCCGTTTACGATGCCGAAACTTTCGTCAAGCACTTTGGCAACAGGTGCCAGGCAGTTGGTGGTGCAACTGGCGCAGCTGATCACGGTTTCAGAACCATCCAGGATGCTGTGGTTAACATTGTACACCACGGTTTTAAGATCGCCGGTGGCGGGAGCGGAGATCACCACTTTTTTTGCGCCTGCAGCGAGGTGTGCTTCTGCTTTGGTTTTGTCGGTGAAAAAGCCCGTGCATTCCAGCACAACATCCACATCGTGCGTTCCCCATGGAATTTGTGATGGATCTTTTTGCGCATATATCTTAACGTTATCACCATTTACTGTAATTGAATCTTCACCTGCTTTTACATCTGCATCAAAACGGCCCTGGGCGCTGTCGTATTTAAGCAAATGAGCCAGCACTTTCGGACTTGTAAGATCGTTGATAGCAACCACATCGATACCCTGCATGTTATAGATCTGGCGGTATACTAAGCGGCCAATTCGGCCGAAACCATTGATCGCAACTTTAACTGTACTCATAGTTTGAAAAATTTATTTTGTTAGAAACGGGAGCAAAGGTAATGATATGTAAAATAAAAAAGCCCTATAAAAATGTACAGGGCTTTCGAATGAGGCAAATATTATTTTATGGTTACCAGTGTGTTGATTTCACTTTATTCCTTATCTTATTCCGGTTGATATAATTTTGCATCCACCGGTGTATTGACTTCTATCTTATCAAAGGTGGTGCCGCCACCACTGCGGTTTTCAGCGCCTTCTGTTTTGGTTTCAATCGTGTGTGGAAACAGCACACCGTCCACGCTTTTATAATCTTTATAACTCACGAGCGTTCTTCCCCTTGGCTGCTGTGGCTGGGTATTGTCACTGTTACGCCGCCGCCCGCCCAGGAACGAGCCGGCTGCGGTGGATTGCACCAACAGGTAGCTGCCTGCATCGAGCCAGTAAAAAACTTCTTTACCCGCAGCCGTAACAAGTTTTAATTTGTAGCATACACCTTCCGTCAACGTATCCTTACCCTCGAGCGTAACCTTGTATCCTTTGGCTGCATAGTTTACTAACGGCCCGGCAATGTCAAGATCAATCTGCATGGCGGCCAACGCTTCGTCCGGCATTTTTTGCGGAGCATCCATGCGCATTGGAAAATAATTCCAGGCGCCTTTATCGGTGATCAGCATAAAGCCATTGGTGCCACCCATTTCAAATTCAGTGCGACTGAGTTTTCCCTGCTCCTTGATCACTTTCACCGATACTTCGTTGCCCATCATCTCCCGGCTGCCTTCCATATAAATGGTTTTGATGGCAAGCAGTTTATCCATGCCACCCCGGGCAGCTACATATTTATCTATGATCTCATCAACTGTTTGAGCGTTGGCAAATTGCATGCTCACTAAAAAAAGTACAAAAAGACTGAAAAGAATTAGCGATTTCATTTAATTGTTTTATGACATAAAGATAGCGGAAATTTACAGCCACAAAATTCGCATGAGCGGTTTGATGGGCGCTTAACAAGCTTACATTTGCACATATACATAAAAACATGGCAGAAAAAATTACCGGCAGGATCGTGGATATTCCAGGTCGCCACATTTTTGAGGGAACAGTATCGTTTGAGCAGGGAAGGATCGTTTCCATAACCGAACACGCTTTGCCCGCTGAGCGCCTGTCGGGCTATATTTTGCCTGGTTTTATCGATAGCCATGTGCATGTGGAGAGCAGCATGCTGGTACCCGCTGAATTTGCAAAGCTCGCAGTGGTACATGGAACCGTAGGAACGATCAGTGATCCCCACGAGATTGCAAATGTGTGCGGCATGAAAGGCGTGGAGTTTATGATCGATAATGGTAAAACAGTACCTTTTAAATTTCATTTTGGTGCGCCCAGTTGTGTGCCGGCAACTGTATTTGAAACAGCAGGTGCGGCCCTGGATGCAGCGGCAGTTGATGCTTTGCTGCAACGGCCTGAAATCAATTACCTCAGCGAAATGATGAACTTCCCGGGTGTGTTGTTCAACGATGCAGAAGTGATGGCTAAAATAGCCTCCGCAAAAAAATATCGCAAGCCGGTGGATGGACATGCCCCGGGGTTGCGGGGAGCCGATGCAAGAAAATATATTGATGCCGGCATCAGTACCGATCATGAGTGTTTTACCGCGGCGGAAGCGGCAGATAAACTGGCTGGCGGCATGAAGATACTCGTGAGGGAAGGCAGCGCTGCAAAAAATTTCGAAGCCCTTATCGAACTGATGCATGAACATGCCCCGATGATGATGTTCTGCAGTGATGATAAGCACCCCGATAGCCTGGTGGAAGGTCATATTAACCTGCTGTGCGCCCGTGCAGTTGCCAAAGGGGTGGATGTGTTCAAGGTATTACAGGCCGCCTGCATCAACCCTGTGCAACACTACAACATGAATGTAGGTACATTAAAGGTGGGTGACCCTGCCGATTTTATTGTGGTGAACAACCTCGTTGATTTTAAGGTGCAGCAAACGTTCATCGATGGTGCGTTGGTGGCCAAAAACGGGCAGTCACTTATTGAAACCAGCAGGTCGGTTGCCATTAACCATTTTAACTGCCGCGAAAAAACAAGCGCCGATTTTGCCACGGAGTATGCCGGAGAAACAGAATTGTACGTGATCGAAGCACTGGAAGGACAACTGATCACCAATAAACTAACGGTATCGCCTAAGGTAGAGGAAGGTTGGGTGGTAAGCGATCCCGGAAATGATATATTGAAGATGGTGGTGGTAAACCGCTATAAAGAAGCGCCTGTTGCAAAATCATTCGTAAAGAATTTTGGACTGAAGCAGGGAGCTATCGCCAGCACCGTTGCCCACGATAGTCACAACATCATTGCGGTAGGCGTGGATGACGAAAGTATTTGCAAAGCTGTGAACCTGGTGATCAGGGAGCAGGGGGGGGTAAGTGCCGTTAGTAACGCAAATGAAATGGTGCTGGGGTTGCCGGTAGCCGGTTTAATGAGTAACGAAGACGGGTATAAGGTTGCGGCTGATTACACGGCCATCGATCAAATGACGAAGGAAGTGTTAGGGTCAACCCTTGCAGCTCCGTTTATGACGCTTTCATTCATGGCCCTGTTGGTGATACCGCACCTGAAACTCAGTGACCTTGGGTTGTTTGATGGCGACAGCTTCACGTTCATCCGGTAACTCCTGATTTTATTGCAACGCCGGCGGGGGGCGGAAGATTTTGTGATGCCTCCCCCGGGAGATGAAAA
The DNA here is from genome assembly GCA_964452405.1 of uncultured Ferruginibacter sp. Lineage (GTDB taxonomy): Bacteria > Bacteroidota > Bacteroidia > Chitinophagales > Chitinophagaceae > Ferruginibacter. The sequence goes on from CAYVLT010000003.1 coordinate 47,905, forward strand.
ACGGCAAACAAAATGGGGGTAAGGGTTAGTTTACTTTGGCAGAAAGCACTTTTATACCCACGCTGTCTGTTTCTTTTGGTGCGAAGTATTTTGTTTTAAAATCAGCGCTTTTGCCGGGTTCAATCAGTTCATATACACTTTCTGTATCCTGGCCAAGGAGCACTCCTGTTTTGCTGTAAAAAGACAGTTGCAGTTCCACATCCTTGTACACGCAAATCTTTGCATTATTGTGCACCGAGCCCCTGATAACGGTTTGCCCTATGAGGTTGTGCTTATCCTTACTGGTAACGCTGATGAATGAAAGTGGATTTTTCTTTTCTTTTTGTTCCAGGGATTCTTTCGCCTGTTCGTAACTGTTAGTTTCCGCTTTTTCCTTTTCCGCTTTGCTTTTACACGCCATTGCCAGGATACTGCAGCAGAACAGGCCGATCAAAAATTTTTTCATTGCTGGAATTTTATACAAGTAAAATAATCTTTCTGAAAAAGAAAGTTAAAGAAATCAGCGCTCTTGCCGCCCGCTATCCTAACCAGAAAGCTCCCCCGATGCTTGGCCTGGTTGCGCCGGTAACCGACGGGATCACGGTAAATTCTTCCCGCCAGCGAAGAATTCCTAATAAGGCCATGATGATCGCCTCCTTGTATCGTACGAGCTGTTCGCCGGGCATTTCAACTTCCACATTTTTTTTCGCCAGCAGTTCAGTTAGCCGCTGCATTAGAAAATCATTGAAAGCGCCTCCACCAGTAACCAGCATTTTTTGGGGCTGACCGCTTTTTTCAACAGCCCGGTTCACCTGTATGGCGATATGCTCGGTATACGTGCGCAAAGCGTCTGCTGTACTTATTTGGGCGGCCTCAATTACAGGAATTAACTCTTCCGTGCCAAAACTATTGGCAAGTGATTTGGGATGGTCCTTGCTGTAATAGTCAAAGGCGTTTAATGTTTCCAATAGACCTTCATTTACCTGTCCTGTGGCGGCTGTTTGTCCGCGATCGTCGTAGGCAGCGCCATTTTTTGCCACCAGCAGGTTCAATACCCGGTTGGCCGGGCAGATATCCCAGGCAAGAAATTCTCCCTGTCGCCTGGATGAAATATTAGCGATGCCCCCAATGT
>CAYVLT010000004.1:0-48878 GCA_964452405.1 uncultured Ferruginibacter sp.
TTTGAGGTGGTAGCGCCCGAAAGGGTGTGGGAGTTCGAATCTCCTTTGCCGCACAAAAAAACCTTTCAGTTGAAAGGTTTTTTTATTTTATCAGAGTTCAAAGTCTTTTTTAATCGCTTCCACTGCCCGCGCCACATCGGCCTCCACTTTACTGATCAGTGCGCCCATGGTTCCGTTGTCGGTATTTGATTTTCCCATTTTCTCAATTTCCCGGATCACGGTTTTGGAGGCGGCAATGCCCATGTTATCGATGGTAGGCTTGATGCGATGCGCTATTTCGCCCACCACCAGGTATTGATTGTCTTCCCATTTCGCTTTCATATCAGCAAGGTGTACCGGTATCTGCTCCACGAACATCTTCAGCATTTTATTGATAAACCCTTCATTACCGCGACTGATCGTTTTTATTTCACTGATATCATAGTACACCGGTTCCGGCTCTTCTGCCAGCACCTCCACTTTTTTGGTGGTATTCATTCTTGAATCAGTATGCAACATGCCGGCGATCATCTTCATCAGGTCTTCTTCCTTAAAAGGTTTTGCCAGGTAATTATTCATGCCGGCTTCAATACATTTTTCGTTGTCGCCCTTGATGGCATTTGCCGTCAGGGCAATCATCGGGAGGGTTTTACTGATATTTTTCCTGATGTAAGAAGCTGCATCAAAACCATTCATCACCGGCATCTGAATATCCATCAATACCAGGTCAACCGCATTGGCAGCCAGGTATTCAACTGACTCAAGACCGTTCTCTGCTTCCACGGTTTCTGCGCCATAGTTGCCCAGTATGGTGCTCGCCAACAGCCGGTTCATATCATTGTCGTCCACCACCAGTATTCTTTTGCCCACCAGCATTTTTTCATCCGCCACAAATATTTCTTTTGAAGGAAGATCTTCCACGCGGCCCTTAGGGAAAGTTACCACGAAGGCCATGGTGGTGCCTGATCCTTTTTCACTTTCAACAAATATTTCCCCATCCATCAACTCAATGAGCTGGCGACAGATGCTCATGCCAAGGCCGGTGCCGCCGTATTGCCGGGTAACGGAAGCATCTTCCTGCGAAAATTTTTCGAACAGGCTCTTGCGGAATTTTTCATCCATTCCGATGCCGGTATCCTTTACCGTTAGTTGAACTGTTTGGCTGTGTTTTGCATCATTGATCACTTCGAGTTTGATATCCACGCCTCCCTTTTCTGTAAACTTCACCGCATTGCTGATGATGTTCAGCAGCACCTGGTTTAACCGGTAAGGATCACCCATCATTACTTCCGATACCCGCTCATCGAGGATGGAATTGGTGAGGGCGAGGCCTTTTTCCTGCGCTTTGTGATTGAGTGCCTGCATGGCACGTTTGATCACAGCCTTGGGTTCAAAAGGAATTTTTTCAAGACTCAGTTTACCTGCCTCGATCTTCGACAGGTCAAGAATATCGTTGATGATCACCAGCAGGTTTTCTGATGCTGCATTGATGGCATCAAGATAAAAAAGCTGCTTGCTGGTGAGGGATGATTTTGCCAGCTGGTTCGACATACCGAGAATGGCATTCATCGGTGTCCTGATCTCGTGGCTCATATTTGCCAGGAACACTTCCTTGCTTCGGGTTGACTGCTCCGCCTGTTCACGGGCGGAAGTAAGTTCAATTTCAAGTTGTTTTTGGTCGGTGATATCCAGGTGAATGCCGATAGATCCCACCAATTCACCCTGGTCGTTGTACCGCGGTGCGCCACTTACCAGCCACCAGCGTACCTGCCCGCGTTTATTTTTCACCACGATCTCGTAAGCGTCGGTCGTGCCTCTTTTCCGCTCTTCGTTCTTCTGATCCATGAGCTCAATATTTTCACCTTTGGCAAAAATCTGGGCCGCTCTTTTACCGATCAGTTCGCTCAGGTCGTACCCGCTCATATCACTGAAACACTGGTTTGCAAAAGTGATATTTTCTTCAGTATCCACTTCCAGCAAACCGAGGTTCATATTATCAATGATACTTCGGTATTTTTCTTCTTTGATACGTAGGGTATTCTCCGCATATTTTTCCGCGGTTACATCAGTATATTTCCAGAGATGTCCTTTGTACACATGATTGTTGAAAATGGGAATATAATCTCTTTTCAAAATCCTGCCATCTTTCATCTCCAGCAATTCATCCAGTTCAGGTTTTTGAAATTCCAGCAGCGAGAGTATCTTCTCTTCAAAAAATTCTTCGTCTTTAAATTGCTTTTTTGTTTCATCTACGTAGTTGGAACAATCTTCTCCTTTCAGGTTTTCGGGAGAAGCATTGATACCGAACATATCGCAATACATTTCATTGGTCAGCATTACGCGTCGATTTTCATCTTCCACCAATATGCCATTCTGCAGGTTGGTGATCAGCGACACGAGCCTGTTCTCCGATTCATTCAGCTTTTCATCCGCTTTTTTCCTTTCTGAAATATCGAGCATTAACCCGCTGAACACTTTATCACCCTCAACATTGAAGTGCGAAAAAGAACAGTTCATCGAACGCCATACGATGCCGCGTCCGGGAAGTATCATTCTTGATTCGAGGTAAAAAGGATTGAGGGTATCGGCAGCTTTTTTAAGCGCCTTGTTCAATGCCGGCAGGTCTTCCGGGTGAATAAATTGAGTGATCTTAAAAAGCTGGGTGGTTCTTACACCAAATATCCGCTCAAATGCTGCGCTTATATAAGTGTATTCATGCGCACCATCATTTGTTGACTGGTATTCGAACATGATGCCCGGCATATTATCGGCTATGCGTTGCAGTTGTGAGGCGCCGTGAACATCTTTATCACTGGCATTTTCAGCAACCGCCGAAGCAGGTATATTTACGGGTCCGCGACCATTCACCAGGTCGAGTTGCTCCCGCAGTACTTTTCCTGAAAGTGTTGTTTTATCTTCCCCCCATTTTATGCTGACATTTTTACGCATGGCTTTGTTTTAAACATTGATAACCAAATTGAATAATGGCATGTACAGGCAGAGCAAGGCTACCCCATCACGATTTCTTTTTGCTGTAACATTTTGTAAATAGTGGATTTCCCGATATCAAGCTTATCAGCCACCAGCATCACATCATCATCGTATTTTTTGAGGTAGTATTTAATGATATCGCAGGTGTACTGGCGCAATGTTTTTTGCTCCATTGTAAACACATCATCCGAGCGGGTGGCATTGAACGTAATATCATCTGGTTTGATATCGCCATCGGCGCACATTACAGACGCAAGCTCCATGATGGCTTTCAGTTCCCTGATGTTACCAGGAAAATGATACCCCACCAGTTTTTGCTTGGCTTCGCTGGAGATAGTGATATGCCCAAGTTTGTTTTCTTTCGCAAATTCATCGGTAAAATGCTTGGCCAGTATCAGCACATCATTCCCCCTTTCCCGTAACGGTGGCAATTCAATGGGCAAGCCGATGATACGGTAATAAAGATCTTCCCTGAAATTGCCCTTCTTCACTTCATCCGGCAAATTTTTATGGGTTGCCACAATGAGCCTGATATCCAGTTTCACTTTTTCATTTCCCCCTACCCTGATCACTTCACGCTCCTGCAACACCCGCAGAATTTTGCTTTGCAGGTTAAGATCCAGTTCAGCGATCTCATCAAGAAAAATCGTACCGCCATTCGCTTCCTCAAACTTCCCGGCTTTGCGGGCCACCGCACCGGTAAAAGCGCCTTTCTCATGACCGAACAATTCACTTTCCACCAGTTCCTTCGGAATAGCAGCCATATTAACGGCGATGAAAGGCTTGCGTTTGCGGTCACTGTTATAATGAATCGCTTTCGATACCACTTCCTTACCCGTTCCGGTTTCACCGGTTATTGAAACATTGATATTCGTTTTGGTGGCTTTCTCCATCAGGGTAAAAATCTTCTGCAGGGCAGGACTCTGCCCCTTGATACTTTTATCAAAAGAAAATTTATTACCGAGTTCCTCCCTTAAATGCTCCACTTCTTTTTTGAGATTACCCATCTTACGGATACGGATAACCGCATTCCAGAGCATGTCTTTGGTATTCTCATCTTTTACCAGGTAATCGGTAACACCCATTTTAAGCATGTTCACGGCTACCGCAATGTCTTCCTGTCCGCTGATGGCTACCACGGGAATGCTGTCGTCGGTTTGACGGATCTTTTCATACAGCTTGTCTCCGGTGTAATCAGGTAATGAAAAGTCAACCGTGATCAGATCAGGTTTCTTATGAAGATTGGCCAGGCATTCCTTACCCGTGGTAAAACGGGTAATCACGTAATCTTCATTCAGAGAAAGGTGGTATTCGAGGATCTCTCCATACCAGGGATCGTCTTCTACAATAAAAATCTTGTATGGTTCCATAGATTGTTTGCTGTTAAAAATTGGAATTGTACTTTCAACACCAGTTAATAACGTCGGATTATTGAGTTAATTGTCCGATTTATGGAATTATCCAAAAAATGAATTATACTACAGATTATGTAGAATTCATACTACAAGACAGCCTTGAAATGCCCGTAAATACTGGAAATACAATGTTACGTTGTAGTAATCAGCCCGGGAAGAGCGGGGCGGCTGCTCTTATCAAAAAAAATAACAATACAAAAAATAGAAAGTTCCACGCATAAAAAATCCCGCCGGTTAACTGACGGGATGATTCAGAAAAATTATTTGCAAAATCAGGCAACAGCCTTGTTCACCAGTGTGGCTGCTTCGCTCAGCAGGATCGCACTCTGTACCTTCAGCCCGCTTTCATCAATCAATTGCTTGGCTACATCTGCATTGGTACCCTGTAACCTTACGATGATCGGAATTTCAATATTGCCAATTGACTTATAAGCGTCGATTACACCCTGGGCAACCCTGTCGCAACGAACGATGCCACCAAATATATTGATGAGGATCGCTTTTACTTTCGGGTCTTTTAAAATGATACGAAAACCAGCTTCCACAGTTTGAGCGTTGGCAGTACCTCCCACATCCAAAAAGTTTGCAGGTTCACCACCGCTTAATTTGATCATGTCCATGGTAGCCATTGCCAGTCCGGCGCCGTTCACCATGCACCCCACATTACCATCCAGCTTTACAAAGTTGAGGTTGAACTTACCGGCTTCCACTTCAGTGGGATCTTCTTCGGTGATATCTCTCAATGAAGCCACATCAGCATGACGCATCAGTGCATTTTCATCTACATTCATTTTACAGTCAACCGCGATGATTTTTTCATCACTGGTTTTAAACAGAGGATTGATCTCGAGCATCGCACAATCCAGTCCTACATAGGCAGCATACAGGTTGGTGACAAACTTCACACAATTTTTGAATGCCTCGCCACTGAGTCCCAGGTTAAAAGCGATCTTCCTGGCCTGGAAAGGTTGCAATAAGCCACCGGGGTGTACCCATTCTTTAAAAATTTTTTCCGGGGTGTCGTGCGCCACGTCTTCAATGTTCATTCCGCCCTCGGTGCTGTACATCACCACATTTTGTCCCTTGGTTCTGTCGAGCAATACCGACAGATAAAATTCCTTCACCGGGTTTGGACCATCATAATAAACATCCTGTGCCACCAGCACTTTGTTCACCACTTTTCCGGCTGCACCGGTTTGTACGGTTACCAGTGTTCCACCTATGATATTGTGAGCGATCTGTTTTACATCCTCTGCGTTTTTACCAACTGCCACACCGCGTTGTTCAGTGCCTGCGATCTTTCCTTTTCCACGGCCACCCGCATGTATCTGTGCCTTAACTACTGCAAACCGGCTGCCATATTGGGTATGTATCTGGCGGTATGCCTCTTCGGCTTCGCCGGGAGTGTTGCAGGGAATGCCCTCCTGCACGGGAACATTATACTTCTTAAGTAATTCCTTGGCCTGGTATTCGTGAAGATTCATGGTAAAAATTTTTAGGTGGCGAAGATACTAAACAGTTTGTAGTTTATAGATGCAATTTGTTATTTATGAAGCTGATTTTAATGGCAACGTTGCCGGTTGCAGCAGGGGTTGAGTGTTTTTTAAGATGTTCTTTAACAGTATCTTCTCTTACCTTTGGCACTTATTGTTACAATTGCGCTGGTAGGGTTGCGTAAGCAATGGCAGCCTGCTGACAAGTAAATGATCGGATGAACAAACTGCTGCTAATACTTTTGCTCCTGCTTTTCGGCCGGCACTGCTTTTCGCAGGAAGGAACCATATTGAATAAAAAAGGCGTGCAGAGTGGCAGTTTCCCCACCAACACCAGTACATCTTCCCGCCAGGCATCCAAAGACACCATTGGTTTTGTACATCGTGATGATAGCAAGGATTCGGTGAATATTACATTCCGTTATCTTGATTCAGTAAGAAGCCTGCGCCTGGATACCAGCATCAATGATTTTTACCGCTACTACCCGGTGCCCTACACCCTGCAGTACCTGGGCAACAGCGGCGCTGCCGGGTATTCGCTGGTGTATTCGCCTGTCACCAAAACCGGTATCGACCCTGGCTTTCACGCCTTTGATGCGTATAAGTTCACTGTGGAAACCACCCGGTTTTTTAAAACCAGCAAACCGTTTACACAACTGAACTATCAACTCGCTTCGGGAAAGGAGCAGATGATCAATATCATTCATGCACAGAGCCCGCGGCCCAATTTTAATTTCGGTGCAGAGTTCAGGTTACTGAATGCCCCGGGCTTTTATGTTAACCAAAACACCAATCACAGCAATTACCGGCTGTACAGCACCTACCAGGGAAAAAGAAAACGGTATGCGGCCTACTTTTTTATCATGGGTAACTCGATAAAAAATTCAGAGAACGGCGGCATCACCAGCAACAGTTATCTCGACACACCGATCTACAACCGCCGGTTCGCCATACCGGTGAACCTTGCTTTTTCGCAGGCTTATACACCCAATCCCTTCAACAGTTTTGTAAGCACTGGCAACAAGGAAAAGGAGACGACCTTTTTCCTGCGCCAGAGTTATGATCTCGGTAAAAAAGATTCCATTGAAATAAATGATTCCACCACCGAATACCTTTTTTATTCAAAGCTGCGGTTTCAACATACATTTACGTATACCAATAACAGTTATACCTATATTGATACGGTACTTTCCACGCAGGGAAGGCTTATTGATTCCGCGATCTACAAAAACTGGTATGATACCAGCGTGGGATTATCCACTAAACTTTTCCAACTCACGGATTCATGGAAAACCATGTCGAATGATTTTTCGATCCTGCAGTTTCCCGACACCAAAAACTCAGCCCAATACCTGCTGGCAGGCGCCAGGCTCGATAACATCAGCGCCCGTTTTAACGCAGGCACCAGGTCGTTTTACAACGTGGTCCTGCATGGGGAATACCGTAACAAAACAAAGAATAAATTGTGGGATATACTTGCCCGCGGTGAGTTTTACCTCACGGGTTTCAACAGTGGCGACTACAGCATGTATGCTTCACTATCCCGTTTTTTCAGCAAGCGCTGGGGCAATGTGAACCTGTTATTTCACAATATCAACCGTAGCCCTTCCTATATTTACAACACCAACTCCTCTTTTAATTTTAATGCAGCCACCTCTCTTTCCAAAGAGAACATCACCATATTAAAAGTAACGGCCGACAATCCCTTTATCAGCCTGTCGGCAGCCAACTACCTCCTTACCAATTACACTTATTTTACAGGCTATTACCAGACCGACCAGTTCAGCCGGATCATCAATATCCTGCAATTAAGTGCCTCAAAGAAATTCAAAATCAGCCGGCATTGGAATTGGTACAGTGAAGCTACTGTTCAACTTACCGATGCAGCCTCACCTATCCGGTTGCCATTGGTATTCACCCGCAACCGCCTGGCCTATGAAGGGCTGTTTTATAAAAACCTTTTCCTGAGCACCGGGCTTGAAGTGCGGTATTATACGCCTTTTAAAATGTATGACTATTCCCCGGTGATGAGTCACTTTTTCCCACAGGATGCAGTAAGTATTTCCAACAGGCCGGATGTGAATATTTTCCTGCATTTCCGCATCCGTTCTTTCACCGCCTATGTACGCCTCGAGAACCTGAATGCGGTTGATTTCAGCAACGGTTTTGGATTTACGCACAGTAATTTTGCCGCCCCTCATTACCTGTATCCCGGCCTGGTAACAAGGTTTGGTATTCAATGGAATTTCGTGAATTAAAAAGCTGGATGGTTGCGACCGCAGGCTTTTGCGAAACTGCTTTAACAGGTTGCCCCGTACTCCTTTTACCAGTATGCCTTATCTTTGCACCGTAATGAAAAAGATCGTTGTTTTCATACTGGCTTTTTTATACCTCGGTGTATCCTCCGGAATTTCCGTTGATATCCACTATTGTATGGGTAAAAAAGCAGGGATTGGTTTGTACGGAAACGACAATGACCGCTGCGGCAAATGCGGCATGAAAAGCAAAAAGAATGGTTGCTGCAAAAACGACCACCAGTTTTACAAATTAAACGATTCCCACAAAAATGTTTCCGCCAGCCCGGTTTCCGAAGCTCCCTTTACGATACTTCTCAATAATTTCAGGGATTACAACGCCCGGGTAACCGGCACCGTTATTGACAACGGTTTTACCAATCATTCCCCGCCACCACTGCTCACCGGCGCAGAAGTTTGTATTCTTCATTGTGTTTTCAGACTGTAAAGTGATCGCCTTGTTTGTTCCCGGATCAATTGTTCCGGGCAATTGTGTTCGCACACAAGCCAATCAATTTTACCAGTAAAAAACATACAACAATGAAAACAATAACCTGCATAGCTGCCATGCTGCTGTGCATCACCATATCCAGCAGCCAGGCGCAGCAAACCAGTTATCCTTCTACAGACAGCACCACCCGCTTTCATGTTTCCGGCGCCTGCGAACAATGTAAAGACAGGATCGAAAAAGCTGTAAAGATAAAGGGAGTTATTTCCGGGCAATGGGATGTGAATACCCAGCAACTCACCCTCGAATTTGATCCTTCAAAAACGAGTGTTGAAAAAATAATAAAGAGAATTGTGGCCGTGGGGCATGATGTTGATGAAATAAAGGCCAGCAACAAAGTGTACGGGGCACTTCCTGCCTGTTGCCATTACCGCGAATTAAACGGCACAACCAACGAGGCACAGGCTGCGGTTACCGGGACAATCGCCGGGTTAATTGATTCTGCCATTGTAACACAGGACGGCGCTCTGCATGCACCGGGGGCGGTAAGAGGTGTTGTATTGGAAACAGACAACAAAGGACAATTAAAACCACTCGCCGGGGCAACCATTCAATGGCTGGGCAGCAGCAACGGAACTTTCACTGATGCAGATGGCGTGTTTTCAATCGCAACAACTGCAGCAGGCAGTAAACTGTTGATCAGCTATGCAGGGTACCAGAGTGATACGGTAACTGCCAATGCAGGAGAGGGTTTAAAAATAATAATGGCCACTAACCAGGTATTGAATGAAGTGCTGATCACCACTAAACAACACAGCACTTATCTCTCGGCGCTAAGTCCTGTTCGGGTGCAGGTGATGAATGAAAAAGAATTGTTCAAAGCGGCCTGCTGCAACCTGAGTGAAAGTTTTGAAACCAATCCATCAGTGGATGTTTCATATAATGATGCGGTAACAGGATCAAAGCAGATCCAGTTGCTCGGCCTTGCAGGAAATTATACGCAGCTTACCGTTGAAAATTTACCCGGGCCAAGAGGAATTGCCACAGCGCTGGGACTTAACAGTATCGCCGGCCCCTGGATAGAGTCGATACAACTCTCAAAAGGCACGGGTTCTGTTGCCAATGGATTTGAAAGCATTGCGGGCCAGATAAATATTGAACTGAAGAAACCGGAAAAGAGTGAAGCACTGTTTGCAAATGGTTACCTGAACGGGGCGGGCAAATCAGACATTAACCTGAACCTGGCAAAAAAACTCGGAACCAAATGGTCGACCCTCCTGTTGATGCACGATGATTTTCTCACCAATACCCAACTGGATTTTAATAAAGATGGTTTCAGGGACCTGCCTACAGGCAACCAGCTAAGCCTGGTAAACCGGTGGAAATACGAAGGAACCAAAGGACTGATGACACAGTTTGGAGTTAAATTTTTAACGGATAAAAAAACCGGTGGAGAAACTGCTTTTGATGCTAACACTGACAAGTACACGCAAAATCGTTACGGCCTTGGCATTACTACCCGCAGGATAGAAGCTTTCGCCAAGATTGGCTATGTGTTCCCGGCGAAAAGATATAAGAGCATTGGTCTGCAGTTAAGCGGCATCCACCATCACCAGGAATCTTATTTCGGACTTACCAATTACGATGCCCGCCAGAAAAGCCTGTACAGTAACCTCATTTATCAATCCATTATTAACAACAGCAATCATTTGTTCAGAACAGGTATCAGCTTCCAGTACGATCAATACGATGAAACTTTAAAAGCCAACCAGTACCTGAGAACAGAAGCGGTACCGGGTGCTTTTTTTGAATACACCTATAAATACATGGATAAGGTGAGCGCAGTTGTTGGTTTGCGAACCGACCATCATAACCTGTACGGATGGTTCATAACGCCAAGGCTTAACCTGAAATACGAACCGGTGCACGGCACGGTGGTGCATTTGAGTGCGGGCCGGGGTCAGCGCACTGCAAATATTTTTGCAGAAAATATGAGTGTACTTGTCAGTGCCCGGCAACTCATCATTTCCGGTACGCAAACCGGCGGAGCCTATGGCCTTGCCCCGGAGGTGGCCTGGAATAAGGGCATCAGTATCGATCAAAAATTCAGGTTGTTTAAAAGAGAGGCATTGCTGAGCGTTGATTTTTTCAGGAACGATTTTACCAACCAGGTGATCACTGATATCGAAAATCCAAGGCTTGTAAAATTTTATAACCTGCAGGGGAAATCATTTTCCAACAGCCTGCAGGTGGCGCTTAACCTGGAACCGTTGCGGGACCTGGAACTCCGTTTTGCCTACCGCTATTTTGATGTACGATCCACCATTGACGGCAAGTTGGTACAACGGCCGTTGGTAGCTGCCCACCGGGCTTTTTCAAATATCGCCTATGCCATTCATGGATGGAAATTTGATTATACGATCAGCTATAATGGTAAAAAAAGAATTCCATCAACGCTTGCAAATCCCGTCAATTACCAAATGTCCGCGTATTCACCGGCCTACGTGTTAATGAATGCCCAAATCAGTAAAACGGTCAGCAAAAAAATACCGCTCGATCTTTACCTTGGCGTTGAGAACCTGGGCAATTACTACCAGCGCACTGTGATCGTTGCAGCGGACCAGCCTTTCAGTCCTTATTTTGATGCTTCGCTGGTTTGGGGACCTGTAACCGGGCGGATGTTGTATGCAGGGTTTCGTTTAAAAATTAAGTGATGAAAAAGTTATTACTGTTTATCTTGTCATTCTTTAAAAAGAAAAATTGTTGCAGATGAAAAATAGCATTGCTGTTTTGTTGCTTTTGTTCTGTATGAGCGCAAGGGCACAGGTAACTACCGGGCAGCCTGCCCCTGAAATTACTTTACCCGACACAAAGGGAGAGATGGTTTCACTTTCTTCATTAAGAGGTAAGGTGGTGCTGCTCGATTTCTGGGCCAGTTGGTGCGGTCCCTGCAGGGCCTCCATTCCGGGCGTGATCAAACTCTACAACAAGTATAAAGAAAAGGGCTTCGAAGTGTTTGGGGTATCGATCGACAGTAAAAAGAAAGACTGGCTGAAGGCGATACAACACGATCACATCAATTATATCCAGGTAAATGACAATGGCGGCTGGTATGGAAAAGTGCCGGAACGTTATGGCATTAATGAAATACCCACCACGATGCTGTTAAACAAAAACGGGGAGATCGTTGCCATTGATGCCGAAGGCAAACAGCTCGAAGAAAAAATCATCGAACTTCTTCGCTGATACCGGAACTTAACCAGGCTTACAGTACCTGCACAATCAAAAATTTCAGGTAATGGGTATACTCCTGTCCTCTTATGATGGGATGATCCGGTGATTGCGCATTGAACACTACCTGCCTTAATTTTCTTTTGGCATCTTTTGCAGCGGCATAGATCGTATCTAAAAACATTTCGGGTTGTACCAGGTTGGTGCAACTGGAGGTAACCAGGAAACCGCCGGGTTTCACCAGCTTCATACCACGTAAGTTGATTTCTTTGTACCCGGCAATTGCCTTATCAATACTGCTGCGGCTTTTGGTGAATGATGGCGGATCGAGCATCACCACATCCCAGGTACGCCCCTCTTTTGACCAGTTCTTCAGCACGTCGAAAGCATTTACACAGGTGAAGTTGCATTTATCTTCCAGTCCATTCAATACTGCATTTTTATTGCACATATCAATGGCAGTTTGAGATATATCCAGGCCGGTAACTTTTTTTGCCCCGAAAAAGGCAGCGGCAATTTCAAAGGAGCCGGTATAACAAAACGCTCCGAGCACATCTGCGCCCTGTACAATATTCCGGATGGCTTTACGGTTATCCTGCTGGTCTAAAAAGAAGCCGGTTTTTTGCCCGTTGGCGATATCCACGTGCAGGCGGAAGCCATTTTCATGAATGATGATTCCGGTATCAAAAGGTGCTGATAAAAAACCCTTTTGCTGGGGTAATCCTTCCAGCTCTCTTACCGGCACATCGTTGCGTTCATAAATACCCTTGGGCGAAAATATTTTTTCAATGGCCTGTACGATGGCCTCTTTCCAACGGTCGATGCCGAGCGCCAAGGTTTGTATTACGAAATAGTCGTTGAATTTATCGATGATCAGTTGTGGCAGGTCATCGGCTTCTCCGAACACCAGCCGGCAATTTTCGGTGTATCCAATCTGTTGCCGGTAGGCCCAGGCTTTTTGAATGCGCTGTAAAAAAAACTGTTCATCTATTTGTTCCTCCCTGTCGCGGCTCAGCAACCGCACCATGATCTGCGATTGCGGATTGATGTATCCACGGCCAATAAAATTTTTATCGTGCGTGAGTACATTCACAATTTCACCCGGCTGCGGTGATGCATCCAGCAGTTTACCCCTGTTCACTTCATTGCCGAATATCCACGGGTGTCCCAGTTCCACCCGGCGGCTGATGTTTTTATTCAGAATAACACTTTTCATGAGCGCAAAGGTAACTGTTAGCCCGGCATACAGCGCCGGGCTGTGGGTAGTGTGAGAATGATCAGGCGGAGAACCGGGCGATCAAAATTCTAAGTCCTACAATACCGAGGGCAACAGCCAGTGAACGAATGATCATTTTGCCATTGATCTTCCGCGAAAGAAAGGCGCCTAACTGGGCCCCAGGTATCACGCCTGCGATCAATCCCAATACCATTTTTTGAATGAGGGGATCGCTGTAGCTGCCATCGAAATAATGCGTGATCACACTGGTTAAGGCCATGATGGCCAGGATGAAATGAGAGGTGGCCGTGGCCACATGTACCGGGAAACGCAGCCATTCCACCATGGCCGGCACATGAATGATACCACCGCCAATGCCCAGCAGTGGAGAAAAATAGCCAACCAAAATACTTAAGGCGGCGCCTTTTTTAAGATCGTAGCTGTAGGCGTACCGCTCTTTCCATTTATCAACAAGTACCTGTTTGGTCCAACCCCTTTTCTCACCCGCTGCAGTGGTAACAGGTTTTTTGGTGCCGCCTTTGATAAAAAGAAAAATGGCCAGTCCGAGTAACACGATTCCGAAAATGATATCAAAAATATTTCTAGGTATCACTTTGGTGGTAAGCACTCCCAACACTGAACCGGGTATCGTGCAGATGGCAAATACCAGCCCTGCTTTATAGTCGATTCGTTTTGCCACCATGTAAGCTGCGGTACCCGACACTGCGTTGCTGGCAACAATGGCCATGGAAATGGCGGTGATGGTGGCCGGGCTGAAAGTGGGGTGCATGAAGATCAACAGCGGCACCAGGATAAATCCACCCCCGGCACCGATCAGTGTTCCAATGGCGCCTATTAAAAACCCGATCCCGATCAGCAGCAAAATATTATCCATAGCCTTGTTCCTGGTTGATCTTTTTTTGTACGATGAATGCCGGGCTAAAGTACGAACATAGGGTGTAAGCAACAAGCCTGAATGATTGCTTTACAGGCAGATAGGCGTTTCAGTTAAGGGTAACGACCCGAAAAAAATCATTACAGATCGCCAGGAAGCTGCGTGGACCGGCCTGCACGCAGCAGGCACATTGCCAATTTGACTGTAAAATCGGTCTTGGCAAACGATTTGACAATTGTACCTTTGCACATTCTAAAAAAAAGCATATTCATACCTAAACGATAAATAGTTAACATATTATGGAACAAAAGCAAACGGCACCCCAAACGGACGCAGGCGCAGAGGATCTGAAAAATTTTGAGGGCATTGACATTAATTCCGATTCTGATGTACCCGGCAACTCCCGCCTGAGCGATCCTGAAGCAGGCAATATCACTGATAAATTACAGGCCGAACTGGAAGAGCAAAAAGACAAATACATCCGTCTCTTTGCCGAGTTCGACAATTTTAAAAAACGCAGCGCCAAAGAACGGCTTGAACTGATGCAGACTGCCGGCCGTGATGTAATCACTTCTTTACTGGATGTGCTCGATGATTGTGACCGGGCCGAAAAACAATTACAAGGCAGCGAAGACGAACAGTTGAAGACAGGGGTGCAACTGGTGTTTAATAAATTAAGATCCACCCTGCAGGCCAAGGGGCTGAAAGCGATGGATGCGATCAATACCGAGTTTGATGTGGAAAAGCATGAAGCAATCACAGAAATCCCTGCCCCCGCGGAAGCATTGAAAGGCAAGGTGGTGGATGAGATCACAAAAGGATATTATCTCAACGATAAGATCATCCGTTTTGCAAAAGTAGTGGTGGGCAAATAAGCAACCAGGCTGGCAGCATGAGCAAGGTACGGGATCAGCATATGGCCCGTCAACAATATTACAACTATCCAAAAATAATGAAGAGAGACTTTTACGAAATACTCGGTATTTCAAAATCTGCATCGCAGGACGAGATCAAGAAGGCTTACCGGAAAGTAGCCATGCAGCATCACCCGGACAGGAACCCGGGCGACAAAGCCTCGGAAGAAAAATTTAAAGAAGCGGCCGAAGCTTACGAAATATTGAGTGATGCCGATAAAAGATCACAATACGACCGGTTCGGTCACCAGGCATTTTCACAGGGCCGTGGCGGCGGTGGATTCAGCGGTGGCGGCATGAATATGGATGATATCTTCAGCCAGTTTGGGGATATTTTCGGAGACGACAGTCCGTTCAGCAGTTTCTTCGGCGGTGGCGGCGGTGGCAGGCGATCATCGGGTGGCCGGTCAAGGGGCGTAAGAGGCAGCAACCTGCGCATTAAAATAAAACTTAACTACGAGGAAATGGCCAAGGGCGCCAGCAAAACAGTTAAGGTAAAAAAATATGTGGGTTGTACCACTTGTAACGGCAGCGGTGCAAAAGATAAAAACGGCGTTCAAACCTGCGGAACCTGCGGTGGCAGTGGCCAGGTGAGAAGGGTTCAGAATACATTTTTAGGCCAGATGCAAACGGTGACCACCTGCCCTACCTGTAACGGCGAAGGCACTACGGTACTCAACAAATGCACGGCCTGTAAAGGTGATGGACGTGTATATGGTGAAGAAACAGTTACGATTGATATTCCCGCCGGTGTGCAGGAAGGCATGCAACTGAGCCTGAATGGAAAAGGAAATGCCGGCGAACGCGGTGGCGCACCCGGCGACCTGATTGTACTGATAGAAGAAGAAGCACATGCTCAATTGCACCGGGACGGACTTAACGTCGCCTACGATCTGCATATCTCATTCCCGGATGCTGTATTTGGAACACAGGTGGAAGTGCCCACCATTGACGGTAAGGCAAAAATTAAAATTCCCGCCGGTACACAAAGCGGGAAAATATTCCGGTTGAAAGGCAAGGGATTCCCCAGCGTGAACAGCTATGAAAAAGGCGACCAGTTGATTCATGTAAATATCTGGACACCCCAACACGTGGATGCAGACGAAAAGGCCATGCTTGAAAAAATGCAGCAGAGCCGCAACTTTGAACCCAAACCGGAAAAAGGTGACAAATCATTTTTTGATAAAGTAAGAGAGATGTTCAGCTAAGAAAAAGACCCGGTGCAATAACACCGGGTCTTTTTTTACATACTATTTTTAATCATCATCTCCACCGCCTTTTTTCTTTTTCGATTTTGTTTTTTCGTACAGCCTCTTTGCATTGCCCACCATATTTACAAATTCTTTTTGAAGGTAATTATCCGGGTTATATGCGTTCAATGCAATGTGCTCTATTTTATCCCAGTCAACCGTTTTAGCAGGCAGGTATTTTGATTGCCGCAGCTTCATACCAAACATGGCTACTGCAGCGCCGAACTGCAACTCTTTGTTGATTGCGGTAAATGACGCCATATCACCCATACATTTATACAGCAAATGCTTTTCGCCTTTCGTATAGGCGGGAGTGTAACGAAGGTTTACTTCAGCCACAGGAGTTTTGTTACTTGATAAACTCATGATGCTGTCGTTGGCAATGGCAGGAGTAAATTCAAAGATGGCCAGCACGCTATTGCCGCTGCCCACTTCACCACCTTCAAGTGTGCCGGTGCTGTCGGCAATGGCATCCCGTTTATTGTCGAAGCCAATCAGGCGGTAATCTTTCACCATGGAAGGATTGAACTGCACATTTAAAAATACATCGTCGGCCACGGCATAAAAAGTTTGGGTCACTTCTTTCACCAACACCTTCTCCGCTTCCCTGATATCATCGAGGTAAGCATAGTTTCCGTTGCCTCTTTTAGCCAGTGTTTCCAGTTTACTGTCTTTAAAATTGCCCATTCCAACGCCGAGGCAGGTAAGGTACACACCGCTCTGCCGCTCGCGGGTAATCATGTCTTCCAAAGCTTTTTCGGTGGTTTCGCCCACGTTAAAATCGCCGTCTGTTGCCAGTATCACGCGGTTGTTGCCATTTTTTATAAACGTACTCCGGGCCACCTGGTAAGCGAGTTTAATTCCTGATTCACCCGGCGTATCACCACTGGCAGTAAGTTCTTCAATTGATTGAATGATCTTTTGTTTTTCAGCGCCACTGGTGGGTTGCATCCATACTGCCACTGAGCCACCATAGATCACGATGGACACTGTATCGATGGGACGTAAATTTTTAACCAGCATCTGGAAGGCGGCTTTTACCAGGGGCAAACGATTGGGCAAATCCATGCTGCCCGATGCATCAAACAAAAACACCAGGTTACTGGGTGGAATCTTTTCCATATCCAGCTTGCGGGCATTGATGTTGAGGTAGAGCAAGCGCTTCTGGTCATTCCAGGGACAGGTGGAAAACTGTGATTCAATCTTGAAATATTCGTTCTTATCCGGTTCCTTGTAATTCAGGTTAAAATAATTCAGCAGCTCTTCCAGCCGCACTGCATCCGGCGGCACCACGCTGTTCATGCCGATAAAACGACGGATATTACTGTATGAGGCTTTGTTGATGTTCAATGAAAAACCTGTGTTCGGAAATTTTTCCGTGTTCACGGTTTCATTTTCCACCAACGAAAAATAAGATTCGTCGCTCACAAACCAGGAATACTTGGCGCTGAACTTTGGATCTTTTGTAATGGAAATTAGTTTCGGCCGGTTCTTACTTGAGTTCGACGATAGGGGCTTCATCGAAATCTCGAGGTACTGATCAGCATTGATGCCCACCGTCATTGTTTCATAACCATCCAGTTTCAGTGTAATGGAATCCTTGCGTACGTTACTCGAAATGCCAAACCCTCCGGAAGTACCGGAATGGTACAGGAGCTTGTCAGAATGAAGAAATATCTTCACATTCTGCAGGTATTCATTTTTCTCATCTTTGATCTCTCCGCGGAGATAGTACTGACCTGTACAATTAAGAAAGAAAAGGAGTAAAATGGTATGCGTAACCAGTATTTTCAAAGGCAATAATATTAAGACTAAATTACATACTATCCATCAAAACGCTGTAACCGGTCATTGTATTGTTTGTTAATCTTCTACTAATTGATAAATTTCTGCCAGGTTCCTTCCCAGGCCGTCATAATCGAGCCCGAAACCGAGTAAAAATTTGTTGGGTACACTGAAACCGATATAGTGGAGGTCGAGGGGATGTTCGAGTGCCTCCGGCTTGTGCAACAGCGCAGCTATCTTAAGCGATGCCGGTTGCTGGTTGTATAATTGAGGCAAAAATTTGGTAAGGGTGTTGCCGGTATCCACAATATCTTCGATGATCACCACATGCCTTCCCTGCAGTGGCTCATCCAGCCCGATAGAGGTGATCACATTTCCGGTGGATTTGGTGCCTTTATACGATGCAAGTTTGATAAAACAAATTTCGGCTTCAATGCTGATCGACTTGAACAGGTCGGAGGCAAACATGAATGATCCGTTCAGGATGGCGATAAAGATCGGCTTTTTGTCTTTGTAATCTTCATTGATCTGTGCAGCCATTTCCTTGATGCGGGTTTCAATCTGGCCGGCAGTGATGTATGGCCGGAAAGTTTTATCAATTACGTGGATGGTTGACATGCGTAATGCGGGGGTTTAAATAAGTTATTTCGAAATGATTAGTTGCTGTCCAATGCTGATATTATCAGACTCCAGGTTATTCCATTCTTTTAACTGTTGTACCGTTACTCCGTATTTCCTGGCAATGCCATACAATCCTTCTTTCGGTTGAACAGCATGATATTTCACGCTGGTATTACTGGCTTGCACTGCAACCGGCCTGTTGCTGTCCACCCCGGTTGCCGCATAACGACGGTCGGCCCTCAGGCTCAGGCGGGTACCCTCACTGATCACAGTGTTTTTAGTAAGCCCGTTATAAGTAGCCAGCGATTCGAGCAGCATGCCGTTTTGCTGGGCAATGTCCCGCAGGGTTTCACCTTTCTTACTGGTGTAAAAATCAACCGGGCCTTTATCGGATTTTTTTTGAAGATAAATGTATTCGTCTTTTGCCAGGATACCGTCCTGCAGCAGGTCGTTATATTGAAGCAGCCTGCTGAGCTGTATATTGTTACGGGTGGCAATTGCCAGTAAGGAAGTACCCTGCGGCGCCTGCACACATTTAATATTGTTGATGTAAGTGATGCGGTCATTACCTGCTTCAGGCCCCGGAGTTTCAATGGTGTTACTCACTGTTTTGGCAATGGGTGTACTGTCGTCGGTTTCGTTATACACGAAGGGCACTTCCTTATCATCCTCGTATTGATCACTGTTGTATTTCGGTACGTCGTTGATGGCAACCAGCGTGTATTGTTGCAGGTTATACTGTTCAATATGCCGGATGAGGATTGCGGGGTATTTTGGATTGGTGGCATAACCTGCTTTCTTCAAACCATAAGCCCATGCTTTGTAATCGGCAGGATCAAGACTGAATAAAAAAAGATAGCGCTGGTTTCCTCTTAAAAAATTACTGTGATCGCGGTATGATTCTTCTGCGTTTTTATAAGTGCGGAAACATTCACCTGCTTCATCATCATCATGACTTACCCCTTCTCCACTCCAGCTGCTTTTGCATTTAATGCCAAAATGATTGTTAGATTTTTTCAACAGGTCGCTGTTGCCACTTTCGGTTTCCAGCAAACCCTGCGCAAGTGTGATGGCAGCAGGCACGCCCATCCTCTTCATTTCCTTTATGGCAAGGTCTTTATACGTTTCAATATATTGCTCGGGAGTTAATGTTTGTGGTTTGGCACTGGCAGTAATGATCATGGCTACCGCCACCACAAATAGTTTTTTCATCATCTTTTATAGTTATAGAGATTTAACTGGATAACAGCTATATCACAATTTCCTTACCAGGCTTAATCCATCCCTCACTGTCAGCAGCACCTGCCTGGTTCTTACATCCTGCATCACATGCTGGTTAAACGCATGGATCGCTTTGGCATTTTTTCCGGAAACTTCGGGCTCCAATACCTGCCCGTGAAATAATACGTTATCGGCAATGATCAGTCCGTTTGTGCGGACCTTCGGCAAAATTAACTCGTAATAATCAATATACCCTGTTTTATCTGCATCAATAAATACAATATCCCAGGTTTCATCGAGTGCAGGAATAATGGTTTTAGCATCTCCCACTTTCAACAAAAATTTATCCTTGTGAGGAGAACGCTCAAAATAGTTACGGGCCGTTGCCGCATCTTCTTCCCTTAATTCCAGCGTGTACAATTTACCCCCTGGCTGCAGGCCCTCGGCAAGGCATAAGGCACTGTAACCTGTAAACGTTCCCACTTCGAGTATGCGTTGCGGTTGCAACAAACAACTGATGGTTGATAATAAAGCCCCCTGTACCTGGCCGCTGAGCATGTGCGCATGCGGGTGATGTTGCATGGTATAAGCAATCACTTCCTGTTGCAGGGCGGTTCCTGCATCGGAAAAATCACTGGTATATTGTTCGGCAAGTGCATTAACGAGTTCCACCATTTGACCCATTTTATTATTATTGAAACCTGTAGCAGGGGCTGAAAACAACAGCGCAGCGCTGCCGGGCGAAGGTAGTTTATTGAGGTGGCTTTTACGCCGCCAGCCCATGAAAAGCATTGGCTGTATTGAGCCGGGCATTAAATTTAACATATCCGCTACTGCTATCCCAGCTAAGAGGCGCCTGTAAAATAATATCGGCAGAACTCCGGCGTCGCCCCAGAGCTCGGTTCTGTATCACTGATCATCAAGCGTGTTCGCAGCTTCTTTCCGTGAAATACAATACAAACCAAAAAAGGTGAGCAGTCCATTGAGAATAAGTATCTCGATACCAATTTTAAAGCCGCCGAACACCTGTTGGGATGCCTGTTGCAACCAGGATGCGGTACTGGCAGAAAAGCGCAGGTGAACAATAAACCAGTCGGGATCATTGAGCAGGTCCAGCAGGAAGATCAGCACCGGTGAAAGCAGGCAGACGAATAATGCATACCGGTCGTTCACATTTCTTTTGGTAAGGATACCAAACGCAAACAAACCCAATAGCGGGCCATATGTGTAGCCGGCCACTTTTAAAATCACATCGATAATGGATTTATCATTGATCCATTTAAACAACATCACCAACAGGAAAAATAAAACCGCAAAGGCCAGGTGTACCTGCAGGCGGGTGCGTTTCTTCTGCTGTTCGTTGAGTTGCTGGTTGTTTTTCAATCCCAGGATATCAATGCAAAAAGATGAGGTAAGTGCAGTTAAAGCTCCGTCGGCGCTGGGGAACAAGGCAGATACCAAACCGAGGATAAAGATCACCGAGATCACCGATGAAAGCGTGTTGCCCAGTGCGATCGCCGGAAACAGGTCGTCGCCCTTTGCAGTATTGCCGGTTTGCGCTGCATACAAAAACAGCAATCCGCCCATGAACAGGAAAAGAAAATTAACAACCACCAGGATCACATTAAAGGTGAGGATATTTTTTTGTGAATCACGAAGGGTGCGTACACTGATGTTCTTTTGCATCATCTCCTGGTCGAGCCCCGTCATCGCGATCGTAATAAATGCGCCACCCAGCACCTGTTTGGCAAAAAAGCGGGTGCTGTTTACATCCGTGTTGAATATATTCATCAATCCATGATCACTTAATGAGTGCAAAGCACCGGTAAAACTCAGGTCCATTTTATTGATCACGGTGATGATGCAGACCACTAAACCCAGCAGCATAAAAGTTGTTTGAAGCGTATCTGTATACACAATGGTTTTAACGCCTCCTTCAAACGTGTACAGCAGTATCAATACCAGTATTACCAACGCGGTTACCCAAAAAGGAACCCCCATTTTATCGAGTATGAATATCTGCATCACATTTACGGCGAGATACATCCTGGCGGTGGCGCCAAAAGCCCGTGACACGATAAAAAACAAAGCGCCGGTTTTGTACGACACCGGCCCAAACCGGCTGAAGAGATAATGGTAGATAGAGGTAAGATTGAGGCGGTAATAGAGAGGCAGCAATACAAAGGCGATCACCAGATAACCAAGAAAATACCCGATCACCACCTGGAAGTACTGGAAGCCGATGGCACCAACGGTGCCGGGTACACTCACAAAGGTAACGCCGCTTAAAGAAGTGCCAATCATCCCGAAAGCCACCAGCATCCAGTTACTGCTGCGGTTACCGATAAAAAAAGAATCGTTGTTTGAATTTTTACTGGTGAAATAAGCCACTACGAGTAACAGTAAAAAATATCCAATCACAAAAGAAAATAAAAATGCAGGCGACATGCAACACTGTTTATGTAAAAATAAAATTGAAAATAGCCAAAAACTTTGTGTCTTTGCTGATAAATAACCGATAAAGATGTATGAATGCGAATTCAATTGTGGTGTTCTGCGGTAGTAAAACCGGGCGGAACCCGCTTTACGAATCTGAGGCTAAGCTGTTGGGGAATTTAATGGCGGAACATAATATCCGGCTTATCTATGGTGGCAGTAACCGCGGCCTCATGGGCGCTGTAGCCAATGGCGTGCTTGAAAAAGGAGGAACTGTAACGGGCATCATCCCGGAGTTACTGAACCAGTGGGAAATGCAGCATGATAAGATCACCGAGCTGATTGTTGTGGAAAACATGCACGTTAGAAAAAGACTGTTATACGAACGTGCCGATGCGGCCATCGTACTTCCGGGTGGATTCGGCAGCATGGATGAATTATTTGAATTGCTTACCTGGAACCAGCTGAGCATACACGACAAGCCGATCTACATTTTGAATACCGGCGGTTTCTATGATGGCTTATTGCAACAAATGCAGCACATGCACAATGAAGGCTTCTTATATACAGAGATACACAAGGCGCTAACGGTAGTGACTACCCCTGCAGCTGTTTTTGAATAACTACCTCCGCCTTCTTCCGCTGCCCTGGAAAAGGGGAATGTTGAAGCCGGCCTTTATTACCGGGTAAAAATCATTGTACACAACATTAGAGCCGGTAGGTGGTTGCGACGGATCAGACACGGCCACATCCCTGTAAGGAGAGTATGGACTGCCCAGCACATCTATGGAGATGGATAAATAATAATAAGGAGTATTTCTGCCTTCTTTGCCACTCGTATATCCCAAACCAAGCAACAAACTGTTGGCCTGGTATTTCTGGAGATTGGAGCCGCCCGGGTAAATAATTTTCTGCCGCATAAAATTATGCTCGTATTGCGCCGTGGCGAATAAAAAGTCGATCGGGAACAATCGTACAAATGCACCCGGACCGAGGATGGACTGGCGGAAAGTGTTACCATAGCCGTCATGCTGACTTGAGTAGGTATATCCAAAAACGATCCCTGCATCCAGCCAATTGGCAACACTGTATCCCAACTGGGGTGTGGCGCCCAGTACCGTTACACCACTGTAATACCCGATATTGATATTGCCCCCTGTAAATAACATGTCCTTCCTGAAGCCGGAGGGTTCTCCGTCATCGTCTTTACTGTCCTGTGCCTGCACCGCTAACGCAGCCGATACACAAACCAATACCATTAAAAACCGTTTCATTATTTTCCTGTTTTAGATCAAAGATGCTTTATTAAAGTAGTACCAAGGTTATTTTGTCATGCACCGTTCAATATCCTCTCTAACGTTTATGCTTATCCGCCCGGCTGTGTATTTTTAAAGTGGAGCGGCATCCATAAAAACACCGTAAAATTCGTATAAAAAACTGGTTGTAAAAATATGGCAGTGATATCAATTGCAAATATTAGCCTAAAATAAAAGATGGCAGTAATCAGAACCTTGGGCAAAGTACCTGTTGCGAACCCGGCACTCCGTAAAAACCTTTTTTCATCAGGTTAAATTCCTGGGCACCCTGGGAGTTATTGAAATTTTTGAGCCCGGATGTGGTGATATCATAGCTGAAGGTAAACCTGATATTGCTGATCTCAAATCCCAGCATTGGTACAAAAGCATCGCCCGACCGGTAATACAACCCGGCGATCAGTTGCTTTTCACCGCCGCCACCCAGGTCGTAGTTCGCATTCATGCCCAGCATCAGCTCATGCGATTTTGCCTGCATGGTGAAATAGGCGTTGGGGTTAATGATCACACGGTCGTTCACTTTTAAGATGGCGTTGATGAACGCAATATGACGCATGGCAATGCGGCTGCTGTCAGGCGATTCGGTGAAAAAGGTTTCCTGCGGCCTGTTCACATGATGTATTGAATAACCTGCATTGATATATGTATTCTCATCCGGGAAGTAGGCATAATTCATTCCTACCTGCATATCAAAATAACTCACGTTATTGTTTACAAAAACCACCCCGGGATCGATGGTATTATCGAAAAATATCCCGTTAAATTGAGAAGGGAAGGTGAGCTTGGTTTGATCGATCCTTTTGTTTGCCCAGCCTACATTAAAACCTGCAGTAAGCAGGCTGCTGCTTCCGAGCATCTGGTGATAGGCAATAGACCCGTAGATTTTTGTGGAGTGCAAGCCGCCGGTTCCGGCCTGGTCACTAAGTAATAATCCACCCAGGCCAAGCCAACCGTTTTCAATCCGGTCGCGGAAAACCTGTGCATCACCATAAATGCTGAGCGTTTTATAGGGTGAAGCCAGGATGGAAGACCACTGGTTCCTGAAATGAGCCCCGATGCGGTAATCAGCATCCGGAATAAAACCTGTGTTTGCAGGGTTTGTGCTCAGGGGCGAATTGAAAAATTGTGAAAAATGAAGATCCTGTCCCTCAACCTGCAGCACAGTGCCGAGGCCAATAAAAAAAAACAATCCTATTTTCCGAAGTATAAACATATTTATAAATACAATTAAAATAAGGTAACGGTTGCAAGGGCAACATAAAAATTACCGCAGCAGGGTGATATCACCCGTCTTCCTGAATTTCTTTCCATCCGTAAACTCAACATCAAGCGTATAGGTGTAAACATCCATTGGCTGAATAGCTCCCTTATAAGTGCCGTCCCAACCCTCTTTACGGTTGCTGGTTTGGAAAATGAGTTGCCCCCACCTGTTGTAAATGCGCCAGTCAATTTTACCGATGCCAAATCCTTTCACTTCAATGATACTGTTCTGCCCAAACCTGCCCGGCGTAAACGCATTGGGCACATCCAGCAATGGGATCACTTTGGCTGTTACCGACTGGCAAATGGTGTCAGAACAACCGGCTTCGTTGAACACGGACAGGCAAACATTAAAAACCTTTGAGTCGTTGAAGAGGTGGGATGGGTTTGCTTGTTCAGATGTTTCACCATCACCAAAATCCCATAGGTAACTAACGGCACCGGTTGAGGTATTTGTAAAGTTGATGGGTTTATTGGTTTCACCGGGATTCGGACTGAAGGCAAAACCGGCTGTTGGAACCGGGAATACCCGGATGGTAAAAGTAGTATCGTGTATTTTGTTACAGGTGGAAGTGTCGATCGCCCTGAGCCGGATGGTATAGCTGCCCGGGTTGGCATACAGGTGGGTTGGATTTACTTCGGCAGATGAAGCAGAGCCATCTCCAAAATCCCATACAAAGTCAGTACCCCCCAGGGAAGTATTGGTAAATACGGCGCTATAGGGTGCACAACCATTGGCAGGCGTTTCAAATTTTGCCGTAACGTTAATGGCCAGCCGCACGGGTTTGGTAACACTGTCCGGCGAATTGCAGAATATAGAATCGTTCACCACCAGCTTTACATTATAAGTGCCTGCGGCTGCATAGGTATGACTTACCGGACCAAAGCCGGCCACCTGTGGTGTGGTGCCATCCCCAAAATCCCAGGTAAAAGTGTTCGCATGAAATGAAGGTACTACTGCCGTGGTGGTATTATTAAACTGGAAGGTAAGGCTTTCGCAACCGCCGGTTTTTACCGCATTAAAATCAGGATACACGGTATTGTTACCTACCCTCACCGTTGTATACGCAGTGTCGGCGATATTGCAGGTGGTGGAGTCAATAGAGATGAGCATTAGCCGGAAATAACCAACCGCCGTATAAATATGGTTCACCCTGTTATTGGGAGCAATGGTGGTATCCCGTTTTGTGCCATCGCCATAATCCCACACATATCTTTTGCCTTTTGCCAACGTATCTGTAAAAGTGATGTTGAGTGGTACACAACCAACAGTATCCACCACCCCATTAATGGTTGCCTTTACACTGGCGCCCACTCCACCGAAATTCATTTCAATCTTAACGGCTGCTTCGTTACAGGCGCCGGAACCGTTGCGGGGCGCCCAAACACCAGGGGTGGTCGGGAAAAATACACCTGGCGTATTGCCGCAATTGGCACAGATAGCCTGGTAAATAATTCCGTTGGCGTCAAAGCGGCTGGTGCCTCCATCCACATGATCGGTAAAGCCTCCGCTCTGCCCGAAAAACGTTCCGTACAGCTGGCTGGTGGCATTCTTCTCCAGCACAAAAAAGAAAAAGTCATTTCGATCAGTATTGCTTTGAACCGCACCAGGAGTGATCAGGAATTCCATACCACCGGTACCGGCATTCGGATATTGTTTACTGGTGTTTAACGCACCGCCCCAACCGGATACATATACATTCTGGCAGCGGTCCACCAAAAAAGCAACCGGTGAAATATTCGGAACAGTTGCATTGGTGCCGAACATAGTGGTATACACATAAGCCGATAGATCAGGCTGCAGCTTTGCAATGAACTGTTTACCCCCGGTATTTTTAAAAGCAGCATTTACAGCCTGCCAATTACCCGTGGTAGCTCCCATGATATAAGGGAAGCCAAATTTATCAAACTGGATACCGTAAACGAGGTCGTTTCCGTCGGTACTGGAACTATTGTCGTTGGTACCGATATAGGTGGTTTTGATGATAGCGGATCCATCAGGTTCCACTTCAGTAACAAAACCGTCGGTAACACCGCCCTGGTAAGTACTGTTAATGGTACCGGTTCTGTCGCCCGGAAGATCAGTACTGGTGGTTCCGCCGGCCACGTATAGTTTTCCCGTAAGCGGGTTGATCGATAATACAAAACAGGCATCATTTCCGCTACCACCAAAATAAGTGGCAAAAGTTACAGCAGACAATGATGGGTTAAATTTCAGAAT
The DNA here is from genome assembly GCA_964452405.1 of uncultured Ferruginibacter sp. GTDB lineage: Bacteria > Bacteroidota > Bacteroidia > Chitinophagales > Chitinophagaceae > Ferruginibacter. The sequence continues at coordinate 26,984 of CAYVLT010000004.1, forward strand.
CACCCCATCCTGTTTTATATATTGGCCACCTCCGCCAAAACTGGTTTGGATAGAAGTACCGGATACCGGGAAATCGGTGGACTGGGTTGAAGAAGCGAGGTAGATATTATTGTCCTTATCAAGGATGACTTCGCTCCGGGCATCATCGCCATAATTTCTGCGGGTGTCATAAGCGCCATCTGTTTGTCCCGGCACATCCAGTTGCGAATATTTAGATTTGATATTGATGCCGTCGTCCGCCGTCCCTCCCAATCTCATAGAACCGAGGATTGCCGTACCTGCCGCATTGAATTTGGTTACCACGATATCATATTTTCCACAGGGACCAACCTCCGGAACCGTTACCGGGTAAGCTTTTCCGGCTGCGCCCGAAATAGGGGAACTGGTTCTTCCTGCAACGATGAGGTTTCCCTGCTGATCGCAGATCATGCTGTGCGGCTGTTCGTTGTTACTACCGCCAAGGTAAGTTCCATACAAACGGTTAACACCGTTGGCAGACAATTTTATAATTGCTATATCATATCCTCCGTTAGGATCCTCATCAGCCCCTCCTGCAAATACAGTTTGAAAAGCCCCTACTGATACCGGGAACCCGGCACTAAAGGCAATACCACCCGCAAACAAACTTCCATCCGGACCCGGGGTTGCAGTATAGCCCCAGTTATCTTTAGTGCTGCCGGTAAAGGAACAGAAGATCAAGGTAGGATCAATGACAATAGTGGCGGCCGGATCATAATCTTTCAGTTTAAAACGCACCGTACTGGTTTTTTCGTCGATCACATATTTGCAATCGATGCTTTGCCTGCCGGTGCTGCCCACCTGGTATGTGTAAGGATAGAGTTCCTTCACATCACCTACGGAAGTACCGATTACCAGTTCTTTATTTTTTATGCTCAATTTATCGGCACCCTCATAACGAAGCGCAATGTCCTGCACGTTTCCGCCCGGGTGTACAATAATATCATATTTCAATGCTCCCTGGTCAGTATAATACCGCACATCGATATTAGGATACATATCCTGGTAAGTAACTCCCTGGAATATTTTACACCCGCCTTTCCATTTCGACTGATCATTACCGATAAAATAATTATTGTAACCGGGCAATGCTTTGTCGGGCAATGCTTTTACCAAGGAAGAAGCACCCGCGAAATGAACGCGGTAAGCATGGTTATGAACAACTACCGGGGAAAAATCCGGGTTGATGGTTTTGGCGGCCGTACCATCATCATGTGTATGACCATGGATCCTTTCAGAAAGTGCGTTGAGGTCATCCTGGTTTTGGAGCAATACCGTAAATCCTTTTTGCTGCAGGAAGAAGGCCCCGTTAGGCACTTCTGCCTTAAAATCAACTTCGGGCTCCCACTGGCCTTTATTTTCAACAAACTGCAACTGGCCAAAGCCGGCAGCCGGAAGCAATGCGGGTACAAAAAACAGGAACAACTGAAGTATATGCCGGCCGATTTTCAAGCGTAATATTTTGATTCAATTTAACTAATAATAACAATAATTGAGCAGCGTTGTTTGGCGAGGTATCCCGGGAACCCGGATCAATGGCAACTCAATTTACGAAATTTTACTCCAGACTGTTTTTCCCTGCTGAAGTTTAAGGTGATTATTTGCCGGCAAATTTTCTGCCAGTGTTAAATCAGGGTCAGCATCAAGGATGTTATTTACTGCAACTTTCGCCGCCTCCAGCATTACTTTATCCTGCACAATACTCGCCAGTTTAAAATTGAGTGCGCCACTTTGCCTGGTGCCTTCTATGTCGCCCGGGCCACGGATTTCAAGATCTTTTTCTGCAATCCTGAACCCATCGTTGGTGGCACACATAATACCCAGACGTTCCCTCGCATCCCTGCTTACCTTAGGGCCTGTTAATAATATGCAAAAGCTTTTCTCACTACCCCTTCCTACCCTTCCCCGCAATTGATGCAGTTGAGACAAACCGAATTTTTCTGCACTTTCAATCACCATCAATGAGGCATTCGGAACATTCACGCCCACTTCTATCACCGTGGTGCTAACCATTATCTGCGTGTCATTGGTTACAAAACGCTGCATATTGGTATCCTTTAATTCAGGTGTTTGCCTGCCATGCACCATACTGATCCAGTATTTTGGCTCCGGGAAAAAAGATTTCACTTCCTCGTATCCCTTCATCAGGTTTTCATAATCCATTTTTGCTGACTCTTCAATCAATGGGTACACGATATAGGCCTGGCGCCCTTTGGCAATTTCCTCCTTAACAAAATCCATTACCTGCGGCCGTTTATTTTCATAACGGTGCGTGGTGATAATTGGTTGCCGCCCCGGTGGCAATTCATCAATCACGCTGTAATCAAGATCGCCATAAGCCGTGAGCGCCAGCGTGCGTGGGATAGGCGTTGCCGTCATCACCAATATATGTGGAGGTAACACATTTTTTTTCCAAAGCGCCGCCCGTTGTGCCACACCAAATTTGTGTTGTTCGTCCACCACTGCAAATCCAAGATTTTTAAACAGTACTTTTTCCTCTATCACGGCATGGGTGCCCACCAATATATGCACCTTACCTTCCGCACAATCCTGCAGCAATTGTTTCCGCTCCTTACCCTTGGATGAGCCAGTGAGCAATTTTACACAAACCGGCATATCTTTTAATAATGACCGGATGCTGTTGAAATGTTGCTGCGCCAGTATTTCTGTAGGCGCCATCAGCACGCTTTGAAAATGCTGTTCATCCTCCGTGCGGGTGTTATCGGCTGCGATCAGCATGCTCAGCAACGCCACGATCGTTTTTCCGCTGCCCACATCACCCTGTAAGAGGCGGTTCATCTGCCGGCCGCTGCCCACATCTTTCCTGATTTCTTTCAACACACGCTTTTGAGCACCCGTAAGTGCGAAAGGCAGGTGGTGGTTGTAAAAGGTATTGAACAGGTGTCCTACTTTTTCAAATGAAAAACCATGACTGAAGCGATGCCGTTCACTGCGGCGCAACCCAAGGCGTAACTGGGCAAAAAACAACTCTTCAAATTTTATCCGCCGCACCGCATGCTGGTACATTTCTTCTGAAGCAGGAAAATGAATATGGCAAACCGCATCCCACCTGGGGATGAAACGATATTGTTTAATCAATGCTTCCGGTAAATTTTCTGGCAGGTCTTTTGGCGTAAGCAATTGAAACAAGGAGTAAGTAAGCTTAGCAATACTTCTTCCATTCAACCCTCTTGCTTTTAATTTCTCTGTGGATGAATAAATGGGATCCAAAAAACTTTTACCCGTAGCTTTTTCTGGCGAATAAATTTCTAACTCAGGATGCATCATCTGCACCCTGCCGTTAAAAAAACTTACCCTGCCAAAAACCAGGTAAGCCTGCCCTTCTACCAATGATTTTTGTATCCAGCTAATACCCTGGAACCAGGTGAGTTCTATTTCACCGGTTGCATCTTTTAAATAAGCCACCAAACGTTTGGATTGCTTTTCACCGAGTGTTTCTATATACAATAATTTACCAGCTACCTGCGCATATTCAGTTGCGTAGGTAAGATCCTTGATTTGATCAATCTTTGTTTTGTCTAAATGACGCAGCGGATAATGTTCCAGCAGGTCTTTAAAAGTGAAAATACCCAATTCCTTTTTGAGGAGATCGGCACGCTGGGGCCCCATTCCTTTGAGGTATTCAACAGGGCTTTGTAATATGTTGGATGCAGAAGATATTGCTTGCTTTGTTTTTTACAAATATAACTGCAAGCAGGGAAAATGCTGAGCGGGTGCTGTTTGGCAGATGCCGGTTTAAATAATCTTTATTGTGCCGGAACAAACACGGGCAACACCGTTTTATTTTTTCCCGGCGCCGCAACCTGCAACAGGTATACGCCGGCGGCTAAATGGGAAGCCAGCGACAACTGTTCCGTCCTGCCGCCTTCAACCAGGTAAAAATCACCCTGCTGCACCATTGTTCCTGCAGGGCTGATGAGGCTGAATTGATAAGGGCCCGCTGCGGCATTTGAAAAACAAAGCCGTATAACATTATTTTCAACCGGGTTGGGGATTACCTGGATGGCAGGCGCTTTTTGAGGGATGGTTACAGATACTGTATTGCTTCTGCCGGCGGCTTCCCCTGCCCGCAGGTAATTTACCCGGTAAAAATTTTCACCCGGTACCGGGTGGAGATCGGACCACTCAAGACTTTGGGAAGACCGGAAGCCGGCAGGGAAAAAATCAGTTCCATTCACGGAGCGTTCCACCTGGTAAAGATCCACCGTGGTAGTGTCCGGCATTTGCCATAAGAGCCGGACCCCGCCTGCAATCATCGTGGCACTTAGCAAAAAATTCCTGTGGGCCTGCCTGAAAATCAATTTGAATCGGCCAGGTGCATAACTGCCTTCATCCGCAGTGATGGTAAAGGAATACCCGGATGAATCAGTATTGCGTAAGGGTGTTACAGACTTAAGATATGCGTCACTCAAAAAAGCGTGTATGCCAGGCCGTAATACACCCGCATCGATTGAAAATAACAGGCGGTAATGTTTGTTCTTCATTTTTGTTATGTCCAGGAAAATGGTATCGTTGTCATTAACGGGCAGGCGCTTTTCTATGCTGAGCAACTGCCCGTCTTTTCGGACGGATAAGTTCTCTGCAAAATTTGCCAGCTTCCGCAGGCTCCCTGCATTGTCATTATATCGATCGCCGAAACAGATCAGCACGCCATCATTCAATGATACGGTACTGTCGGCATTTTGTGCCAGCAGGCTAACCTGCAACCGGCCCATCGGTCTGAAAAAGCTGTTACCGGCGTACACCGACTTATCAGTTTCCTGTACCTGGAGGCTGCCAGCCGGTCCTGCGTAGTCGATCACGAAAGCAGCACCTGAAGGAATATCGCCCGTATTATCCACCGAAGCCGTTACATTTTTATCATACACCGGGTGCCCGGCGGCAACACTGGCAGCGGCATTGTAGCTCATGGCTACAAAACCACCCACTGCATTGTTACCCGTGATACCCGGATCCCACACATAAAAAGCATCTGCAAAACCATTCAGTTGGTTGGCAGCCTTTGTAACCAGCGAATGGAAGTTAACGGAAGAAGGGTAAGGATTACCGATCACCCTGAAATTGCCAAAAGCCCCGGTCAATGGAAGGTTGAGGGTGCCGGTATTGATCTTTCCTTTGGGGCGCAATACAGTAGCTGTGGTAACGGCTCCTGTGGCCTGCCAGAGTGCAGTACTCCGGTCGCCCCGCACAAAAAGCATATAGCCCGGCTGGTCGGTAACCAGGCCTGAATTGAAGGTGCTGCCGTCGTTGGTGGCGGATGGAACCCCGTTCCACCCGGTGCTGTTCAGGTACCGGATAGAAGTGTTTCCATTGATACCCTGGTCGTAACCGTTAGTAGCAGGCATACCAAAGGTTACATGGGTGCCATATCCCGGGTGAGGGTTATTTGAGCTGTTGATGATGTTTACATTGGTGACCGGCGGTGCATTGTCCTGCCACGCCTCGCTGATCTTTTCGTTGCTGGATGGGGTAACCGGCGCCGTTAGTAACCTCCACGCACGCCGCCCTGGTATATATCGTTCCACCACAAACCGGCCATTGATGCCGTAATTAAAGCTGGCTGAAACCACCCCTACCCTTGCCGTACCTGCTGCATTTGACCGAAGCACCAGTTCGTCCTGTAACGTGATGGTTCCCGAGAGCGGATCCAGCACATCAAAAAGATACAACCTGTTTTGAATGCTGGTGGCATTGTTGTGTATCTCAAGACTTTTCAGCGCATTTGATTGTGCATCATTCGTTGCATCAAATTGCAGCCCTGCATTATTTCCGTTAAGGGTGAGCGAGGAATTGGCAGAACCTTTAATCATCCCTGTACCGGTAAGATCTCCATTTACCCAAAGATGAAAATTATTGAGGTCGAATAATTGCCCGGCACTTAATTGCAGGGAGTCTGCCACCACGGCATCTGATGCCATCAATACATTGTTGTCGGCGCGGAGATTATTACTGATGCCTGTTCCGGTGATTGTTTGCTGTGCAGAGCCATTTAACACCAGTATGCCATCATTGTATACTTTCCCATAATTGTAAAGGTCGTCCTGCAGGTTCAGTTCAGTGCCGGGCATAATTGACAGGGAGTCGCCGGGAGCAATATACAACTGTGCCTGCGTACCCATAGCGCAGCACAACACCGGTATGATGAAAAAGTACTTCATGCGACAGTGTTAGTTTACCGGGATAATCATCAACTGATTTTCACTCCAGAAATTTCCACCCAATGTATTAAGTGCAAAGCCAACGGGCTGACCGCCGGTATTGGCCATGTTAGCCCAGATATAATATCTTTTTGTAGTACCGCTTACATTATTGATCACCACCCGCCCGTCTACCGAAGCATACGGGTACGAGTACCCGATGGCGCCACTGAAGGTGCCGTTGCCAATAATATCCCCGGGATTAACCAGGGCTAAACTGCTATTACTTAAAGAAAAACGCACCCACTGGCTCTGCCCCGCCGTCATCGATCCGCCTGACCCGCCCTGCACCAACAGGAAAGTACACATCATCAGGTACTTTCCCGGTGGCAAATCGAAATAGCAATTGGTATAGGCATTACCCATGGCAGTAGTAAGATTTACACCACTGGAAAAAACTCCATACAGGATCGACTTTGTGCCGGCATTACTCATCCAGGAAGCGGTGCCCGCGGCATCAGAAGTAAGTACGAGTCCGGCGGCCTGTGTGCCGTCAGCGATCTTCACTTTGCCGGTGCTGGTGTTCATTGTAAATGCCCATCCCGCAACAGATCCATAAAAACCAACACTGTTGTCATTTTCCAAACCAATGAAAGCCGGGCTTGCATCGTTGGCCATATTGTTTAGCCAGGTACCGGAGGTGGTGGCCAGGTTTCCGCCACTGCGTATCCGGGTTCTGCCGGAAACATCCAGCAGGTATTGCGGGTTATTGTTGCCGATGCCGACATAGCCATTGCCCTGTATCCGCATTTTTTCGGTGAAAAAATCGCTGAAGCCGGTACCGAAAACTATGTTATCAGAACTGGTGGGAACATACAATTGTAATAAGCCGCTTTGAACACCAAAACCAAACTGGGAGAAGGCACTGGTACCACCTAATGAAATTTTTGCGCCGACGCTGTTGTCAAATCCCATTCTTGCCAGTGGCGCAGCGGTTCCAATACCCACGCGGCCATCTCCCCTGAAGCGAACATTTTCCGTATATACGCCACTGTTATACACACCAAAACCAATATCGTGACCACTATACGGTGTATACACCTGCAGGAGGTTGGGTTCAACACCGATACCGCATTCGCCACCGCCAGCCGGCAGGAGTGAAATCTTTTTTCCATACGATATAGAAAACTCAAGTGGTGCGTTAGGCGATGTATTATTCAATCCCACATTTCCATTTCTTAAAATAGTAAGGGCATTGTAGCGGTAGGGCAATCCTGATAAATAATATCCATTACCAACCTGGAATATCCTGTCTGATCCGGAAGCTGTATTTGGATCAGGACTGTCACTATCATCATTCAACACACCGGCACTGAAAGCCCCGTAAGCTTTCGCAGTGGTAGCGATCCCAAAGGAGGAGGCGGAGTAGCCCGATGAAAGAGTTGCACTGTTGGCGGCGAAGGATGCACCACCCGATGCATTGCTGCTGCTACCCAAAGAGGTGGCTCCAAGGCCGCTGGCAGCAGCGTACCTGCCCAATGCCACCGCGCCTTGCCCGCTTGCCACACTTTGTTCCCCACCAGCGATTGACATTGAGCCGGAAGCCGTTGAAAAATTTCCCAATGCAAAGGAAGAACTTCCGCTGGCCACCGAACTGCTGCCACTTGAAAAAGAAGCATTGCCGGAAGCTGTAGTGGAAAAGCCGGTAGCCATAGCGCCGAAATTACCGGGAGCCGCATTGTAGCCACCCAGGCTTACCGAATACTGGCCGGATGCACTGTTATTGTATCCAAAGCTGCCTGAGTAAGAGCCGGTGGAAATATTATAGGAACCAATTGAAACAGACCCTTCGCCTTTTGCTTCCGTGTTGTAGCCGGCGGCGAAGGAATAATTACCAATGGAATCTTTATCCCAATAATTGTCTGCAACGTAACCCGAACGGAAAGCGGCCTTATCAAGGTACCACATCATTCTTCGGCCGGGCCCTGAAACCGGTGGTGCAGCCGGGGAAGGATTGGCCGGAAAATAATAATTGGCCAGGAAGCTGCCACCCAACACCTGCAGCTTTGCTGCGGGTGCAACAATAGTTCCGATACCAACATTACCCGTATTTCCATTGTAGATATCGGTGCCCAATGCCTTCCAGAGATCGCCACCTGTGGAGTTCACCATTTTTACCCAACCACTGCCACTCCAGTACATATAAGCCACACTATCGGTATCGAATACCAGCAAACCGGTGGCTCCTGCGGCCGGGGCGATCGCCAGCCGCTGGGCGGCCGTCATGCGGGGTAACAGTACGCCTTTGTTATTACTGTTGACCTGAAAATATGCGTTTGGATGAGGGGTGGTGATGCCAAGACCGATCTGCGAAAAAAGATTGACAGCCGGCAGAAGAAAACAAGCGGTGATGAAAAGGAACTTGCCCATGCTGAATATTTACGGGCAAATATTGATACAATCCGCCAGCGGGTTTATCACCGAAAAACGGGATTTTTCCGGCGATGGCATGCTCAAAGAGTTTCGGTATTTAAAACCGGTATCCTTTTAAAAAATCATCCGCCTTCATTCGTTTGCGTCCTTCCAACTGCAGATCGAGCAGTTGAACATAGCCATCTGCACAGGCAAACCTTAAATAAGTTTTATTGTCTGACTCATATTCACCCGGTGCAACCAATGGTGGCTGCGATATTTTTTTCACTGCAAAAATTTTGAGTTTTTTTTCTTTCAGAAACGTGAAGGCAGCAGGATAGGGCGACAATCCCCTTACCAGGTTGTGCACTTCCTCCACCGGCCGGCCGAAATCGATGCGACAGGTTTCCGGGAATATTTTGGGAGCATGACGAAGGGCGGGTGATGCATCGCCTGGTGACGGTTGCGGCATTTCCCTGATCGTGTCACCGGCAAGCCCGATCACAGTTTTCAATAAAAGACCAGCACCGATCATTTTCATTGTATCATGCACTGTTCCCGCAGTATCATTTTCGCCGATGGCAAAACTTTCCTGCAGCAGGATATCTCCTGTATCAATTTCATGTTTCAGTTTGAAAGTGGTTACGCCTGTTTCTGTTTCACCGTTGATCACGGCCCAGTTGATGGGAGCGGCTCCCCGGTATTGCGGCAACAGGCTGCCATGAAGATTTACGGTTCCCATGGGTGGCATGTTCCAGACAATTTCCGGCAGCATCCGGAACGCCACCACAATCTGCAGGTCGGCACTGAGTGATTGAAGCTCCTGTATAAATTCCGGGCTTTTTAATTTTTCCGGCTGCAAAACGGGGAGGTTATTTTCTACCGCATATTTTTTTACAGCACTTTGTTGAAATTCCATTCCTCTTCCGGCGGGCTTATCCGGTGCCGTTATCACCCCTACAATATTACAACCGGCTTTTACCAATGCGTCGAGGGAAGCCACTGCAAATTCCGGCGTACCCATGAACACGATGCGCAGATCTTTATAACTTTTCATGCCTGCAAATATACCTGCAATAAAATGATATGATCTTAATTCCGCAACAACTTAAATTCTTCGATAATGGTTGTTTGTATAACAATTTTTTTTGCCTGCGTGTAAGATTCAATGATATCCTTATTGCTCATAGGTGATAACGATCGTAAAATTTTTATCCAGGATAAAATCGCTGTTTCCGTTTGAGTTGATCACTACAATATTGGTACTGCTCACCTGGTAATGATATTCATACCCTGCAGTGAAGGTATAAGACGGAGGCAAATCCACATAGCCCGGTACTTTCATGATAATGGAAACTCCGAGTATTTTACTGCTGTTTAATCCATGTGGAATATTTACCCATGCATTTTGTGTGGCTGCACTTGTGCCGGTTAGTTTTTTCATTTTGATGGCAGGTGATGTTTCACCTAATTGCGTGTAACCGTTGATGTCAGTATTGCCGTTTTGATAAACAACCATGGCATTAGAAGGAGATGATGAAGTTCCATTTCCGATATATAAAATTGGATTAGTAGCTACCGGAACATAAGGATTTGACGTTGCAACAGAATCGTTATGTATTCCCAATGCAATGGATGCAAATGCTCTGGCAGTCGTATAATATCCCAAAGCAGTTGAATTCCAGCCGGAAGCCGTAGTATTATAACCAAATCCAACAGAGTTTTGCCCTGCTGCCATTACATTGAAACCAGATGCAAAACTCCAGGTTCCAATATTATTTGAGTTCCAGGTATTGATATTATTAACCGTACCAACCCTGAAAGCGCTTTTACCCGGTAGCCACATCAGCCGGGTGCCAGACCCGGATAAGGGAAGCGAAGATGTTGTTGGCTCAGCATAAACTCCGGGAGCAGAGAAAAGTACATCTCCATTCTTGACATGTAATTTTGCAAATGGAGTAGTGGTACCAATGCCCACATTTTGCGCCTGCAATGCTACGGAAACAAAAAGCGTACAGCATAAAAAACATATTTTCATAAATGCTTCGTTAAAGAATAATAAAAATTTGCTTTTGATCTACTCTTCATAAGTAATAAAAATCTTTATGGGCTTATCCATTACACCGCTGCTAAGGGTGGCAGATTTTACACCCACTGCGATATTGGCATTCTCCATATTTACAGTAAACACATAGCCGTTATCCTGTGAGTTTGGTAAGAATTGGTAAATACCTGAACTAACAATGGCGCTGATGGATAAAATTTTTGACGGGTCTGCAATGCCAGAGGGTACAAATGTCCAGCTGTTTGGAGCGCCTGAGCCGGGTGTGTTGTAACCCACGATCTTTTTGGTTTTAATTCGTGGCGCATTTTCAGCTACGTTGCCCAGCCTTGTGTACCCGTTTATATCTGCATCGCCATTTTTATACACCACCATAGCGTTGCTGCGGTTAGAAATCGAAGTGCCATTACCAACATACAATATAGGATCGGTAGCAATCCATGAACCTGGATTTGATGTGGAAATGCTGTCGTTATACAAACCCAGTGCTGCACTTCCGAATGATGCGGCAACAGTACGCAAGCCAGTGCTAAAAGATGCATTACCTCTTGCAGTGGTTAGACTGCCTGAAGCAAAGCAGCTTATCCCGATAGAGGAACAGGTGTTTCCTATTGCAACAGAATTAACGCCGGTTGCCGTGCTGCTGTTGCCAAATGCCGACGCTCCGTCTCCTATTGCTGTGTTGCTCAGCCCCAGGGCAGTGGATCCGGTTCCGGATGCCCGTGCACCCACGCCGATAGCTGTTGTATTACCGGCTTGTGCGATGCTTCCGCTTCCAAGAGCGAGTGAGTTAGCACCACTTGCATTATTATTAGATCCGGCTGCAAAAGAGAAATTTCCTGTTGCGTTATTACCAAGGCCAATAGCAGCAGAGGCTGTTCCATCAGCATGATTTGCATAACCCATGGCCGAGGCATCCAGGCCGCCAACCAAATTGCTATACCCAATGCCGGTGCTATAATCACCCGAAGGATTATTGCTATACCCAATAGCCGATGCGTTTAGCCCGGTTGCTATATTGCGTACACCAATGGCTGTTGCGTTATTGCCGGCTGCATTATTTTGTGATCCCAATGAAATTGAATACGCTCCATTGGCAACGGTATTATCACCCATAGCAAGACTGATGGTTCCATTAGCAAATGAATTATAGCCGGAAGCTATGGATGCAAATCCATAAGCCCTGGTGGAAATACCAAATGCGCTGGCACCACTGCCCACGGCTCTTGAGTCTATACCGGATGCAAAACTCCAGGTACCGATACTGTCTGCATTCCAATACAAACTGCTGGTGGAGCCCACCCTGAAAGCTGCTTTCTTCGGCAGCCACATCAGCCTTGCACCGGCACCGGATACAGGCACGGAAAATGAAGCAGGATCAGTATCTACGCTGGGGGCTGTAAATATCACGTTACTATCCACCACATGCAATCGTGCAACAGGACTAAATGTACCGATCCCAACATTTTGTGCAGTGGAAAACAGGACCATTGAAACTGTAAAAAGGAAGCAGGTAATTTTTTTCATGTGTAATATTTGTGGGAGATAGTTTACAGTTTTATAAATTCCACGCGCCGGTTTTTTGCCTTACCCGCTGCGGTGGTATTGCTGGCAACCGGTTGCGTTTCACCCTTACCGTCAGTTTGTATTCTTGAACCCGCCACTGCATAGTTTTCGGTGATGTACATTTTTACGGCAGCAGCTCTTTTCTTTGATAGTTCAAGGTTGGCAGCATCTGCACCATCGCTGTCAGTATGCCCCGTAATTTTAATTTTAAGGTCGGGGTTATTTACCATGGCTTCACCAAACTGGCTGATGACCGCGTAGCTTTCCTTTTTTATTACATCGCTGTTTACATCAAATAAAATATCAGTGGTGGAAGTTTTTCCATCTTCCATCAATTGCTTAACCAGCAGGCTTCTTGCATCCGTGGCAGCACTTGAAATTTTCACATTGCTTACCAGTACGTCAGTTTCCGATGCCGGCACCACGTAATTATTGTTGATGAAAAAGTTATTCCGCATGTCCGGTGTAAGGGCCCGGGGAAGGTCAATTATTTTTTCACCGGCAAGAAGAATGCGGATCCTTGTTTTATTGATCTCCATTTCCACATGCAACACCTTGTTTGCATACGCATTGATACCGAAATCGCTTTTACTACCGATCACTGTATTTTGCAGACCATATTCCACTGTTTGCCCGTTTTGTTCATTGTAGCGGTTCAGGTTTACAAAAAATTTATTTTTGTAATACACATCTTCTTTCAACACATCACGTACGGCAGTTAATCCAAATTGAATAAACGGCGTTCGCATCTCACCCTGTACCTGCAGGAACAAATCAAACTCAATGCTGCAGTTTTCCGGCAGGGCCTTATCAAGAACAGGGTTAACGACGGAATTGTGCGCAACACTCAGCCATTTTCCTTCCACTCCATCAATACTTACAATTTTGCCGCTGCCGTTGGTATTCCATTTGGCCGGGAAATCTCCCATTGCATCTTTCTCAAAATGATCCTCAAAAATCAATGAACCACCGGGTTGAATTCGCACGGCGTTTTGCATAGAAACAGGTGAATGATTTGCAGGATCGTCTTTCACCGTGACCTCGTTTTTTGATGTCATTTTATTGAAAAACAAACTGCCAAAGGTTTTACCTGTTCTATTGATCACTGCATCCGTTGCCCTCGCCACTACTTCGCCTGCCTTGCCCGGAACCTGTGCTTCCGCCCGATCCTTTTTACTGCTGTGTACCGATTTTGCTGCTGTGAGTAAGCCACAGGCAATGAGTAATGCCGGGATAGATAGCTGCTTCATAGTAAAACGTTTTTATAAAAGTACCTGCCTGCCATTGCCATACAACTACATCATCATGTAGTTAAACCAATGCAGTTTCCTGGCAGGGAAATAAAATTATTGAAACAAAAAAAGAGGGAAGCTATACCAGTTTGTCTTTAATAGCCTTAGACACTGCTTCGGTGGCAGAGTGCACATGCAGCTTGTCGTATATTTTTTTGATGTGGAAGCGAACCGTGTCGATGCTGATATTGATCTCAGCGGCAATCATTTTATAACTGAATCCATTCACAAGATGCTGGAGGATGAGCGTTTCTTTTTCAGACAGGTTTATCGTTTCCTGTTCCGTTGTTTTTGCCTGGGGTACCATAGCGAGTACTTTTCGTGCAACCGTACCCGTCATAGGCGCTCCACCCGCCAACACCATCCTGATGGCGCCCGGCACTTCTTCAGCGGCATATCTTTTTAAAATATACCCGGATGCCCCGGCGCAGATTGCTTTGAAAATATTCTCATTGTCGTCAAAGACGGTGAGCATGATCACCGGCAATTTTTCATCGATCTTCCGGATGCGATATACTGCTTCCACCCCATTCACGGCAGGCATGTCAATGTCCATCAAAACCACGTCTGGCTTCAGTTGCCTGATATCCGTTTCCACAGTTTCTGCATTGGGCATCTGTGCCACGAGCACAAAATCGTCCTGTTCTGATAACAGCGCCTCCATGCTGATCCGCAGTATTTCATTATCGTCGTATGTTAATATTCTCGCTGCCATGCCCTAAAAATACCGGTGATTGAATATTGTTTCACTACATCATCATGTAGTGGGTACCTGCAACGTAACCACGGTTCCCTTTCCCGGTGTTGACTGCACCGTCAACCTTCCATGCAGCGCTGCCGCCCGGGCTTTCATATTTTGTAATCCATTCGAAGAAGACAGGGCTCCTGCATCAAAACCTTGTCCATTGTCGGTAATCACCAACTGCAGCCCGTTGCCGTTTTTCCGGATATCAATCTTCACCCTGGTGGCCGCAGCGTATTTTGCTATATTGTTGATGGCTTCCCGGTACACCAGGAAAAAGTCGCGCCGCTGTTTCATATCCAAAGTCTGATGCAGCAACTGTTCATCCATTTCAATGGAAGCGGCAATATCCTTTGACTCGAGCGTTTGCGCTACATACTCTCTCATGCGGATCACCATATTTTCCAACCGGTCGTTTTCAGGTTTGATCGCCCACACAATATCACTCATGCCCTGCTGTGCTGCCGATGACTGCTCGGTTATCTTCCTGATAAAGCCGGCTGCTTTTTCCCTGTCTTTGCCCAGGTTTCGGCCCGACACTTCCGATAAAATCCTGATACTTGTGAGTGTGGAGCCGATCTCATCATGCAGGTCGCGGGCAATCGTATTTCTTACAGTGAGCAAGGCTTCCTGTTCCCTGATCTTTCTTTTTAACTGGTAACGGTTGAACAGAAAGTAAGCCAACACCAACAACAAAGCCACAGCACCTAAAATAAAATTCCGGGTAATTGCTGAATTCTTCAACTGGCGGAGCTGCAGTTGCTTTTCCGCGTCGGCTAATTGCAATTGCTGCCTGGCGGTGGTGGCCAGTAAAGATTGCTTCTCCAGTTGCTCATCCTGCCGCCTGATCCTGAGTTCCTGCAGTTCTTTCGACTGCGACAACCATTCAATTTCCTTCTCCTTTCTTTTTGAATCAATAAGATTCCCGGCGATCAGTGCATTTTGTTTTTCAATCTGCAATTCTTTTATTTTTTGCGCTGCATTCAACGAAGAAATCTCATTGTCTTTTTTTTCGGTTTGATATTTTGTATCAATCTCTGCAATGGCAGCTTCGGTATTTTCATGTACCAGGCTATCGCGATACAGGTAATATTTTTTTATATAGTCGTAAGCCGATCTAAAATTACCCCTGTCACGCTGGTAAATGCAAAGCTGTAAATAAACGTCACGGAGCGTGGTTTTATCCTGGTTTTGCAAGGCAAGCGCCAGCCCTTTACTTAAATTACTGAATGCCTGCAGCGAATCTTCACCGGGATGCATGAAACTCATACCAAGTGCTATGTAGCGGCGGGCAAGCATGTTCGGGTCTTTTTTTGTGCGCTCCAGCACGGCGATCGCTTTCTTTTCAAAGGCCCTTACTTCGGGGAGGCTGCCAACGGTTTGTGAGGAGGTAATATAAGAGTGTACGATCCTTGCCTCATCGCCGCTTTGCTCTGCATACTTCACACAAAGTCGTTGATATTTTTTTGCCAGGCTGTCATTTACACCAATGTACACCTGGCTCAGGTTGCAGCATCCGAGAGAGAGTTGTGCAATATCCCCTGCCTTTTCGCGGCACCGCACCGATTGTTCCCCATATTCAATTGCCTTATCCCGCTGGTTAAGCTCCCAGTAAAGCGCTGATAAATTATTGAGCGTTGCACCCATTTCTCCATAATCAGGTATTTTGAGTTCGTTGTAGCAATGTAACGCTTTGATAAAACAGACCGCCTGTTTTTGCAGCTCGCCGAGATGCCCCAGGGTAAACCCGAAATCATTATAGGCGAGCCCGGCATAACCGGAAGAGTGATGACTGAAATAATTCTTTGTGCATTTTTCAAACCAGCTAACGGCCTCGTTAAAATGATTTCCATACATCCGTACCTGCGCTACCTGCATCTGGCCGATGGCAATAATGAGTGAATCATTTATCTGCTGGCCGAGTTCAATGGTCCTGGATGGAAATTCACCCGCCTTCTCCAGGTCATCTTTATCAATATAGATGGCTGCTTTTTTTATAAGTGAATAAGCAATGCCTTTCCGGTATTTTTTTTTCCTGCTGTAATCCTCTGCCTGGTTGCACAACCGCAATGCCGTGTCGTAGCTGGAAGCTGCAAAATAAGTTTCAGCATCAGCCAGCAGGGAAAATACAAAGGAAGAATCTTTGAAAGTGGACAACTGCGCATTAACCTTATTACCACAACCTGCTGCAGCAACAGTCAACAATAGTATGGTTGCGAATTTTTTCATGCAATCCGTGTGATTACTTCCGGATGAAAAAATACAACATTTCAATAAAAAGAACAGCATTGACCTGCATCCCGCTATGGTTCCTCAATCGGTACAGCACAAATAAATTTTTAATTCCATCAATTCAATCTTATATTTAAAAAAGATTGCAACGCCACCAACATTAAAATCAAGTTATATGGCTATTCGTGTTGCAATCAGGCACAAAACAGTTTATTCCTACGATCGCCCGGTGGCCGTGTCGCCGCACCTGTTCCGCTTAAGGCCCGCCGTGCATTCCCGCACAGCCATTGAATCTTACTCGTTAAAAATTGAACCTGCGGAGCATTTCATTAACTGGCAACAGGATCCTTTTGGTAATTACCAGGCGAGAGTGGTGTTCCCGGAAAAAACAAAAAAACTGTCGATCGATGTGGAAGTGATCGCCAACCTGGTGAGCATTAATCCTTTTGATTTTTTCGTGGAAGAATATGCCGCTCATTTCCCTTTTCGCTACCAGGCGCAGTTGCCAAAGGAACTGGTTCCCTATCTTGAAATAAAAGAAAGCGGTCCGTTGTTGATGCAGTGGTTGCAACAGATCGATACCGGTAAAAGAAACATCAATGATTTTTTAGTGTATCTCAATCAAAAGCTGAACCAGGACATCAACTATTCCATCCGCATGGAAGCTGGTGTGCAAAGCTGCGAGGAAACGCTGCAAAAGAAACTGGGTTCCTGCCGCGACACAGCCTGGCTGTTTGTACAGGTGCTTCGTCATTTGGGATTGGCTTCCCGTTTTGTATCGGGCTACCTTGTTCAGTTAACAGCAGATGAAAAATCACTTGATGGTCCTTCCGGACCGGAAAAAGATTTTACCGACCTGCATGCCTGGGTGGAAGTGTATATTCCCGGCGCAGGATGGATCGGGCTGGATGCCACATCTGGCCTGTTTGCAGGTGAAGGCCATATCCCATTAGCCTGCACGCCTGATTATGCAAGTGCAGCACCCGTGGTGGGATCAACAAATAAATGTGAAGTGAGTTTTGAATTTGAGAATTCAGTAAAACGCATTTACGAAGATCCCCGCGTAACCAAACCATTTACCGATGAACAGTGGGCTACCATTAATAGTATTGGCTACCAGGTGGATAAAGACTTAGAAGACGGCGATGTAAAAATGACGATGGGTGGTGAACCAACATTTGTATCGATTGACGATATGGAATCGGCACAATGGAACACCGCTGCAGATGGAAAAGAAAAAAGAATTTTATCGCATGATCTTATCTTCCGGTTAAGAGAAAAATTTGGCCCTAACGGATTGATACATTATGGCCAGGGAAAATGGTACCCCGGGGAGCCCTTGCCAAGATGGCAATACGGTTTGTTTTGGCGCAAGGATGGTTATCCTGTCTGGAAAAATATCGAGCTGATTGCTCATGAGAAAAATGAGACCGTTTATAACATCCGGGATGCAAAGAATTTTGCTGAAGAGCTGGCGAGGCACCTGGCTGTAGATCCGCTTCACATCAGTGCAGCCTATGAAGACGTATTTTATTTTTTATGGACAGAGGGAAAAAATCCGCTCAATATTGATCCGCTTAAATCGAACCTGAAAGATCCGCTGGAGAGAAGAACTCTTGCACAATTACTTAACCATGGTTTGGGTGAGCCGGTGGGCTTTGTATTGCCTATCCGCTGGAATTACCAGGACCATCAATGGATTAGCTGCAGGTGGCAGTTTAACCGGGATTATTTATTCCTGATCGCCGGCAATTCGCCAGTTGGCCTGCGCTTGCCGCTGGAATCACTACCTGTGTTATCAAAAGCAAAAACACCGCAGAAAGTAGAAAGAAGTTTATTTGAAGAAGCGCCGAGGCTGGATCCTTATCATGAAACTATTACAGGCCGCTATGGAAAAATATTGGAAAATTCAGAGCCTGCTCCGGTAGTATATCCTGATAAAGAAGAAGACGAGGATGATAAAAAAAGGAAACCAAAAGCTACGCCTTCTACTGCAGAAAAAGACGAACCTGTTGAACCGCTGTTTGAAGTAGACACTATAAAAACAGCTTTGAATGTGGAGATAAGAGAAGGTGTGCTGTATGTTTTTCTTCCGCCGATGGATTACCTGGAGCACTACCTTGATATGGTAGCATCCATTGAAGCCACTGCGGCAAAGCTGGCTATGCATGTTCGCATTGAAGGATATGAACCGCCAAGAGACAACCGTATGGAAAGGCTGGTGATATCACCTGATCCGGGCGTGATTGAAGTAAATATTCACCCGGCAAAAAACTGGACAGAGCTCTGTAATAACACCGACACATTGTATGAGCAAGCCAGGCTTTCAAGGCTGGGTACTGAAAAATTTATGATTGACGGAAGGCATACCGGTACTGGTGGGGGCAACCATATCACCATTGGTGGTGCCACACCCGCTGAAAGTCCAATGCTCCGAAGACCGGACCTGCTGCAGAGTTTAATTACTTTCTGGCAACATCATCCCGGCTTGTCATATTTATTTTCAGGCGCTTTTGTGGGGCCGACCAGTCAGTCGCCCAGGTTTGATGAAGGATTTGAAGACCGTATTTATGAAATGGAAATCGCTTTTAGCCAGGTGCCCAAAACGGGCTTTGTTCCTTTCTGGATCACAGACAGGATCTTTCGACATTTATTAACAGATATCACCGGCAATACACATCGTTCAGAATTTTGCATTGATAAACTGTATTCGCCTGATTCTTCATCCGGCAGGTTAGGCATATTGGAATTACGAGCCTTTGAAATGCCGCCACACAAACGCATGAGTCTTTTACAAATGCTGTTGATCCGGGCGCTCGTAGCAGCATTTTGGAAGAAACCATACCGGCATAAATTGATAAGATGGGGAACTGAATTATACGATAAATACCTGCTGCCATACTATGTAAAAAAAGACATGGAAGATGTGGTGGAATACCTGAATAACGCAGGCTACGCATTTGACATTAACTGGTTCAATTCATTTTTTGAATTTCGTTTTCCGCATTATGGCAGCGTTACAATCAAAGACATTAGGATGGAACTACGCATGGGCATTGAACCATGGCATGTATTAGGTGAAGAAATGAGCAGCGCAGGCACAGCCCGTTTTGTTGATTCATCATTGGAAAGAGTGCAGGTGAAAATCACCGGTATTCATGAGAACCGATACATACTATTGTGCAACGGCATCCGTGTTCCATTAACCGCTACGCAAACAAAAGGTGAATTCATTTGCGGCATTCGCTACCGTGCATGGCAGCCTCCCAGTGCATTGCATCCCACCATCGGCGTAGATACTCCATTGACGTTTGATATCGTTGATACCTGGAATGCCAGGTCAATTGGTGGTTGTACTTATTATGTGTCACACCCGGGCGGAAGAAGTTATGATGTATTCCCTATCAATAGCTACGAAGCAGAATCCAGGCGAATCAGCCGCTTTGGCAATACCAATCATACGCAGGAAACCTTATTTGTAAAAAATGATTTACCTGCATATGGTCATTTTGTAAAAGGCAATCGTCAGCCATTTGTGTTTGATGCACCGGTGGAAGAGATCAACCATGAGTTTCCCTGTACACTTGATTTGAGATTGAAAAAGGGGGTGTGATATGAACGTTGAAAAAATTCAACATTAGGTAGCAATAAACTCCTGCATTTATTTTAAAATTGAGCTAAACAATTGCAGGCATATTATTTGAACAAGTGCTGTCTAAAAAATATACACTCCCCAAATGAAACTTTTTAAATGCGATAATTGCGGCCAGCCTGTTTTCTTTGAAAACTATTTCTGCGTTCAATGCCACGCATCGCTTGGTTTTGACCCGGTATCAACCGATATCCTATCCTTGCAGGTAACACCGGATGGGTTTTATAGCAATATTGCACCGGAAGCTAACGGCAATACCAATCTTTATAAGTACTGCATCAATAAACAACTCAATGTGTGCAATTGGCTTTTACCTGCAGATACTGAGCCGGCTTATTGCACCGCCTGCAACCTTAACAAAACCATTCCAAATATTGATGATCCGGGGCATTGGGAAAAATGGGCCGGGATTGAAGTAGCCAAACATCGCCTGGTGTATTCCCTTCTCCGGTTTAAATTACCTGTTACCAGTAAATTTCAAAATGAAGCCAGCGGACTCGTCTTTGATTTTATGGCAGACGAGCAAAACGAAGCAGGTAAGCGCTTGCTTACCGGACATGATAATGGTGTGATTACGCTAAATATTGAAGAAGCTGATGATGCAATACGGGAAATGGCGAGGAAAAATATGGATGAAGTGTACAGGACACTGCTGGGGCATTTCAGGCATGAGATAGGGCACTACTATTGGGACAGGCTGATTGATCATACCGACAGATTACCACAGTTCAGGGAAATGTTTGGTGATGAAACAACAGATTACAATGAAGCACTGAAGCTGCATTATGCAAAAGCTAGTTCAACCGCGTGGCAAAATAATTACATCAGCGCCTATGCCAGTGCACACCCCTGGGAAGATTGGGCAGAAACATGGGCGCACTATATGCATATTGTTGATACCATCGAAACGGCTTATTCATTCGGAATTACATTAAGACCAAAAGTGGCGAATATAGAAAACGATATTTCTGCCAACATCAATATAGACCCATATAAAACCAAAAACTTTGATGACATTATTGAAAGGTGGGTGCCACTTGCGTTTGCAATGAACAGCCTTAACCGTTCGATGGGCATTAAAGATCCTTACCCGTTTGTGATTAACGATAAGGTAAAAGAGAAACTACATTTTATTCATGAAACCATCCGGCAGCATCACGAAAGCTTTGCGACTAAACCGCCTAAACCATAAACTCTTAAAACAACCTCCGTACATCCACCGCCACTTTCAGTTCATGCGGGTTGCTGCTCATGATGACACCTTTTAATGGAACTATGTCGAAATAATCACGCCCCCATGCAACAGTAATGTACTGCTCATCTGGAATTTTGTTGTTGGTTGGATCAAAATCAACCCAACCCATTTCGGGGATAAACACCGAGAACCATGCATGGGATGCATCCGCTCCCACCAGTTTTTCTTTACCCGGTGGTGCAATGGTTTCAATATAACCGCTGATGTATTTTGCAGGCAGACCCATTGCATGTAAACAGGAGATTGCCAGGTGAGCAAAGTCCTGGCACACTCCTTTTTTTTGTTTCATTACCTGGGAAAGCGGGGTAGATATGGTGGTGAAGCCGGCTTTAAATTCAAAGTCCTTATGTATGCGCTGCATTAAATCAAATACAGCGTTAAACAAAGAGCGGCCAGGGGTAAAAGACAGTTCGGCGTACGCCTTGATTTCTGCAGAAGGCTCCGTGAAGGCCGTAGCAGCAATAAATTGTTTTGCTTTTACCAGATCTGCCCCCGTTTTCCGGAAT
>CAYVLT010000005.1:0-48113 GCA_964452405.1 uncultured Ferruginibacter sp.
TTATGATTTGGAAATGATCCGGGAACTGGGTTATTGCAATGGCATTGAAAACTACTCCCGGTTTTTCGACCGGCGTTCGCCGGGAATAAGACCCTTCTGCCTGCTCGATTATTTTCCAAAAGATTTTATCTGCATACTGGATGAGAGCCACCAGACGGTACCACAGATCAGCGGTATGTATGGAGGCGACCGAAGCCGGAAACTCATCCTGGTGGATTATGGTTTCAGGCTGCCTTCTGCACTCGATAACCGGCCATTGAATTTTCATGAATTTGAAAACCTGATCGGGCAAACCATTTTTGTGAGCGCCACACCCGGCGATTTTGAGCTCGAAAAAACCGGCGGCGTTGTGGTGGAGCAGGTGGTGAGGCCAACCGGCTTGCTGGATCCCCCCATCGAAATCCGTCCATCAGTGAACCAGATAGATGACCTGCTCGACGAGATCGACAACCGTATTAAAAAGGGCGACCGCGTACTCGTTACCACGCTAACCAAACGCATGGCGGAGGAAATGGATAAATACCTGCATCGCATCAACATCAAAAGCAAGTACATACACAGTGAGGTGGATGCATTGGAGCGGGTGGAAATTTTAAGAGAACTCCGCCTGGGAGTTATTGACGTACTCGTGGGTGTAAACCTGTTGAGAGAAGGCCTGGACCTGCCGGAAGTATCGTTGGTGGCCATACTGGATGCCGACAAGGAAGGGTTTCTCCGCAATGAAAGAAGCCTTACCCAAACAGCAGGTCGTGCGGCAAGAAATGCGGATGGCCTCGTTATCTTTTATGCAGATACCATCACAGAGAGCATGCAAAAAACGATCGATGAAACCAACCGGCGCCGCGATAAGCAGATTGCCTATAATACCGAACACAACATTATTCCCACCACCATCAGTAAAAGCAAGGAGCAGATATTTGCACAGGGTTCGGTGCTGGATGTAAAAGGGTACGATCCTTCAAGGCCTTACTCTATCGGTGCCGATGAAGACATTGTTACCATTGCGGCAGAAGATCCCGAAGATTATCTCACGATTCCTCAAATGGAGAAAAAGATCGCCGGCACAAAAAAATCAATGGAGAAGGCTGCAAAGGATATGGACTTTATGGAAGCGGCCCGCCTGCGGGATGAAATGTTCAGGCTGCAGAAAGAGCTGGAAAAAATGAAAAACTCCTGAGCCATGCCCGCATTTTCCCGGGTAACCGTTACCGTTATCAAGCCGGGTGCAGTTATAACGATACCCTTCCATACGGCAATAGGTAAATAGTTGAACCCGCATTGCACGAAACGGTTTCCGGGTTATCCGCTTATTTTTTTACAGCGCCAAAAATTCCTTATCGAGTTGCGGCAACACTTTACATGCATTGTCAAAATGCATGGTGGGAGTGGTTTCAGCATTATAAGCAGGCCAGTGCGGAAGCCCTTTGCTGTCTGGGTTGCCGGTGCGGGCAAAATTGATATAGGCGCCAGATATTTTTTCAGCAAGCAGGTAGGCTTCCGGGGTTGCACCCGTCATTTCGGGGCAGCGGGCAATGTTATTGAATGCAAAAGGAATGTCCATACAATGCACGGCCTTGTATTTGCCATCAAGCACCGGTGATTGCCAGGTGAACAGGTACAGGTAAACGGGTGCAGCTTTCAACGCTGATTTTTGATTGGCCTGGTATACGGCTCCCGGCCGGAAAACATTATCCACCGATAAAAGATCGGATGGTTTTGAATCATCCGGGTAGGCTTTTTTAATCGCCGCTATGTAAGCATCCGTTTTTTCACCTTGTTGGCTTTTGATCATGGCCACCACTTTTTCCATCGGTGCGTTGTTTAAAGCGCCATACATAAAAGGAGTAAACTCGTTTTTCGTGGTGCCGATCATTAAAGGAACATCTTTTGAAAGTTGCAGGGCTTCTGCTGAAAATAGCTGGTAGGGCAAATCGTTCCCATCAATACTGGGACCCCAACTTAAACCAAAGCCGGGTGCGGGCTTTCCTTCCGCTTTCATTTTTTCCGCAATCACAGCAAGGGCTTTTGTAGCGGCGGCCGACAACTGGTCAAAAGGAATTTTCTGAAGACTGTCTGCCTGGCCAGGCTCCAGTTTCAATTGGACCAGCACCTCTGCGGCGATTGACTGCGTGGTGGTTTTGTCGAGCATTTGCATCCTGAACGATCCACTCATATTAATCGCTTTTTGAAAAAGGCCTTTCGCAGCCGGCATCGCCATAAGTGTATTTACTTTTGCACCGCCGCCCGATTGGCCGAAGATGGTTACATTACCCGGGTCGCCGCCGAAATTGGCAATATTATCCCGCACCCACTCCAGGGCTGTTTTAATATCGAGGATGCTGGCATTTGCCGAATGTTCGTATTTTTTTCCATAAGCTGAGAGATCTAAAAATCCCAATACATTCAACCGGTGATTGATCGATACCACCACCACATCTCCCTTTTTTGCCAGTTGCTCACCATCATAAGAAGGCAGCTCCTGTGATGAACCCGCAGTAAAGCCGCCTCCATGTATCCAGAACATCACGGGCCTTTTTTTACCATCGTTTATCCCGGGGCTCCATATATTTAAGCGGAGGCAATCTTCATTCGTATATCCCCAATCGTGATGAAAGAAAAACTCTCCTTCATCCTGTACAGAAATGGTAGGTTCCAGCAGGGGAGCCACCGGACCGTAAGTCATACTGCTTCGTATATCCATCCACGGGCGTGGCGCATGAGCAGCTTCAAACCGGTTGGCTTCTGCATAGGGAATGCCTTTGTAAGTATAGATATTATTATGGAGGTACCCTCTCACTTTTCCTGACTGGGTGTTGGCTACAGCCACCTGTTCACCGGTGATCATCTGGCTTTGTACGGGGATGTATATACAGGTTGCGAACGCAACTAACAGGAGTATTTTTTTCATATGGTTTTGTTTAAGCCTTAAAGGTATCACTTATTAAAAAGCGCCGGGTAGAGATTTATAATTTCGTGGCTGAAAGCAATTGCGCCAGGCCCGACGCGATAAAAGAACCTACCTGCTTCGTCGGAAAGCACCAGTAAAACTGCCGCATGCCCACCGCCTGCCGCAAATATTTTAGCCGCATTTTTGCAGGGTAACTATCAGTACATTTTGCAAAACGTGGAGCAGGCACCACCAAAAACGGGCGCAACCGAAAAGCCATACGAGTAGGACTCAAAATTGCAAGCATATGTCAACAAACAGCGTAACCCTGCACAGGGTAGTTAAAGCTAAACCGGCAAAAGTTTTTCGTGCATTTACGGAGCCCGCGGCCATGGCCACCTGGCTGCCTCCCTATGGGTTTACCTGCACCGTTCACGAAATGAATGTGGTGGAGGGCGGCACTTTTAAAATGTCTTTTACAAATTTCAGCACCGGCCACCCACATTCATTCGGCGGTAAATATGTTTCAATAAAACCGGGAGAATTTTTACAATACACCGACAGGTTCGATGATCCGGATTTACCGGGAGAAATGGTTACATCCGTTTGGCTAAAGGAAGTGATGGTGGGTACCGAACTTAAAATAGTGCAGGAGGGAATTCCCGGCATGATTCCTACGGAAATGTGCTACCTCGGCTGGCAGGAAACGCTGGAGAAACTCATCAAACTGGTGGAACCTGAAATTCCGGATGCCGGGTAATCCCTCCATTATTTCCACAACCAGGAAGCAGGCGTTCAGTTTGTTTCCTGGTGTTTTGTTGCTTCCATTTTTCCGCTGTGCTTATGGGCTGCTGCCCGGCCCTTGAAATAGTAAAACAGGGAAACCGGTATGAATACGAGGTTGAGAATGGTGGTCCGGTTCCAGGTGAATATATTTTTGTCTGCCTGTAATGGTTCCTGCGGAGCGGGCGGCACCCATCCCATCCAGGCAAATGAATAATCAATCAACAACGCGGTGAAAAATATTCCTGTCACCAGGATGATCAAAAGTTTCCACATTATTTTATTGCCATAATACCTGCGGTAAACCATGAGCATGGGAATGGTGACAAGGTCGGCCAGGATAAAGGCGATCACGCCACCAAAAGATATTCCCCCATGCCATAACACTGCAGCCAGTAAAATATTTCCGACAGAACATACAAAACTGATGATGGCGATAAAAATGCCCGCGACAGCATTCCATGCCAATACATGAAACGATAAACTATGGGTGTTGCCCGTTAAAAAAAGCGATTGCCAAAAATCTGCCGGAACAAAATTCATCAGCAACGCTGCAATTATAACACCGGTTAAAATGTCTTTTCCCACCATATTCACATCCATGGTAAAATACATGGCCGCTTTGCTGAAACGGTTCATTCCATGGTGTGCGTGGTGTTGATGTTTGGAAGTGTCAGCGTCATTTGAGCCTGTGGTTGGCCGGGCGTGAACCGGAATAAGCCGGGTAATAATAAAGCCGGTGATGGCAATAAAAATAATGCCGCCGGCCAGCTCACCCATTCCAAAAGCCCAGCCCAGCACGGTAATGATCATGATGAAAATTTCAAATACAAGGTTGGTACTGGCGATCATGAAAACAATTGCATTTCCCCAGCTGGCTCCCTTTAACAGCAGCGTACGGGCCAAGCTTGCAGCGGCATAGGAGCAGGATGAGGATACAGCGCCAAACACGGTTGCCAGGCCAACCCCCGCTGCTGAATGATTACCCAGCTTTTTGCTGATGGTTGCTGTAGAAACGAAGGCACGGATCAAAGAGGATAAAATGAAACCGAAAGCGAGTCCCCAATAGATATTCCATATCATGGTGCCAATGGCTTTCAATACTGCTGCTACTATATCCATACTCAATATTTTTTTATAATTGAAACTGCTGTATCTCCATTCCCACAAAATTTGCGCCCATTGGCACTTCCCGGAAGGCTGATGGCTGTAAAACGGCTACAGAAGGGCAATTGCAAAAAAATATTATCGCAGGCGTATTTTATAAACCAGGTAGTATTGTGCAGGTTTTTATACAGAATGCCGGGCAATCTGCATGGTATCACTAACCGGTTCTGTGTTTACCGGGGAATAAAAAAATTGTTGGAAGAGAGAGCAGGTGCTGAATAAGGCAAAAATGCGTAGGGTTGGCGTTGAACGCTGATGCTGCCGGAGATTGAAAAAGTTTTCTGGTCATTGGTGTACACCAGGCCCAGTTCCGCAGCCGGGTTAACATTGAAATGTCCGTTGCCCGAATAACTGTATAAAGCGGCTGTTTTAGAATATTGGCTGTTTAAAAATGCTCCATTAAAATTTATATAAGACGGCGCCACCGAAACACCGGCAAATGCATACCAGTTATTATTGATTCGCCGGTTAAGACGGATACCCACGGGTACTGAAAGAATGCTGGCATTTCCACCGTTAAAAAAAACAAGACTGGAAGAAACGCCCATGTATTTGCTGATGATCCATTTTTTTGAAATAGCGCTATCCTTCTGTACAGGCGCTTTCGACGACGACTCCTGCAAAATGGTTTGGGCACCGGCAGCGATGCCGATCAACATCATCCATGCAAAAAGTACAGTCCGCATTTTTTCTTTTTTATTTGCTAAGGTACTCGTTCAGCCGGTTCGGGCAATGGCTCCATGCATATTTAACAACCTAATTACAAACCCCTGCCAAAAATTTTTCCTGGTGCCGATCCATTGTAATTTTGTAGCCACAAACATGACAGCAGGATCAATCATTATCAGTAGTCCACATTTAACCGACGACAATTTTGACCGGGCGGTGATTTTCATCACCGGGTATAATCAACAAGGCGCCATGGGTTTTGTTGTGAACGATATTTTTCCCAGGACGCTGAACGAACTGGAGGAATTTAAACAGGCAGGAGATATCCCATTGTACCAGGGTGGACCCATGGACCTGGAACACCTCTACTTCATTCACCGGCATGCTGACATGATACCGGGTGGTGAGCAGGTGACGGCAGGAATCTTTATTGGCGGCGATTTTAAAAAAGCATTGAGCTGCCTCGATAAAAAAATGATAACGGATCAGGATCTGAAAATTTTCATCGGTTATTGTGGCTGGGATCCCGGCCAGCTTGAAGAAGAAATAGCAGAGGGAAGCTGGTTAACAGTTAATATCCCGCCCCGGGTGATTTTCTCTCACCCGGCCACCCATCTTTGGGAGCAGGTTTACCGCCAGCACCTAGCAGGTGATTGACAAATATTCAATCAATAAAAAAACTGTTCAGACTCGATCATGCCGTCCTTTACTTTATAAATGCAGAGCTCCCGGTTTACCTGTCGTGCTGCTCCTTTCATTTGCAGGTCGGTTTCCCAGTACACGAAAAAATAATCCCCTGCCACAATCGGATCACTGATGGTACTTCCATAAAACGCTTCCACATTTGAAATAAAGAGGGCTGCTTTTTCCCTGATGGCCTGCAATCCTTTTGATTCTTTGGGCAGCAATCCTTCACCGGGCTCAATGCTCATGGTCGCTTCTGTAAAAAACCTTGTTTTTGCCTCTTCCACCTTTCCTTCGCGACACATGGCCACCAGTTGATCAGCTACTTCTTTGGTCGTCATCAACATTGTTTTTTGTTTGCTGATAAAGATATTTAAATCTGTAACCAACACCCATGAATACCGGGGTAGATAATTTGCATGTTTGTGGTAACTTACTGCTCCTAATTATACAGTTATGAGAATTGAAAACGATATCAAACTCGGCTTTAAAGATGTTATGATCAGGCCAAAGCGTTCCACGCTAAAATCAAGGGTGGAAGTAAGCCTGCTGCGGAAATTTAAATTCCGGCATACCGGGAAAGAATGGCAGGGGGTGCCGGTAATGGCGGCCAATATGGATACCGTGGGCACTTTTGAAATGGCCCTTGCGCTTGCCGAACACAAAGCATTTACCGCTATTCATAAACATTACAGTGTGGACGAATGGAAAAAATTTATGGAGACGGCCCCGCCCGGTATTGCTCAACACATCGCAGTAAGCACCGGGTCGGGCACCAATGATGCGGCCAAACTAAACGCCATCATCGCAGCCTGCCCCCAACTTGAATTCATTTGCATTGATGTTGCCAACGGTTATTCGGAGCATTTTGTTGATTTTGTAAAACGCACAAGGCAAGCCTTCCCCGAAAAGATCATTCTTGCCGGCAACGTGGTTACCGGTGAAATGGTGGAAGAATTGTTGCTGGCCGGTGCAGACATCATCAAAGTTGGTATTGGCCCGGGATCAGTATGCACCACCCGTGTAAAAACCGGCGTGGGTTACCCGCAATTGAGCGCTATCATTGAATGTGCCGATGCAGCGCATGGCCTGGGCGGACATATCATTTCTGACGGCGGCTGCAAAGTGCCCGGTGATGTGTCGAAAGCTTTTGGCGGCGGTGCCGATTTTGTAATGTTGGGAGGTATGCTTGCCGGGCACGATGAAAGCGGCGGCGACCTGGTGGAAAAAAACGGCGAACGCTACAAACAGTTTTATGGAATGAGTTCCGAAACCGCCATGAATAAATACGCCGGCGGCGTTGCCGAGTACCGGGCCAGCGAAGGAAAAACGGTTACCATCAAATACCGCGGACCGGTAAATGCCACCATGCAGGACTTGTTGGGTGGCGTAAGAAGCACCTGCACCTATGTGGGCGCCCAATCGTTGAAAGAACTTACAAAACGCACCACTTTTATCCGGGTGGAAGAACAGCACAACCAATGGTTCGAATAAAAAAAAAGAAATGGTTTGTGTGAATGACCAGGCGACCCGGCAGAATTATTGGTTTTAAATAATGTCAAATTTAAGAGGGATGTTTTGTTTGCCGGGTAAACAGTTTTTAAAAAACCAGAGGGCTGGTTAATGCAAAGAAAAATTTGTAAAAATTGATAAGGCCATTTTATTTATTACATACATTTAGCAAACTAAATTTTTAACAATGGCATCCCCAAAAAGTAAATCAAAACCCCAGGAAGAAGATAAATCTCTTGGTGCCAAAGTTGGTGAACAACTGGCAATTCTTACAACAGAAATTTCCGAAGCAAAAGATTCCCTGGTTGAAATGGCTGGCAATGCCGTGGAAACCGTTAAAGAAAAAGTGCAGGAGATCATTACACCACAGAAAAAAGCAACTGTAAAGAAAGCCATTAAAAAGGCGGCGAAGAAAGTTGCAAAAAAAGCAGCACCCGCAAAAAAGGCGGCTAAAAAAGTAGTGAAGAAAGCAGCCAAAAAAGCGGCAGCAGTGAAAAAAACTGTAAAGAAAGCCGTAAAAAAAGCAGCGCCCAAAAAGACGGTGAAAAAAACAGCCCCTGCAAAAAAGGCCGTAAAGAAAGTTGCTAAAAAAGCAATGCCAAAAAAGCCCGCTAAAAAAGGCGCCAAAAAGAAATAAAATTTTTTTGATGATAAAGCCCGGATCATGGCTGATCCGGGCTTTTTTATTTACCTGTTTTCAAAAATGTTCGGGCGGTATTGGGAGGCTTCCTCCTCCTGGCGGATCGCCGATAAGATCCGGCAATTCAGAGTGCCTGCCCTTTTGATCAGTTCCATTCAGGCAAACGACCCGGTGTGGCAGGAGCGCCGCTTTTTTCCATCAATGCTTCCAGGCCGGCTACTTTCTGTGCCAGCATTTTCATACGATCATATACCGGGCGGAATTCTTTGGCTGCAATATCGTAAGCTGTTTTTTGCGTTTGTGTAGGCGCCGCCGTGGTAACCCATAAAGACCCAACGATGTAGTTGATGCGGCCACTGATAGTTGGTGCCGTTTCAAACTCCCTTCTTGATAGTGTGGCATCATTGTTCAGCAAGCGGTTCACTTCATACAGATCCTGGTCAATGGCGCTGATCGTTTTTGATACATCCAGCGATAACCCGGGGGTTTCAATAAGCGCCTGCCTGATGTAGCGCATCTTGTTTACCAGTTCAGCCCTGTACTGATCTGTTGCAGCAACCACCCTTGCCAGTTCACCCACTTTTTTCCCAAAATCATCCAGCGCTTTTTTATCAGTTGCCGGTATACTCGCATTATTCAAAGCCACAGTTTTAAAAGCTTGCGGCGCTACCAGTTCCGTGTATACGCCGTCCTCAAATTTACTCATCGATACCTTGTAGGTACCGGGAAGCACCATATATCCCTGGTCGGGTGAACTGAATGCATTGGATTCATCAAAAGGTTGCAGGTCGATGGCACCAAACGGAGCTGTACGAAAATCCCACCTGATCCTTTTCAATCCTTTTTTCGCTGGTGCCTTTATCCTGCGCACCACCTTGCCCGATTCATCCGTTATCGTAAATAATAAATGCGGCGCCGGCTGCTGGTCTTCTAGCCTAAGTGAATCCAAAGTTGGATAACTGATGGCACCCCCGGCTTTTTCAACAGCCGCTTCAGCCGCCTGGCGTTTTTCCCTGATGGTTTTAAGGTCGTCTTTCAGGTAATAAGTAAACACGGCTCCCGGTTTTGGGTTGGGACTGGTAAAAAAACTTTCCCCCTGGAACCCCTTCGCCCTCACACCTAACGGAGTCGACTGTACGAACATCAGGGCGTCTTTCACCGGGAACAGCAGCGCTGATTTTTCAAGTGCTTCCTTTTTAATGTTACGTAGTACGCTGTAGTCATCGAGTACATAAAAGCCACGGCCAAAGGTTGCCAGCACCAGGTCATTTTCCCGGCGCTGTATATCAATGTCCCTTACAGCAATGGTGGGCAGGCCGCCACTCAACCGGAACCACTCCGCCCCACCGTCGATACTGGTGTACACGCCGAACTCGGTACCGGCGAACAATAAATCCGGATCTACGTGATCTTCTGCAATACTATAGGCAGTTCCCCTGGCTGGCAGGTTGCCCTGGATCGGGAGCCAGGTTTTTCCGCCGTCGGTGGTTTTAAAAATATAGGGGTGAAAATCTCCATAACGGTGATGGTTAAACGTAACGTAGGCAACCTTTTTATCGTGCTGCGAAGCTACCAATTGATTCACATATGTATTGGCCGGAACACCCGGTATGTTATCGATCTTCACCCAGTAATTTCCGCCATCGGTTGTTACCTGTATCAGGCCGTCGTCGGTGCCGGCGTATAAAATATTTTCATCCAGCCTGCTTTCGGCAAGGGCGGTGATGTTTCCATAAATATCAGTGCTGCCGTTTTTCGCAACTGCATCCACACTCCATACCTTACCCATCACCGGTAGTTTATTGCGGTCTGTCTGCCGCGTAAGGTCGCCGCTGATCACCTTCCAGGTATTTCCCTGGTCGTCGCTGCGGAACACTTTGTTGGCGGCAATATAAATGCGCTTATTATCAAATTGCGAAATCATTAGTGGAGCATCCCAGTTCCACCGGTAAGCGGCTTCTCCTTCCCGTTCCTGCGGCTGGATAAATAATTTTTCACCGCTCTTTTTATCATACCTCGTGAGGGCGCCATATTGTGCCTGGGCATACACGATATCAGGATTTCCCTGGTCAACCTGGCTTTCAAACCCATCACCGGTGCTCGTAAAAAACCAATCTGAATTAAAGATCCCGTTTTCACTTAATGTCTGTGATGGCCCGCCAATACTGAAATTATCCTGCGTACCACCATGTACATTGTAAAAAGGCAGGGCGTTGTCAGTAGCTACTTTATAAAATTGCGTAACAGGCAGGTTCGGTTTAAACTGCCAGTTTTCTGCGGCATCATAGGATTCGTACAGTCCACCATCACATCCAACCAGGTAATGACTGGTGTTGGAAGGATCGATCCAGATCACGTGATTGTCGATATGCTTGTTTTTTTCACCCAGGTTCCGGGTGGTTTTGCCGCCATCATTACTTACCGCCATGTAAGTATTGGTGATGTAGATCTTATCCGCGTTTCCCGGGTCGCAATAAATTTTCTGGTAGTAGTTGCCCGATGTTGAATAGCCTCCCTGCTTTTCCCAACTGGCGCCGCGGTCGGTGCTTTTGTAAATACCTGCCGCTTTTGACTCTCTTGCTTCCACCACCGCATACAGGATATCGGGGTTCACGGGTGAATAATTTAAACCAATACGCCCGAGGTCGCCCGAAGGCATTCCATTCATCATCCTGTTCCAGGTATTGCCGCCATCTGTGCTTTTGAACAAGGCCGTTTCCGGTCCCCCGCCGATATAGGTAAATACTTTTCGCTGCCGTTGATGGGCAGCAGCATAAACAATGTCTGGATACCGTGGATCCACCATTACCTCGTTAAAGCCGGTATGATCACTCACTTTCAACACCTGTTTCCAGGTAAGCCCGCCATCGGTAGTTTTATAAATACCCCTTTCGCCACCATCATTCCACAACGGACCATAGGCAGCTACGAATACAATATTGCTGTTGTGCGGATCGATGGCAATGCGCCCGATATGCTCTGAATTTTTCAACCCCATGTTCTTCCAGCTTTTGCCGCCATCTTCAGATTTGTACACACCATCTCCATAATTCACACTGCGTTGGTTATTATTTTCGCCGGTGCCCACCCACACAACATTGGTATTGTTGGGATCAATGGCCAGGCAACCGATGGAATAAGCACCTTCGCCATCAAACACAGGTGAAAATGAAATGCCGGCATTGCTGGTTTTCCAAACGCCTCCTGCAGCGGCCGCTACATAGTATTCACTGTGGTTACCCGGGTTTACCGCTATATCTGCAATTCGGCCCGACGTGATTGCCGGGCCCAGGTTCCGGAATGCCAGGTTACTGAACAACGCTTCATTCAGCAATGTTTTTTTTTCAGGCGGTGTGCCGGGATTTTTCTTTTGAGCTGTTAGCGGGAGGGAACACGCAAGCAATAGCATAGTGCCGGCAAAGCATATACGTTTCATAAAATTAGTTTTGATGAAGGAGGATGAAAGTTAGCGAAAAACAATGGTGTTATCGCCTGAACTGCCAGCTACAAGAGTGTAGATTTTTTAAAAGACTTGTTTTACGGACAGGCGGTAAAAATCATTTTGAAGTAGATTTTTTACGATAGTTAGATTCATAGATGCCGATCCATTCGTTTACTGAAATTTTCGATGCCAGTTCGCCGATCAGCGGGTAAGGAATATCGGCTGCCTGTTTATACCGGATGCAGCTTTTACCCATATCGAGTTTTTTAACACTGGCGGCTGCATGGGCCCCGGTAAACCATTTCATCAAAGCTGGTGAGGCATACAATCCCATGTTGTAAACAGCGATAAAGTTTTTTTGTGAAGCAATGTTCATGAATGGAAGGGGCAACCGGGGATCGCAATGATAACCGCCGGGATATAAAGTATGCGGCACTACATAGCCAATCATTCCATAGTTCATACATTCCTCAAATCCCCCCGGAAGATTTTTCCTGATAACTTTCCTGAGTTCTTCAACCGCTGCTTTTCTTTCGGCAGGTAATTCAAGCAGGTATTGGTTAACAGTTGTTGCGGTGGATTGCATTGTTATTTCTTTTTGCGTGCAGAAGCCCTGGCATAGGGATTATAATCAAGCGCCAGTTGCAACCAGCTGCTCAGCTGCTTTTTTGTTGCCAGTACGCTTTTGTCAACAAACAGGAAGCCCTTCATTGTTTTACCGGTGAAGTTCATCGGTTGGCAACCTTCTTTCTCCAGTAATTCATCTGTAAGGGATGGGTGTACCCTCAACATCAAACGTTCACTTTCCACACCAACACACATCTTATCGTTCACCATAAAACACAGTCCGCCAAACATTCTTTTTTCTTCGGTGATCGGATGGGTGAGGGAAATGAACTCCCTTACGCGGTCGGCCAGTTTTTCATCGTATGCCATGTGAGTTTGAATTATCCGGCTAATTAGCTGCCATGCGGCACTGAATGAAAGCCAATACGGTTACCTTCTGTATCAATGATCACCGCCATAAAGCCATAGTCTGGTGATATCTCTGTTTTAGGAACCACAATCTTTCCCCCGGCCGCTTCCACCTTATCAAGAATCAGTTGAATGTCAGGATTGCCATTGAGGTAAATGAGTGGACCATCTGTTGTTGAAGGTTTGTGAAAGCCGCCGCTGTCAACCACGGCGCCGCCAACGCCGTTTTGCATGTCGTCAATCGGGAACAACCGCATTTTAATGTTTGGAAGATCCATCACAATCAGCCTGGTGTTGAATATGGTTTCGTAAAAAGCAGTGGCTCTTTCAAGGTTGGTAGCCGGTATTTCGAACCAGCTGATGGCATTATTCATATTCGTTGTTTTTTCTGTTCGGCAAGTGAAAAAATTCCAGCGCGGGCTGGACAATAATTTTGCACACAATAAATATCTGAAAACAAAATGAGGGTACGCATAAAATAATTCAATCTCAATATAAGAGGGCCGGCCGCCAGGAAAGGGGCAGGGGAATTTCCGGCTCGTGGTTACATGAATCGGGAGTGCTGACCGGTTTTAACGGACCCGTTTTCACATCTTTAGGTGGCTGTGCGGTCGCTTGTTTTTTACTATTGGCAGCCGGCTTGTTCTTTTGCGCCGGTTGGGCCGGATGTGTTTCGGCATGCAGCGCAGCCGCCGAAAAAAATAAGAATGGAAGAATGAGCAATACTGATTTCATGGTTTACTTTTTATTAATAAAAATAGGAAGGATTATTTTTTTCTGCGGTATTCAAGGTCAAAATCTGTGGTCCAGGTTTTACCACCGTCAACACTGCTTTGACCGAATTGCCGCACTTTATCCGGCGACAAATTAAAGAAGGTCATCTTCTGAATTTTATTGGTGCCGTCAGGTTGCCTGGTATCGCCGGTTGCCAATATCATTTTATCACCTCCGAAAGTTCCGTCAAAATATGCTGTCACCCCACCGGCATTGTCCACCCAAAACTGCTGCCAGCGCCCGGTTACCGCATTGTAGGTGTTAAAACTTTTCCCGGCATAACGCAATCCTTTTTGAATGGAGGCGCTCGTCCATTCTTCAAGGATCACACAACTGTCGAGCATCCGGGATACCTTACTATCGCCGGCTTTAACACCCTTAAGATTAAAAGCCTCCCATTCGCCCAGCCAGAAATCAAATTGGCGGTGCAGCGAATCTGCGCAGGGCATTTGCTGGGCATTTGACAGGTAACAGGTAAACAGCAACAGGAGGGCAGGCAGTATTTTTTTCATACCGTGTTTTGATAATACTGTAATATACCTGCAACCAATCAAAAGCACAAGCCCAAATCAACAAAGGCTGGAAATGGACGGACAAAAGGAAATGCAGCCCGCTTGAATGGCTGTAACGGAGGTTACTCATGCAGTTCATCACACAAAAATCTTCGCATCAAAAACTTCCGGGGCAGACTTTTCGCAAGTTTTAAGAAAGTTTTTTTTAGCCGGCGTGTGTAATTTTTCCGGCCCCTTCATCCCATGCAAAAAACCAACCTGCTATGTTGCTGAAAAAACTTTTCCGCGATGCCCGCCATTTCCAGGTCATTTTCCAGCTAATCTTCCTCGTGTACGGTAGTATATTCCTGCAATGGAATACCGAATGGTTCCGGTACCTGCTCTATATCTCTACCGTATTGCTGTGCCAGCAGACTGCCTGGTATATGCTCAACCGAAAAAAAGATTGCTCCTCCATTCAAAAAGCTGATCAATGGAAAAGTGCATTGATCACGGGTTTAAGCCTTTGCCTGTTGCTTAAAACCAATCATTGGTGGGTGGCGGTTTTGGCGGCTGCCATCAGCATTTCAGGCAAATATTTTTTTCGAATCCATGGCCGGCATGTTTTTAACCCTTCTGCCCTGGGCATTGTGGTCACCATCATTTTCACCGGCAATGCCTGGATAAGCCCTGGCCAATGGGGTAATAACACGATCCTGGTATTTACCATTTTGTGTCTGGGCTGCATCATGGTTACCAAAGTGCAGCAGCTCGATGTAAGCTTTGCCTTTGCCGGCACTTACTCATTACTGTTATTTACCCGGCAGGTGATCTACCTGGGTTGGTCAGCAGATTTTTTTGTGCAGTCCATCACCAGTGGATCCCTGCTTTTGTTTTCGTTTTTTATGATCACCGATCCCAAAACCACTCCC
The DNA here is from genome assembly GCA_964452405.1 of uncultured Ferruginibacter sp. Lineage (GTDB taxonomy): Bacteria > Bacteroidota > Bacteroidia > Chitinophagales > Chitinophagaceae > Ferruginibacter. The sequence goes on from CAYVLT010000005.1 coordinate 14,957, forward strand.
GATCACCCCGTTGCAAGAATAACCTGGGCAATGGCGGTGGCGGCATTTGCATTTTATCTATCCGCCTTTCAGTTTGTGAACGTGGCGGCGGTATGGGCGTTGGTGGTTTGTCAGCCCCTGGTGCCGCTGCTCAACTTCTTCTTCAGGTCTTCAGCTTTCGAGTGGCAGCAATCGCGGCTTAAAAAATTTGCTGTTTCAAAAAGCGCCATTATGCAACCATAAATTTTTTATTCCTAAACCATTTTGTATGAAAAAGAAAATAACCGTTTTAGCCGTGCTCATCTGCGGCGCACCTTTCCTGTATTCTTTTTGCGGATTTTATGTAAGCAAAGCCGATACCACGCTCAAAAACAAAACCAGCCAGGTGATCCTGGTGCGGGATGGCAACCGGAGTGTGATCACGATGTTTAATGATTTTGAAGGAGACACTAAAGATTTTGCTATGGTGGTGCCGGTACCCGTTATCCTTCACAAATCGGATGTAAAGGTGATTGATCAATCATTGTTTCAACGACTCAACGATTACAGTGCACCGAGGTTGGTGGAATATTATGATCAAAACCCCTGCATCCCTGCACGCTATTTTGAAAAGGCGCTTTCCGGCAGGGTGCCTGGTTTGGCGGTGGTTAATGAAGATGAAGCGGTGTCAGAAAAGGATAAAAAAGATTACCATGTAAAAGTGGAGGCCCAATACCTGGTGGGTGAATATGATATCATTATCTTAAGTGCCGAAGAAAGCAATGGCTTAAAAAACTGGCTTACCGATAACGGGTATAAAATACCAGCAGGGGCAGAGGAAGTACTGGAACCCTATATCAAAAGCAACCTGAAATTTTTTGTGGTGAAAGTGAATGAAACTGAAAAGAAAAAACTACCGGGCAAATTTCTTCGTCCCATTCAAATCTCTTTTAGTTCTCCCAGGTTTATGTTGCCCATCCGGCTGGGTATGGCCAATGCAGCCGGTAACCAGGACCTGGTGGTATATGCGTTCACCCGCAAGGGGCGTATTGAATGTACCAACTACCGCAATGTAGCTATACCCACCGGCAACAATGTGCCGCTGTTTATTCAACAGAACTTCGGCAACTTTTATGAAAATTTATTTACGCACCAGTGGGAAAAAGAAAACCAGGAAGTGTCGTTTTTAGAATATGCATGGGATGTGAGTCCGCAGAATTTCTATCACTGCGATCCCTGCATCGCCACTGCACCTTCCGAATTTGACCTGGTGCAGAGCGGCGTATGGTGGCTGCAAAAAGACTGGAATGATTATAGTGATGTAACAGGAGAAGAACAGGAAGAACCGGGCACGACTGTTCATTTTACCCGCCTCCACTTCAGGTATAACCGCCGGCATTTTGCGCAGGACCTCCAGTTCCAGGTTACGCCCAATACAGAAACCTTCCAGGCAAGGTATGTGATCACGCACCCGGCAACCGGTAATTTATCCTGCGATGCCGGCAGAAAATATTTACAGGCCCTCAAAATAAGAAGACGGGAAGAGCTGGCCCAACTCAGCTCGCTTACCGGTAAAAATATCAATACCTGGCAAGATCTTGCCAGCGGAGGGGAGGAAACAGTAGCCGCAAAAGACGCTCAATACAGTACGCTGCTGCAGGAAGCTACGCAACATGAAGGGGAATACGATCATTCGCTTGCTGGTTTGGGTATGTTGGCTGTTTCAATTTTGGGTGCAGCAGCCCTGCTCCGGTGGAAGGGTATTATCTGATATAGCCGTTGGCATTTTTCTCCCGGCGGGGGTTGCCTATCGGTACTGCTGTTGCTGCTGCATTGCACCTTGTACCGGCCATTTTTTTAATATCTTACTGCAATTAATTTCATTCTTTTATCTTTGATTCTAAATCAGATTATTTTATGAAGTTTATTGTGTCTTCTTCGGCTTTGCTAAAACAACTGCAGCAGATAAACGGTGTTATCAATGCCAATACAGTGCTCCCGATACTGGAAGATTTTTTGTTTGAGATAGAAAAGAACAAGTTAACAGTGGTAGCCACCGACCTGGAAACAGTGATGAAAGTGCACCTGGATATTGAAGCGAAAGACAGCGGTAAAGTGTGTATCCCCGCCAAAATCCTGATGGACTCATTGAAGAATATTGCCGAACAGCCGCTTACTTTCAACATCGACAAAAACTTTGGGGTGGAGATCACCAGCGACAATGGAAAATACAAGGTTATGGGTGAAAACCCGGATAACTTTCCGAAAGAACCGGTTGCTGATGATGCTAATAATTTCACCATGACATCCTCCTCGCTGGTAACCGCAATCAACAAAACCCTGTTTGCAGTGAGCAACGACGATTTGCGGCCTGCAATGACGGGGGTGTTTTTTGAGCTCGATAAAAAAGGACTTACCTGCGTGGCCACCGATGCACACCGGCTGGTGAAATACAAAAGAACTGATGTAAAATGTCCTAAAACAGACACATTCATCGCTCCTAAAAAACCACTCAATCTTTTAAAGGCTGCGTTACCGGATAATGATGATGAGCTGAATATTTCTTACAACAGCAATCACCTGTTTGTAAAACATGGTGGTACTGAGTTGGTTTGCCGCCTCATTGATGCCCGTTTTCCTGACTACAAGGTGGTGATCCCTGCTGACAATCCTTATAAACTCACCGTAAGCAAAAGTGATTTTCAAAATGCGCTCCGCAGGGTAAGTGTATTCAGTAACAAAAGCACCAACCAGGTTGCCCTCAGCATCAGTGGCAGCGAACTGCAACTCGCCGCACAGGATGTTGATTTCAGTTTTGAAGGAAATGAACGCATGGCTTGCCAGTACGATGGTGAAGACCTGCAGATCGCCTTCAATGCAAAATTCCTGATTGAAATGCTGAGTGCTGCCGATACTGCAGATGTAAATGTTGAATTGAGTACGCCTACAAAAGCAGGCATCATCAAGCCTACAGAAATGGACGAAAATGAGGAATTACTGATGTTGGTAATGCCGTTAATGCTGAACAATTAAATTCATAAATACCGCTTTTTTCTTAAAAGGATCCATTGATATAATGGATCCTTTTTTATTCCGGCAACGGTCCCTACCCGGTTCGTTCTTAATAAATGCCACCCTCCATTTTTAATGCCTGCTTTCATTAGTTTTAAGGAAATTGCGGTATAAAATCTTCAACCATGGTTCTGATAATTTTTGGCGCTATCATTTTATTGGTGGTTAGCATCGTTGCAAAAAATAATCCTGCTGCTTCTAAATTTTCCGGAGTTGGTCGTTTGGTGGCATTACTGTTCATCGCTTTCGGCGTGCTCACAGCCTGTGTGAAACAGGTTGATGCCGGCGAAGTGGGTGTAAAAAAATTATTCGGGAGCATTCAGCCGGATGTGCTTCAGAGCGGTTTGCATTTTGTGAATCCCCTGCTCGATATCGAAAAGGTGGATATCAAAACCCAAAACTATACCATGAGCGGGGTGAATGACGAAGGCAACAAAGCCGGCGATGATGCCATAAAGGTTTTGACCAGCGATGGCCTTGAAGTAACGATCGACCTGACTGTTTTGTACAGGGTGGTGGCCGCCGAGGCACCCAGGTTGCTGAGAGAAACCGGGGTTGACTTTACTGATAAGATCGTACGCCCACTCACCAGGACCAAGATCCGCGACAATGCTGTGTATTACCAGGCCGTGGATCTTTTTGCCGGAAAGCGGGATGAATTCCAGATCCGCATTTACAAAAGCATTGAAGATGATTTTAAAAAACGCGGGTTGATGCTGGAACAGTTACTCGTGAGAAATATTACTTTACCCAATTCAGTAAAAGCCTCCATTGAATCAAAGATCAATGCGGAACAGGAGGCGAAAAAAATGGAATTTGTACTGCAGAAGGAAAAACAGGAAGCAGAACGAAAAAGAGTGGAGGCGCAGGGTATTGCCGATTACCAGCGCATCATCAACACCGGGTTAACCGATCAGCAGCTACAGTACGAACAGATAAAAGCAATGAAGGAACTTGCGTTAAGCGCCAACGCAAAAGTGATCGTGATGGGGAAGAACGGCGCACCGGTGATACTGGACGCCAAGTAACACTATATGGCAATGGCGATACCATGATTTATACTGCTGTCGCTGCCTACGATACAACGGGTGCCGCTGGCATGAATAAAATAAACATAACGGCTTTTATTTTCCTGCATCCACGCAATGGCAGTACTGAAGGAAACAAAGGGTTGACAAAAAATCATGGCAGTTCCGGGTTCGGTTGAAGCGGGAACATTTATTCTTTCCAGTTCGTCAAAATGCTGTTGCAGTGCCGGCAGTTTTTCTTCAAAACCAAACCCACTATCCAGCACATTTGCCTTTGCAGGAAGCTGCATTTGCCCCGACTCTATGGTTGTTTTCACCAGGCGGCTTTTCAACGCAATCACCAATTGCAGAAACCTGGTGTATACCCAGCGGGCCGTGCCGGTAAAATGCTTTTGCACAAACACGATCATCGTTCCATAAAAATTTCGCACGTAAGCTTTGCTTTGTTTGATCGTACTCTCTCCCTTGAAATGAATGATGGTGGTACCTGCGAAATAAAAATTTTTCAGGCCTGCCTTCTGTAAACGATAACTCAGGTCAATATCTTCCGCATACATAAAATAATCCTCGTCAAATCCCTGCAACGCATCCAGTACAGTTTTTTTTACCATCATGAATGCGCCGGAAATTACATCCACTTCGTGGCTGCTGTCATTGGGTAAGTGGCCAAGATAATAACGGGCAAATGTGCGTGACCGTGGCATTAAGCGGGTGAGCCCACTCAGTTTGCAAAAGGAAGCAAAAGCAGTGGGAAACCCCCTTTTGCTTTCCCGCAAATAATTGCCGCTTCCATCAATCATTTTTACACCGAGTGCGCCGATATTTTCCTGCCGGTTAAAAAAAGCCAGGCTTTTTTCAAGGCAATCCTCTGGCAATACGGTGTCCGGGTTCAGGAATAACACTTTTTCGCCGCGGGCAATTTTCAAGGCTTCGTTGTTGGAGCGTGAAAAGCCGGGGTTGTTGTCTTTCCAGAAAAAGCGCACTTTAGGAAAACGGCCGGTGAAAAAATCTTTGCTTCCATCGCTTGAGTGATTGTCAACCACCAGTATTTCTGCCTCCAGGTTGCTGCAAGCGTTTATCACACTGCGCAGGCATTGCTCTAAATAAAATTTTACGTTGTAGTTAACGATGATGATGGAGAGTTGCAATGCCGGGAGTTTTATGATACGAATTAAGGGCAATTATTTTGCCGCACCAAATGATAGTGGTGAACGGTTAAGCAGGCTCAATACTTTGTTCATACCGGAAAAGGTTGTGAGGGTCGTAGGTTGATTTTACCTGTTGCAATCTTTCATAATTATTGCCATAATACCCGGTGCTCCAGTTGGAGAAATTGATATCCGGATAATTGCGGTATTGAGCTCTAATTCCGTTCACTGCAAAGATGTGCTGTACCGTTTCAAAGCGCTGCAGCAGGTGCTTTTCCTGCTGGCTGCTTTCCCAATAGGTTTGCAGCTCCGAAAAAAAATAGGATGCACGATGTGGAAAGGCTGCCGCTTTTTCAAACTCACTTTGCTGAATATTTCCTCCGAGCGTATTTACCTGGTAAATCATCCCGGGCGTATTCACTACTATTTGTAAGGCTTCCCCGATAAAGGATTCGATTTCTTCAAAATTTTTATATAAGCCGGCTGATGCATTTTTAAAATTCATGGGGTTGGTTCTGCCATAGTAATTTTTCAAAGCCCTCGCCAGAGGCTGGGCAACCGAGTGGGTGGTTTTATCGGTCGCAGCCTGTAAAGCAGCAATACATTTTTTTACCGCCGTAGTTTCCCTGCCGGTATTCGTAAGCAGTATATAGAGCGTTTTACCGTTCAATACAAAAGCGCTGAAACAATCTACCGGCAAGTTGCCCGTTTGCTCAAACCAGGTTTTTAAAATATCCCCTGCCCGGGCGGCATTTACCCGGTAGGCCTTGAACCGGTGACTTTGCATGGTGGCCGGGGCAGGGTGCACCTTAAATGTGAGCGATGTTACCACGCCAAAATTACCATTGTTTCCACCCTTACAGGCCCACAATAAATCATCGTTACCGGAAGCTGTCAGCACCTTACCCATTCCATCCACCATGGTTACCGCGGCAAGACTATCGCAGGTTAACCCGAATTTCCTGGCCAGTAATCCATAGCCGCCACCTAACACCAGCCCGCCGATACCAACGCCTGCACAGGATCCGCCGGGAATGATCTTCTTTTTCGGTAACAACGCGTCGTATATTTCGGAGAGCCTGCAACCCGGCTCCAGTTGTACGGTTTCCTCGTCAATCCAATGAATGCCGTTCATAGAAGACAGGTTGATCACCATGCCGCCGTTATTGCAGGAAAATCCCTCCATGCAATGTCCGCCACTTTTTACGGCCACCGGCAAATCATGTGCTGCAGCATATTGAATGGCGGCCGACACACCCGCAGTGTTTTTGCAAAGGGCGATAATGGCCGGCTTTTTATCGATCCGTTTATTAAATCCATGCCGCAATACATCATAGGCCGCATCTTTGGCCGTGATGTACATAACATTTTCGTTGGTGAAGGGAGGCACAGCTTCCGCCAGGAACGACAGTGGCCTGGATGGAATACTCAAAGGCGCCAGCGTGGCGAGTTGTAAAAATTTTTTCCGGTGGATGGTACCTGCCATGTGATTTATTTCTTTAAAGATAGTTCCTGTTATAAAAATATTTTCAATTAAGCGGTTTCTGTTATCCAGCACCAGCTTTATTATCTTTGCGTCATGTTAAAAAGTACATTGATCAGGGCGGTGGAAGCCGGTGCACAGGAATTACAACGATTTTTTAATGGTAGCTTTAAAGTCACCAATAAAGAAGGGATTAACAACCCGGTTACAGAAGCGGACCTGGCTTCAGAAAAAGCAATCGTGGCAGCCATCAAAGCAGATTACCCTGATCATTTTATACTCAGCGAGGAAGCGGGCGAATTGTCGCAGAACAGTGAGTACAAATGGATCATTGACCCGATTGACGGCACCATCAATTTCGCCAATGGCATTCCCATCTGCTGCGTTAGTGTTGGCATTGAACAGGCTGGTAAATTATTGATGGGCGCAGTGTACAACCCATTGATGTCTGAATTCTTTTTCGCACAAAAAGGCGGGGGCGCCTGGCTCAACGACCAGCGGATTTTCGTAAGCGGAAAATCAGAGATGATGAAAAGCTGCCTGGTAACGGGTTTCCCATATACCTATCTTGATTCTGAAAACGGACCCCTGCAGGTTTTTGAGCGGCTCATACGCAAGGGTGTTGCCGTAAGACGGTTGGGAAGCGCAGCCATCGATCTTTGCTGGACGGCCTGTGGAAGGTTTGAGGGTTTTTATGAACACAAGCTCAATGCCTGGGACAGCGCTGCCGGTGTTTTGATTTTAGAAGAAGCCGGTGGTAAAGTAACCGGCTTTAATGGACAGCCGCATAGTATTTATCAACCGGATATACTGGCCACTAACGGAAAGATACATGATGAACTGCTGGGGATCATCAACCATTCACAGTAACGACCAGGCATATACGCCGGAAACAATCCAGCCCCGGCCCCATTTAATTTTTATCAATTTTATACCATGAGCGAAGAGCGTACAGAAATAGGCACACTGGGTGAATTTGGTTTGATTGATCACCTTACCAAAAATAATGAAACAAAAAACGCTTCCACTATTTTGTCGGTGGGCGATGATGCGGCAGTGATTGATCATTACGGAAAGCAAACGGTAATCACCACCGATATGCTGGTTGAAGGCATTCACTTCGATCTTATGTACACTCCTTTAAAACACCTGGGGTATAAAAGTGTAATCGTTAACCTGAGCGATGTGTATGCAATGAATGCCACACCTACGCAGATCACGTTGAGTATTGCCGTAAGCAATCGTTTCAGCGTGGAAGCGCTGGATGAATTTTATGAAGGTGTGTATGCTGCCTGCGACAGGTATGGTGTTGACCTGGTGGGAGGCGATACCACCACGTCGCAAAAAGGGTTGATCATATCAGTAACCGCCATCGGCGAAGTGTCACCAGATCTGTTTGTAAAAAGAAGTACGGCAAAAAAAGGCGACCTGGTTTGTGTGAGTGGTTTTTTAGGCGGCGCTTTTTTAGGACTCACCATCCTGGAAAGAGAAAGAAAAATATTTGCTGAAACAGGCGCCAAGCCTGATTTGGAAGGGCAGAATTATATTGTTGGCCGGATGTTGAAACCTGAAGCACGCAAAGACATCATCGAGTTTTTTGCAGAGCAGGAAATACTGCCCACATCGATGATCGATATCAGCGACGGGCTCAGTAGCGAACTATTGCACATCTGTAAGCAAAGTGAACTGGGTTGTGTTTTATATGAAGATAAAATTCCGGTGTATGAAGAAGCCCGGCAGTTTGCATATAAACTGGAGATTGACCCTACAGCCTGCGCACTGAGCGGTGGTGAGGATTATGAACTGTTGTTCACCATCAGCCAGGCCGACTACGAAAAAATAAAACTGAACGACCAGGTGAGTGTGATCGGGTATATGACCGGCGCAGAAGAAGGAAAACACATTCTTACCAGGGGTGGTAACAAACACGAACTGGTAGCACAGGGCTGGAATCACATGAGCCGTTAATGCTATAACCAGATGGGCCGGCTATGACAACACCTAAAAATTTACTGGCAATCTCGGGAAGCACCCGAAAATTGTCTACCAATCAACGTTTTATTGAAGCCATCCGGCAACTCTCCGATCCACTGTTTACCCTGAAGGTTTTTGATGGCATTGAACACCTGCCGCATTTTAATCCGGACCATAATGATCCTGCGCCGGAGCCGGTGATTTCATTCCGCAAGTTGTTATCGGAAGCGGATGCAGTAATTATCTGCACGCCCGAATATGCACATGGGGTTCCGGGTTCACTAAAAAATGCCATTGACTGGACAGTTTCTTCCAATGATTTTTATCAAAAACCCACAGCCCTGGTCACGGCTTCAACAGATGGGAGCCATGCCCACCAGTCGCTCATTGAAACCCTGCACATCATCGAAGCAAAAGATATCCGGGAGAACCAGTTACTGGTTCAGTTTGCTGCCACCAAGGTAAATGCCGCCGGAGAAATAACCGACCTGCTTACTAAAAACCAGGTGGAGCAACTATTACAACGATTGCACAATTCCATCGAAAAATAAACGGCTTCAGCGCTTCGCCGGTATTTTAACCTTTTATTCATACTTATTATCGCGGCATAAACATGCCCGGCAAGGTTTTCAATCGAATTACACGGTATCTTCACTCCTTCATTTAAGTTCCTTTGCAAGGCATGATTCGAATTTTATTGATCCTCGTTTTATCGTGTACCTTTTTTTCCTGCGCAGTCAGCTATAAAAATTATAACCCCGACAGGAAGTATTCAAAAGAGGAACTGCAGGATGATTACAGTTTGCTGAGAAAGATACTTGAACAAAAACACCCGTCGTTGTATTGGTACACGCCCAAAGACAGTATGAATTTTTATTTCGACAGTCTTTACCATGCAATCCCGGACAGCATGACCGAATTACAATTTGGCTGGAACATACTGGCACCACTTACTCAAAAGGTACGCTGTGGTCATACCAGTTTTGGAATGAGTAAAAACTGGGCCCGTTACATACATGGAAAAGTTATTCCGTCGCTGCCACTGTATATGAAGGTTTGGGGAGACAGCATGATTGTTATGGCCAACCTGGATAAGAAAGACAGCATTCTAAAACCCGGCACACTTATCACATCCATCAACAATGTGTCTAACCATGCCATGGTTCAAAAGATATTCGGCTACCTTCCGCTGGATGGATATGCTGACAATGTGAACTACATCCGCCTCAGTGGTAATTTTCCTTATTTCCACCGCAACGTGTTCGGCATTTATAAAACCTACCGGGTTGGATATATTGACAGCGCCGGTAATGAAAAATTCGTAGCTGTACCAATGTGGGCTCCGGTAAAAGACAGCAGTGCAGGGAAAACAGAAAAAAAGCCGCGACGGGTAAAAGAAACTAAAAAGGAAAGGGCCTTAAACGCCCGTTCTTTGCAGATCGACAGCACAGGAATTGCCACCCTTACCCTTAATACCTTCAGCAACGGCGGTGGTCGCCACCTGCGCTCCTTCATTAAAAAGTCGTTCAAAACCCTGGAGCAACAACAAGTAAAAAATCTTATCATCGACATACGTGGTAATGGGGGCGGCGACATCAATATGTCGGTACTGCTCACGAAGTATTTGCGCAACAGTCCTTTTAAAGTGGCAGATTCTGCTTACTCGATCAGTAAAAATTTCCGGCCCTTTTCAGGTAATATTAAAACGGGCTTCTGGAGTAATATCAGCCTGCTCTTCATCACCCGCAAAAAAAAGGATGGCCTGTATCATTTCGGGTATTGGGAGCGTCACCTGTACCATCCGAAAACAAAATATCACTTTAACGGTAACGTATATGTGCTGATTAACGGTCCCACTTTTTCCGCTTCCACTTTATTCTGCAACGCTGTTAAAGGCCAGGAAAATATTAAACTGGTGGGAGAGGAAGCCGGTGGGGGATGGTATGGCAACAATGGCGTTATGATACCGGATATTATTTTACCCAATACAAAACTGCGGGTACGGCTTCCTTTTTTCAGGCTGGTGCAATACAATCATGTGGCAAAAAAAGGCAGCGGGGTGTTGCCTGATATTTATATTCCACCCACCGCTGAAGGTGTAAGAAAACAGGAAGACAGGAAAATGCTGATCGTGAGATCAATGATCCATAACTCAGCGTTACCGAACTAAACGGTGATCATAAAACTGTCGCCGTCTTTCCAAAATGGAAACTTGTTCCTTACTTCCTCAAGCCTTTCCCGCTCAAGTGTAATGGTAAAAGTATCTTCTTCGTGGGCATGGTGATACAATACTTCTCCCAATGGATCAATCACCAGGCTGTCGCCGCTGTGGTTGATGTTATTGCCATCTCTGCCAACACGATTTACGCCCACCACATAACATTGGTTTTCGATGGCCCTTGCGCAAAGCAGCGTTTTCCATGCATGGCTTCTTCGTTCGGGCCAGTTGGCAACATAAATGAGTACATCATATTCCGGTGAACCCGGATCGGTGCCTGACTGCCGGGCCCAAACCGGGAACCGGAGGTCGTAACAAACCTGCAGGTTTATTTTCCAGCCTTTAACTGAAGCGATCAACCTTTTGTTCCCTGCTGTGTAGTGTTGCTGTTCGCCGGCATAGGCAAACAAATGACGTTTATTGTAGAAACCGAAATCCCCGTTGGGAAGCATCCAGATAAGCCTGTTGTAAAAACGATTGTCTTCTTTAATGATGATACTACCGGTAAGGACAATTCTTTTTTCCGCTGCAATTTTCTTCATCCAGTCAACAGTTTCGCCATCCATTTCTTCTGCAAACAACTGCGGCTGCATGGTAAAACCCGTACTGAACATTTCTGGTAATACCACAATTTCAGTCCGCTGTTCAATGGCATTTATCCTTGCTTCCAATCGCTGTAAGTTAACTGCCTTATCCTCCCATACAAGATCAGTTTGAATGGTGGTAATGGTGAGTGAAGACATGCGGCATGTATTTTCATTCCAAAATTAGTGAATGCCTGGTGCCAATGTATCATCAGGCTTTAAAATAAAAATGTTTGCGCCCTGTCTTCAATAGCCTCCCGATCTATCACTGGTTCTTTGGCCGGTGCCTGAAGCCGCCTGGCTTGGGTTTCCTCCGCTGCTGCGGTTGATGTTGGCCGCCTTTATGGGGCGCTGTTTGTGGCCGTTGTGCGGGTGAAGCTGCTATGTTAGCGGCCGGAAAAGGGTGACTATCGGTTACGGGTATATTTTTCCCGATCAGGCGTTGAATATCCCTTAAGGCGTCTCTTTCCTCTATATCACAAAAAGAAAAAGCGATACCGGTATTGCCTGCCCGGCCCGTTCTGCCGATGCGGTGCACATAGGTTTCCGGCACATCGGGTAATTCGTAATTGATCACATGGGTAAGATCATCTATATCTATTCCCCTTGCTGCAATATCTGTAGCCACCAACACACGCAGGTTTCCATTTTTAAACTGGCTTAAGGCGTGTTGTCTTGCATTTTGTGATTTGTTGCCATGAATGGCGGCGGCCGTAATATGTTCCCGATGCAAAATTCTCACCACTTTATCAGCTCCGTGTTTTGTACGCGTGAACACCAGGGCGGTTGCAATGGAAGGGTCTTTCAACAGGTGCAACAACAGGGAAATTTTATTGGGCTTGTCTACATAAAATAAAGACTGGTCAATTTTTTCAACTGTTGACGAAACCGGTGTTACTTCCACCTTGGCGGGGTTGGTAAGTAATACATCTGCCAGCTTTTGAATTTCTGGCGGCATGGTGGCGGAAAAGAAGAGTGTCTGGCGTTTGGCGGGCAGCTTAATGATCACTCTTTTTACGTCGTGGATAAAACCCATATCGAGCATCCTGTCTGCCTCATCCAGCACAAAAATTTTCAGGTGCTGCAGGCCGATATATCCCTGGCTCATCAGGTCGAGCAGTCTTCCCGGGGTGGCAATAAGAATGTCAACCCCATGCCGCAACTGGCTTACCTGTGGCACCTGCGACACACCGCCAAAAATTACAGCATGCGTGATACCTGTATGTCTACCGTAAGCTGCAATGCTTTCATTGATCTGTATGGCCAGTTCCCGGGTGGGCGTTAGTATCAATACTTTTATTTGTTTCCTGCCGGTTTCTGCTTTCCGGTCTTCATACAATAATTGTAAAATGGGAATGGAAAATGCTGCCGTTTTACCGGTGCCCGTTTGCGCACAGCCCAGTAAATCTCTCCGCTCCAATACCAGTGGAATGGATTGCTGCTGGATGGGAGTGGGCGTGCTGTATCCCTCTTCATCTAATGCTTTAAGTATTGGTTCAATTAATGCTAACTTTTTAAATGCCATTGAATGCTGTATTTTTTATAATAAGGCTGGAAAGACGTTGTATTTTCTGAATCAGCGGGAAATAATACCATAGCGGCTTACAACTTGCCGTTTCACTTTTATGGTGTGGGCTGCGAAGATAGGGGTTTGTTTTTTTCCAGTGGTCTTTAAGATGGCACCTGCTGCCGGCATTGGTTCAGGCTATTTTGTCAATAAGGGTTGTTTTACCAGCTCATCAATATCCTCATCGCCTGTAAGATTATTCATTTGCTGAAGAATAGCTGCAGACCTGCGGGCTACATACTTACTCAGCGGCTTTACCGAGAACAGCCTGGGATTAGGTAAACAGGCGGCGATCATTGCTGCTTCCATGCGGGTGAGGTCAGCAGCATTTTTATTAAAATACGCTTTGGCAGCCGCCTGCACGCCAAAAATACCTTTGCCCATTTCAGCCACATTAAGATAGGTTTCAAGTATCCGCTCCTTCCCCCATATTTTTTCAATCATAAAGGTGAAATATACTTCAAGCCCTTTGCGGAAATACCCGCCGTGCTGCCACAGAAATACATTTTTTGCCACCTGCTGACTGATGGTGCTGGCACCCCTTGTTTTGGTGGGGTGCTTTTCATTGTATTTCATCGCTTTTTTTATTGCCTTTATATCAAATCCATCATGATCCGGAAATAACTGGTCTTCGCTGGCCATTACCGCTAACTTAATGGATGAGCCCATTTCATCATAGTTGATATAATCCCGTTTCATCCCGTTACCACTCACAGCACTTACCAATTGGGTGATGGTGATGGGTGGATCTACCCATTTGCAAACGATGATATACAGCAATTGCAGCACCGCCAGCCACAACAATGTTTTTTTTATGATTCGCCAGGCTTTCTTCATAGCAATTCCTGTGAGAGGTTAAAGCGTTTGGTAGTTGCAATTTTATTTGTCTTCTGACCTGACGTATACCAAAGAATATCTTTTTCCGATCACCATCCCTTTCCCTGCATTGCGGGATAAGAGATAACCGATTCCAAACAATCCAAGTGAAGCACCCAATAATTGAGGGCTGAACTTTTTATTATCTGCAAGATACACTACCCCGCTTGCAACTGTGAGTAATGCGCCACCGCCCATTAAAACAGCTCCGCTGCCAGCCCAGTCGAAATGTCGGCCTGTTTTTCCGATGGAATAAATCTGGTTGTAATGATAGCGGTCGTAATAAAAAGTGGTATCTAAAATATATACGCCCAGTTGGGTGGGCGCCTGGTGAATCACATATTCTTTCAGGTACAGCGTATCGTTTTTAATGGCGGTGATATAGGCTTCAATGTATGCTCCGGTAACGGAAGTAAAACCAATCTGGCTGCCGGCGAAATAGGTTTTAAGTGTGCGGTCTTTTTTTTTGAATAGAATAAAGTCGGGTGATTGTGCCCAGGAGGCGACCGCATAAAAAGTAAAAAACAGTGGTAGCAGTTTTTTCATATTGTAATTTAAAAACTTGCCCTGATAAAGTGATGTTATTGTTTTTTGGTAACGTAAAAAACGCCGAGCATAAGTGCGATACCAAATCCCATGAACATGATGCCCGACACTTTATTGATCAGCGCTATATTCCGTTCGTTGAGCTTACTGCGTAATTTACCTGCCAGCATCACTTTGGCTACATCCACCGCCGCATTGATAAGCAGGCAGGTGGCAAATATCACTACCCTTTGTTTGATGGTATGCCCTGCAGCCACGATGGTAGCCGAAGTGGTGAGCCAGAAAAAAATCAGGGTGGGGTTAAGTGAATTAATCAGAAAGCCGGCCAATGCTATTTTCGCATGTGTCCGTGCTTTGATCACAATTTTATTTTCATCTTCCTTCAGGTGCACTTTTTTAAAAAAGAAATAATAAATGCCGATGATCAGCAAAAAAATACTGCCGGCGATGGCAATCTGTTTTTCAAAAGTGAGCAGCCCGATAACAAAGCCGGAAAAAACATTACTTAGTAACACCCACACCAGGTCGCTCAACCAAACACCGGCCACAAAACTGAATCCCCCGGCGTGGCCATTGTTGATACTCTGCTTGATCACGGCAAATACAACTGGACCGACAGACACTATCAATAACAAGCCAATCGTAAGTCCTTTTAAGATCGCATCAATCATGCAGTTGCTTTGGAAATGTAGAAAGAGGCATGAAGGTAAAAAATAATGACCGATTATTTCCTTTTAAAGATGGGAACGGTACTGCAGGGTTCGCCATACATAATGCTCTTTGCAACCGGTCGCAAAATATTGGTGGCCTGCAGGTAAGCGGCTTCTCCCACCGGCAGTTCGCCGCATCCTTTTATTACAACCCGCTTGTCGGTAAATTCAGTAACCGGAAGGGCCGAAATATTTTTCAGCAGCAATTGTTGTTTAATGGTATCCTCGTTTCCAAAATGTATTTCATTCGCCGCCGGCTGCAGGTAACTGGCTACAAGCATATAAGCCCACATGGGAATTACTGCATCCGCAGAGCAGGTAACGGCAATGTTTTTCCCGGTAAACGGCGCCAGGTCGAGATTTTTCAATGCCTCCCGGAAATCTTTCTCTTTTAATATCAGACCCATGAAGAGGTAATCCTTCAGATCAAAAACAGTAATCGGTTCTTTGGGATAATAATCTTCCAGGTTAATGGTAACCAGCGAACTTTCACTTACCTTATTTATGAATTCTCCTTCCATATAGTAAAATTAAGATTAATGAGCCTGTTGCAGAGCAGTATTGCTTTCGTAAAAAGGAATAATTCAGCGTAAAAAAACAGCCCACTAATAAGTGGGCTGCGTAAAAACTCATATGGCGGCTATTAGTTTATTTTACTTCTTTCATCTTTAATATCAGCTATGCTCTTCAGTCCTTCGTACCATCCTCCCATTTGCTGTACCAGTGTTCTTGCCCTGTCCATGATTTCCGGTGCAGTTTCTTTAGTGCCAATGCTGTTCACTTTTAATACATACACTCCATTTCTTCCAGCGATCGGTTCACTCATCTTGGTTTGGTAAGCCTTGTAAAAAGAGGCCCCGATTAGTTTAAGTTCATTACCCACCCCATTGATCACAGATGATGAGAATGTTAAACTTGAATCAGCGCCGGCTGTGCCAACCGGTACATTGTACACTGCAGCAGCAGCTTCCAGTGTTTGGGCAGGAGCGAGTTTGGCTTTAATTTCAGTTGCTTTCTTTTCGTTCCTCAACAGGTATTCTACGCTGGGCCTGATGCTGTTTACATCTGGCAGCCCAGCCGGTACAACCTTACTTACCACTGCAACTACAAACTGGTCGCCGATGTTCATGGGTTCACTCACCGCTCCTTCTTTTGCATCGAAAGCCCATTTCACCAATTGCCTTGCATCCTGTAAACCACCTACGGAATAATCATTTTCCTTCAGGATAGTATTGCCGTCCACCTTTTGCAGGTGTTCTTTCGCTACAAAGGCGTCAAATGATTTAAGATCCCTGGCTTCTCCCGATAATTTGCTGGCTTTGGCGTTGGCCAGGTTCATTGTTTCGGGGCTTGCAGCAATATTCTTGGCTACATAAGCGATTTTATATGCAGGCGACGGATTCTTCTTTTCAAGAATTTCAATATAGTGCCATCCAAAGTTGGTTTTAACCGCTTTTTTTGTTTCGCCTTTTTCATTCATCAAAAAGTCACCAAACTCCGGTGCAAAATTTTCTTTATCCTGGATCACCGAGATCGGGAAGGTCATAACACCTTTTTCTTTGTGGGCTTCCTTATCTGAAGAATATTTCGCTTCCAGGTCATCAAAGCTGGCGCCCGCCCGGATTGCCGCTTCAATACTATCGATCCTCATTTTAGCAATGCTGTCTGCAACCAGGGGTTGGCCGGTTTGACGGTCGGTGGTGGCAATCAGGATATGGCGACATTTAATAGAATCGGGAAGTATTTTTTTGTCGAGCATCTTAGCAAGCACAAACTCACTACCATCCAGGTAAGGACCATATACTGCGTTAATTGGTAACGAAGCCAGTGTATCTTTTTGAGCGGGAGGCAAACCAGACTTTAATGTATATACATCTTTAAAATCACGTGCGCTCATATTTTTCGATACAAATAATTTAGGCATGGTGTCGGTTTCGAACGCTGGTTTTAATTTCTCCACCTGGTCAAGTACTGCAGCTGTATCAGCGGCACTTGGATTGGTGCTGAAAGCTACATAGGCCACCTGGCGGCCACCATCCTGTTTGTACAAAGCTTTGTGTTTGGAAAGATAGTCGGTAATATCCTGGTCGGTAACCTTAATGGTGCTGTCATTTACCTGGCTGTAAGGAACAGATACATAACTGATATTGGCAAATGTTTTACTGTCTGTAGTTTCCTTGTCTTTCATCCAGGCAGGATAGTAAGCGCTGGCCGCCATCAGGCCATTGTATTTTGTGTAAAGCGCCTGCAGGGTAACCTGGTCGATGAGCGAAAGTGCAAATTCTTTCATTTCACCACCCTTGGCTTTTTTTACGGTTTGAAACCATTGTTGCACTTTACCCACATCATAAACGCCGGTTGATTTATCGGTGAACTCCTGTTTCAGTTGTTGGGGAGCATCTTCTCCATAAAGAATAGCACTGAGTTCTTTTGGTGTGAACATAAGGCCGAGCTTTTCAAACTCTGCTTCCACTATTTTCTGAAATACCAGTTGATCCCAAACATTCTGGCGCAATTGGTATACCTGCGGTCCGGTAACGCGGCCACCGTATTGTTTTTCCATGGCGTCGATCTTATCCTGGAATTCCTGTGTTTCCACGGTTTTACCATTGATCTTTCCGATGCTTGCCCGGTTGCCACCTGCATTGCGGCTAAGGCCAAGGTTAGCATCCATCAAAATAAACCCAATTAAACTGAGCGCAATTACAGCAATTACGATCGCTGCACCTTTGTCACGAATTTTCTGAATGATCTGCATTTGTTATATTATATTAAAATGGACGGCAAAAATAGGGTAAAAATATATATTCACCCCTTAAATTTGGCCCCGTTTGAAGGCTAAAAATAAAGCCGGGTGGGCCTTGCCATAAAATAGAGTGCAGGCAGGTGTGCCCAAAAACGGACTGGATAAAATGCGGGAGATCAAAATGTAAATTGGGTCACCGCCAACGGCGGGCAAATTTTTTTTGAATGGCGACCCCGGGTGCTGGGTTTAATGAGAAATAATAGCCGGCACGAAGCATAATCCACAGTACCTGTGTATAACTGTAAAAACCTGTTAGTAACCCGGTGATGTGTTTTGTATTTTGGTGGAGATTATCCGTATAAAATATGTACGGGTTAATAGATAAAACACCAGGGTATGTTTTAAAAAAAGTTATCAGGTAGCTGATTAACATAGACGGCAATCAATGAATGGGATTTATTTTCCTCATTATTTTTTATACACGGCTGTTAACAAAAACGGGGCAATAATTTAAAGACTGCTTGCTGGAAATGCTATCAGCGTAACAAATAGGATAGAATACATGTTAATTAAATGTGGAACAGGGTGGATAACACGAATAATTTAATTTTACAAATAGCATCAAAATTTAGTTTCCACAAATTAACAGCCCTAATAGTAGTAGGGCTATTTTAAAAATATAGTATTATAATAGTATTATGACAGATATTAACATCGCCAAAGACAATGTAGCCAACGCCGGTTTCCTGGATATACCGGTTGATGTGAATATTGATTTATTTGCGGAGATTGAAAAGTTGAAGAAGGATAAAAATGCAATTGTACTGGCACATTATTACCAGGAACCGGATATACAGGATGTGGCTGATTTTATTGGTGATAGTCTTGGGCTGGCACAACAGGCTGAGAAAACGGATGCAGATATAATTGTTTTTGCCGGCGTGCACTTTATGGCCGAAACAGCGAAAATTTTAAACCCGGGGAAGAAAGTGTTATTGCCCGATCTGAAAGCGGGTTGTTCATTAAGCGATAGTGCACCCCCTGCCTTGTTTAAGCTTTTCAAAGACAAACATCCCGACCATCTCGTAATATCTTATATTAATTGCTCTGCCGGCATGAAGGCACTTAGTGATATTATTTGCACCAGCAGTAACGCCGAAAAAATAATTGAAAGTCTGCCGGCGGACCAGGAGATCATTTTTGCACCCGACAAAAACCTGGGAGGTTATCTCAATAAAAAAACGGGCAGGAATATGTTATTGTGGAATGGTTCATGCATGGTACATGAAATTTTCAGCCTGGAAAAAATCACCCGCCTGAAAATAAGGCATCCGAATGCAAAAGTGATCGCCCACCCTGAATGTGAAGATGCTGTACTTGCAGTGGCAGATTATATTGGAAGTACTACCGGCCTTTTAAAATTTGCAGGTAAAGATGCTGCCAATGAATTTATAGTGGTAACGGAAACAGGGATTCTTCACCAGATGCAAAAGGAAAACCCCGGTAAAATATTTATTCCTGCTCCACCAAATAACAGTTGTGCCTGTAATGATTGCCCGCACATGAAATTAAATACCCTCGAAAAATTGTACCTCTGCATGGAGCATGAAACACCGGAGATAACTATGAGTGAAGAGCTTAGGGTAGCAGCCGAAAAGCCCATACTTCGTATGCTTGAAATCAGCAGGCAGTATGGGTTATAAATCTGTAACGACGTTTTTCTTGAGGTTGCTCTCTCAATAAAAAGTATTTATTACACATTCGTGTTACTGATAGTTTAGTTGTAGCCAACTGCACTTTAAGACTCTTTATGATAAAGATCAGTGGCTGTCATTTGATGGGTATAGGATAAAAGGGGATGATTTCTTTAAATTTATCTTTTATTATTTATTTGCTCGGATTCATAAGACATATCCCGTTTTTAAAGGCTGTGCTTTTGTACAGCATTTCTGCTTTCGGCGGACCACAGGGACACCTGGGAATGATGCTCAAAACTTTTGTTGACAAAAGGAGAGATGTTACGAAAGAGGAGTTGATGGAGTTTATCTCTTTTTGCCAGATGTTACCCGGTGCTTCTTCTACGCAAACACTTACACTGATTGGCTACAAGAGAGGTGGGGTTCCACTTGCGGTGGTTACTCTTTTGATATGGATGCTGCCTGCCTGTATTTTAATGGGAGCTTTTTCTTTTTTGATCGGTAACATTGATCACTCCACGATCAGGTCAGATGCGTTTAGGTTTATTCCTGAAATGGCAATAGGATTTTTAGCTTATGCAGGATTCAAGGCTTTTAAAGTTTCTGTAAACAACCTTATTACTTTAATTATTATGCTGGTGGCCATGGCGGCTACTTATTTTCTTTTTAAAACACCATGGGTCATTCCTTCACTGATCATTCTTGGTGGCGTGGCTACTAATTTTAGCAGTAAACGCATACCGGCAGATAAGAGTTATAAACCGAGGAAGATTCGTTGGACAAATATCTGGCTCTTCCTGTTCATTTTTTTGGTTGCGGGTTTCTTGAGTGAAACGGCAAGGAAAAACGAATGGAAGGAAAGAAAGGCATTTAACCTTTTTGAAAATTTTTACAGGTTTGGCAGTTTTGTTTTTGGTGGTGGCGACGTGTTGATTCCCATGATGGTGGATCAGTATGTTGCCCGACCTACCGCTAAGAAATTCCAGGACAGTACTCAAAAGATCATCCGGATTAAAAGAGATGATTTATTAACGGGTGCAGGTGTGGTAAGGGCGATACCAGGTCCGGTTTTTTCTATTGGATCTTATGTAGGGGGTATCGCTCTTAAAGATGAGGGAAGGGCATTACAGGTAGCCGGGTGTGTGATTGGTTCGGTTGCATTATTCCTGCCAAGTGCATTGCTGGTGCTTTTCTTTTTTCCTGTATGGCAATACCTGAAAAAGTATGTGGTGGTGTACCGTGCTTTGGAAGGTATTAACGCTGTTGTGGTGGGATTAATGTGGGCAGCGTCATTATACCTGCTGAAAGATATTTCAGTCTTGGCATTCAGTACAAAAGCTTTCTTAAATATATTGGTTATTGCAGGTACTTTTTCAGTTCTTCAGTTTACAAAACTACCTCCACCTCTTATTGTATTTTTTTGCTTGCTGGCAGGATTTTTCCTGTGAGCCGATCAACGGTAATAATGATTTCGTTCTATCTCTTCTTTTACGATATCCGGAACAAGATAACGGATAGAAAGATTTTTTTTGAGTAACTCACGGATACGTGTACTCGAAATTTCCAGCAGCGGTGCATCCAGGATGGTTACGTTTGCTGCTTCATTCTTGGTAACTTCAAAACCCGGCCGTTGGTAAATAAATAAATGGTAATTTTTCAGGAGAGCAGCGTGGTTTTTCCATTTATGAATATTCGTATAACTGTCGCTTCCCATGATCACGAAAAATTCGTGTTCAGGATATTTTTCCTGAAGGTGGGTAAGGGTGTCAATGGTGTAGGAAGGTTTAGGCAGGTGAAATTCAATATTGGAGGCCCTTAGTTTATTTTCTCCTTCTATGGCTATTTGAACAAGGTGAAGCCGGTGATATTCATTTAGAAGGGTACTGTTTTTTTTAAGAGGATTCTGTGGCGACACAACAAACCAAACTTGTTGAATATCAGTTGAATTTACTATATGGGTGGCGATGATCAGGTGACCGTTGTGTACCGGGTTGAAGGAGCCAAAGTACAGACCAATTTTCATAATTAAATGATAATCATTTTTTTATACGATTTCATCCACCCAGATATTCTCTGCTTCGTTGATACGAAGGCTTAAATGATAACCTGCCACTAAAATAGAGATCGGATCTCCTAGCGGAGCAATATGGTCAACAATGATCTTTTCCCCGGGAACACAGCCCATTTCCATTAGCTTTAAAAAGATCTCATCTTTTTCTATTGATTTTACCACAACGGTTTTACCGGCAGCTATTTCAGAAAGCCTCATACTCATATATCATTTGTGTTTGCAAAAGTATTCAATCGTGATTGTGTTATAATTTCGATTTAAAGAAATCTTCCCATGGCAGTACAATTCTTTTTCTCAGGCATTACCATCAGTCTTACTCAAAGAAATAAACTTAAGCGCTTCATCGAAACATTGTTCCATAATGAGCATAAGGAGTTGGAACAACTGAACTATATATTCTGTTCTGATGAATTTTTATTGGGTATCAACCAGCAATATCTCCGGCATGATGATTACACCGATATTATCACGTTCGATCTTTCCAGCGGAAGTGCGATCAATGGAGAGATTTACATCAGTGCCGCTCGGGTGAAGGAGAATGCTTCTTCTATGAAACAAACAATCTCACGAGAATTACACCGCGTAATTTTCCATGGGGCTCTGCACCTGTGCGGGTACAAGGATAAAACTAAAAAAGACCAAATGGTGATGCGTGCAGCTGAAGAAAAGTACCTGTCGCTTTATTTCGGGTAAGGTTCCACGTGAAACCATCAACCAAACCCCCTCCAGGCTAATTACTGTTCCACGTGGAACAAGCCAGTCTTATCAATCTCCCTTCATAAAAAATCTGCGAGTATCTTTGCTGCCAATGTTTAAGAATTACGATGTAATAGTAGTAGGTGCAGGACACGCAGGTTGTGAAGCAGCCGCTGCTGCCGCCAACCTGGGCAGTAAGGTACTGTTGATCACCATGAATATGCAAACGATCGCCCAAATGAGCTGTAACCCGGCAATGGGTGGCATAGCAAAAGGACAGATTGTTCGGGAGATTGACGCAATGGGTGGATATAGCGGTATTGTTACAGACGAAAGTATGATACAGTTCAGGATGTTGAACCGTAGTAAAGGACCGGCCATGTGGAGCCCAAGAGCCCAAAGTGACAGGATGTTGTTTGCGGCCAGGTGGCGAATGATGCTGGAGGAAACCCAAAACGTAGATTTTTACCAGGATATGGTATCTGGCTTATTAGTGAAGCAGGGGAGGGTATGTGGGGTTACAACCGGACTTGGGCATGAAATCAAGGCAAAATCGGTGGTGCTCACCAATGGAACCTTCCTTAATGGAATCATACATATCGGCGAAAAAAAGTTAGGTGGTGGAAGAATGGCCGAAAAGGCTGCTACCGGCATTACGGAGCAATTGGTAGCACTCGGGTTTGAGAGTGACAGGTTAAAAACAGGCACCCCTCCCAGGATTGATGGCCGCAGCCTTGATTATTCGAAGATGGAAGAGCAACTGGGTGATGAGGAAATCACCGGCTTCAGTTACCAGGATACAAACAAGATAGATTCCCGTAAGCAAAAGAGTTGCTGGATCACTTACACCAGCCCCGAGGTTCACGATATATTAAAGACCGGCTTTGATAAAAGTCCCATGTTCCAGGGACGAATCCAGGGAACAGGACCTAGGTATTGTCCAAGTATAGAAGACAAGATCAATCGCTTCGCTGAAAGAGACCGGCACCAGCTGTTTGTTGAACCGGAAGGTTTTAATACCATAGAAATTTATGTAAACGGGTTTTCTTCCTCCCTGCCCGAAGATGTTCAGTACAAAGCCCTGAGCCTGGTGCCTGGATTCGAAAATTGTAAAATGTTTCGCCCGGGCTATGCAATAGAATACGATTATTTTCCTCCAACTCAACTTAAGTTCAACCTGGAGACAAAGCTGATTGAACATCTGTTTTTTGCAGGCCAGATCAATGGAACCACCGGGTACGAAGAAGCTGCCTGCCAGGGATTAATGGCTGGTATCAATGCACATCAAAAAGCGAAAGACCTGGAACCGGTCATTCTTAAAAGAAGTGAAGCCTATATAGGAGTGTTGATTGATGACCTTATAAATAAGGGAACGGATGAGCCCTACCGCATGTTTACCAGTCGTGCTGAATTCAGAACTTTACTCCGGCAGGATAACGCAGACCTTCGTCTTACCCCATTAAGCTATCGGTTAGGTTTGGCCTCAGCCGAAAGGATGAAGCGGGTGGATAGAAAAGTTCAGCAGGTACAGGAAATAAAACAAAGTCTCGAAAGTACCATCTTGGAACCGGACGATATTAACCTCTTACTGGAAAGCAGGCAGTCCGCCTTACTTACCAATAAACAGCGGGCCCACCAGGTATTGCTTCGTCCAAATATATCCCTGGCTGACATGATCGGGCATTCAACAAAACTCAACAGTTTGCTGGGTGAGTACGATGCTGAAACCTTGGAACAGGCGGAGATACAGGTGAAGTATGATACTTATATCGAAAAGGAACGGGAGCTGGTAGTGAAGATGAGCCAACTCGAAGATTTATTGATCCCGGATAATTTTAACTACGAAAAACTCGTTTCACTCAGTAATGAAGCCAGGCAGAAATTCAGCCGTATAAGACCAAGAACACTGGGGCAGGCTTCACGGATCTCGGGGGTAAACCCGAGCGATGTACAAATATTAATGATATTCATGGGTAGATAACTAACCAGCTTATGGAACTAAATTTTACAGCAGAACAGCGCAAAGAAGAAATCTTTAACCAGGTGGCCAACTACCTGGCTAGCCAGCAACTGGGCGTTGCAACGATGGACGACTCCCGCCCATGGGGTGGCTTTTTTGTGCTGGATGAAAATATTGCAGAGAAGTTTATCCAGCTTTACTTCCCACACCTCACCCGGAGCGACCTGTCTATTTCAGGTAAATTAAGTCCGAAAATATTATTGGTTGCTCCCTCAAAAAGATTGAGTTGGCAATACCACCACCGCAGGGCCGAAATCTGGAAACTGATTGGCGGCGTTGCCGGCGTAATAACCAGCGATGATGATGAAGAAAAAACAATCACCCACCTTGGCGTTGGAGATATTATCCAGTTGAAACAGGGAGAACGTCACCGCCTGATCGGACTGGAAGGTTGGGGCATTGTCGCCGAAATCTGGCAACATACCGATGCTGAAAACCCCAGTAACGAAGACGATATTGTCCGGGTGCAGGACGATTTCGGCAGATAAGCCATCAGCAAATAAACCTCCTCTGCACACGTGTTCTTCCCTGCCTTTGGATAGCCCATAGGTCAGCGGTTGTAAACTGCTTAACCTTGCTATCAGTTGCCAGGCTTTCCTTAATTTCTTTTGTGAGTTCGAGCATTTGTTTCGGTTCGATAGATTTGAATGAAACAGCATGTATATTTTTCATGGTCTTAATTTTTAGTGTAATTAAATAAAGCGGCGGCTTGTCCTTGGTTTTGCCCTGCGTTGCAGATCCCATAATTGAGCAGGCGTAAATGGCTTATTTACATTCACGGGGATTACTACCTGGGTGGCAATGGTTTCCTTAACTATGCTGGTGAGATTTTCCATTTCAATATTGCTTAACAAATTGAACCGGCTGTTGAATGTTCTTTTCATGACTTTGGTTTTTTGTGTTACTGTTTGATTTGATAACACAAAGATATACTTCATTTGGTACTATGCAAAACAAAGTACTGTTTTAGAAAAGGTAATTTGTAGTGATTAATAGCTGTTTTAACCTTGGAATCAGCCATGGTAGCTATTTTCAGGGATCAGCCTTTTAAGAAATGGGGATTTGCGCTATTTTCCGAACGGTAATACAGCAGGATAAATGGAAGCGGAGCCGGTTTATTTTTCTATTTTTAATGTACGTGAGGCTGAAAAATATCAGCTTCCAGGTATCCAAATACAGATCAGGCAGAGATTTTATAATCATTTTCAATCGCTGGTATATGGATGGATTCATTTTCTGTGCTGCTCCCTTCATCATCTAATTCAATTCTGCGGGTGATGTCGCACAGCACGGATAATCTTTGCACTGTATAGGGAATGGTATCAAGACCAGCAGCAAATTTTAAGATATAGCTATAGATACCAAAAAGACTGCCCGCCAGTAACCCGGTGGCAAAATTCTGTTTCGAAATTACCAGTGACAAAAGAATTACCAGTAATACCATTAATTCCATGAATCCAAAATTCCATGCTTCCTTATCAGATATTTTTATCTGCCACTTTCTGAGGTTGTGATAATGTTTGTGAATTAGTTTTTTATTTCCGCTTGAAATAATATTTACCTGCTGTTCGAGCTCGTCATTGTTCTTCCTGGTAAGCGTGCGCATTTTTTTACCATAAAAATAGCTGGCAATCACAACCGGGATCATAATCGCCAGGCAAGTCAACACGATCATCTTATCGTAAAAAAGCAAAATTACCAGGGAGCCGGCTAAATTATAAACAGCCTCCGCAACATATACAAGATCGTGCTCTAAAAAATCAACAAACTCCCGTGCTAACATAGAGTGGGCGCTAAGTTTAGATACATCTGCCTTACTGAATGTTCTGCTCAAAAGCCGCGTCACAAGTGAAGTGTAGATGGCGGAATAGGTTCGGGTATCGTATATGTGTCGAACGGTGCCTGCCACCAGGTACACACAATGTACGCAGGCAAGCATCAGTAATCCCTGGTAGCTTCCTTTGATCAAACCGTTGATCGCCTCTCCAAAAAAGTAAAACCTGAGCAGGTTTCCGGCTGTTTCTATTGTAAATAATATATAAGTAAGCGCAAGCTTGTATTTATGCCTGGCCACTAGTTTTTTTATTACACTCAAGGTCGTCATATACATATTCCCCGGATTTACACAAATAAATTCGCCACCCCCGGTGATGGGGTTTAAAAAGTAGAATCGATTAATAAGACAGAAAGACCCTGGGTTAGTTTAAGTGAAGCTTTGTCTTTCCCGATCGGTCACTGAGTTTCCGGTTGTTCCGGTAACCAGGCCTCTGCATTTGGGAGATCCACAATGGCAATGAAATGGTTCCATATTTTCATCCAGGAACGACGCATAATCGAGTGTTAATTCCTCACCGGCTGCAATAAACCTGTTGGCAATAACATCGAGGCCGTCGTAAGCCGTATTGGGAGAACAGCTATGGTTTTGTGGTGCCCATTCATTTGGATTATTATCCCACAGCAAAAATACCGCTTTACTGAGAGGGTAGGCGTATTTTCTGAAAGTTTCTTTTTGTTTAACATTCCAGCATTGCTCCACATGTCGCCGGGTTACGATCCGCTGCGATCTTTCTTCGCCATTGAAAATCAACTCATTCTGCTTAATGTCCCGGGCTGCGTAGATACCGTAACCCGCTATCGGGCTTCCTTTAACCAAGTATTTTTTTTGAGCTCTTTTATGTCGGGCAATCCCTTCGTTTATAATATGTTCCAGGAATTTTGCCTGGCCAAAACCATCATATTTCAGGATAAAGTCTGCACTTCCCTCGTATCCATCTGTGTAAAAAACGGAACAGGTGAAATTAATTTCCAGGAAAAACAGTTTGCCTTCCTTATTCATCCTGAAATCAAGCCGGGCATAGCCAACCCCGTTAAAACCGTTGAAAATCTTCTCTGCGGCAGCCTTGAGTTGACCGCAAAGCGCTTCATCTTCTACCGGCACATTGGCATTCGGATGAAGTTCTGATGTTTTTAGGGCATAGGTTTTATACCCGTAAGCAGCAGGAAAAATATACTCTACCGGCCGGAAGATCGTGGTTTCGCCATTTCCACCCGGGTTGGCCGCCAGCATCACGGTAAATTCCCTGCCATCAATATATTCTTCCACCAGTAAGGGCCCGAATTCTTCCAGGCAGGCGTTTACCTTTTCCCTGAGTTCATGCTGATCGTGCACCAGGCTTTGCTGATCGATACCCAGGCTATCGCCGGCTTTGTGTGGCTTCACGAATAAAGGAAATTGCAGCCTACCACATTTTGAGTCGATGTCCGACAGGCTTTCCACTAGTGCAAATTCGGGTGTGGCAACATCAACCGTATAGGCAACATATTTCATTAACTCCTTCGGTGGATCGTACAACAAGGAACTGGGACCGGTAAACGGCAGGTTAAGCAATTCCATAAAATAGATCACATCAATGGATGGAACCTCCCACTCCAGGTAACCTTCACAAAGGTTCACAAAAATGTCGTAGTTCTTTTTCCTGAGCGCAACCAACTGCCGGTAGGTGGTAAGTTTATTGAGCAAAACATGATCAAAGCTAGCCCGGGGCATCAGGTGTTCCAGGTTCCGGGCCGGGTCATAGTATTGGTAGTCTACGTTTGATGTTGAATAGTCTGGCTGCAACACGCAAATTTTCATACTCACTTATTTTGAAGGGGTTTTCATGATGATGTTTTCTTTTTCAGGGGAAGAATATTCGTTGGATGACAATGAGCTACAGTTGCGTAAGGAGAACCGGTACAAAGCGTCGTTGATTATTTCAGACACTAATTCACTGAACGCCTTACCGGATACTTTTAATATAGCACCGATAGACGTGAAATTTTCATCTTCGCTGATGCCGCATTGCGCATTCGCTTCCAGTACATACAATTCACCGGTTTGGTGATTCATGCGGATATCAACCCTGGTATAGCCAGTGCCTTTAAGCGCATCATAAGCTTTCCAGCTCAGGGATTTTATACCTGCAATAAGTGCCGCTTCCACCGGTGCATATTCATAAAAATTTTCTTCGCCCGGCATGGCCGACTCCTCCTCATATATTTCCCAAAGCCTGTCAAAACTCAGGAACCTTTCTTCTTCCGGCAATGAAGGATGAAAGATCCGCTCTACGGGCTCATAAATGTTGGCATTTCCCGGATCGCTGGCAGAGCCGGCAATGAAACAGGTAAATTCCCTGCCGGCAATGAAAGACTCTGCCACCAACCCGTCGGTAACCAGGTTCCAACCCCTGTACCCTTCAAACATTGTTGTAACAAGGCTGTTCAGCTGAGAGATATTGTGAACTACGTTTTTAGTACCAACCCCCATACTGCCACCGGAAACAGACGGCTTTACAATGATCGGGCAGCCCAGCCGTTCAAAAATTCCCTCGAGGTTTTGATCCAAAGCAGTAATCGCTTCCCAGGGCGGCGTAGGGATGCCTTTTTTATCAAACGCAGCCTTCATGGCCAGTTTAGAAGTAGTGATCTCGTAAAAAAAAGCTTCGGCGCCTGTGTAGACCAGGTTGTTAGCCTCTAAAAAACGTACTATTGAAATACCGAGACTACCATTGGTTTCGTCGCCGTCACATAAGTTAAATACAATCGGAAAACAGGCTGCAGCTTCCTGTTCTTCCCGGATCTTAATAATGATATCATGGTAATTAACCAGGGTCACTGGTTGCCAGCACCAATCCAGGCCGAGTTTGCTGAACGTACTTTTGTATTCAGCGATGCTTTGCGAAAAGTCGTAATAATAATCAAGATTTTCGTCATTGGTTTCAACCTGCGGCGCCAGGACCCACACTTTAGGCTTAAGTCCGGCCGGAATCTGAAAATAAGGCTTAAAGGTTTCCATGAAATCTGGTGGGGCTGGGTGAAATATTGGAGTTTAAGGATACATTAAAATAATGCTAACCAGCATCCTGGCCATAGATAATTTTTAAAAGGTTGCCGGGAAAATCTTACCAGTAAATGTAAGTAATGGTGATAATATTAAAAAACTTTATGCGATACAAAATAAACAGCCGGTTTTTTCGTATTAAAGTTGACAGTTTGCCTGGAATATTTTCGCAGCATTAACCCTTTACCAGCATCGGCACTTAGCTATTACGGAATTTACGGTCTGAAAAAATCAGCAAAATCACGATTGGAAGGCATCTCAGAAAAATTTAACTTTACTTAAAATTCAATATCATGTCAAACAATTATTCAAACGGCAACGTTATTGCCAATTTGCTGAAATCAGCTGCCTCGTTCTGGAACAGCCTGTTTGTTTCCAATTCAACAAAAGAATTTAACCGGTTAAAAAATTTCATTGCTTCATAGTTCAACTGGAAGCGGGAAAAGAGGTTTATTAACCTGTGGGTGAAATTTACACGCTGTGCTGATGGTAAAAACTTTTACCGGATCACGGTAAAGTAATGATCACCTTTTTTTATGTCATTATTCACCCGCCACTCTCCTGTAAACTGGTTCGGGTATATTGATGTCGATGATTTTTGCCAGCCGGGTACCGGTACCAATGTTTTCAAGCAGGCGTTTCTGCAGGTTGCTGTCGGTGATACCTGCTATGAGACAAGCCTGTTCAAAAACCCGGTGCATTCCATATCCTTCGAGGATGGGAGGAACGCCTTCAAGGTCGGCATACAGCACAAACCGCTTCACGAAGAAATAAGACGTGTTATCGATGTTACGCGTGTAACAGTGGTACAAATTTTTCATACAGGTAACTTTTGAAATGAATAAATTATTGGCTTTGCCGGTAATGGTTCAGCGTCATTCAAAAGAAAACGGATTTACAGATGGGCGCTCAGAAACAGCTGTGGTTTACAGCCCTTCTAATTAAGAAACCGGTGGTATTTCAGGAAGTACCCAGGGATAACGGATCAAAAAAAATCAGAAACAAGGATAAGAAACAAACAAGCTGTTTGCCTCACTGAATTTTAAAACGGGCGGTTGGCTTTTATTAATTAAAGAAAAAAGCGTTGATTCTTCTCGGGAATGAAGCCAGTAAACCTGATGGCTCCTGGTAAACGGTGGCTTCTTTTTGTTTTACTCTTTCTGCAATCATCGTGTAACCCAATGAAGGCAGTTTTACTCTTATTCCATTATATTTTACCGAAACAGATTTTTCACTATACACAATACTTGGTTCGTCAGATACCACTACCGATGCACTCATATCCACGATCGTTTTTTCCAGGCGGATATTGGAGTAATTGGAAGTGAGATTCCGTATAATATCTATTTCCCCATTGCTGATAATAGCGGGTTTCGATTTCCAGTAAAAGAAATTGGCAACCCAGGAAATGCTTTTCAGCAAAGGCATTTCCGCTTCTGTGATCTGAACAAATACAAAAGAATTGAAAAGCGGCTGGAATAATTGTTTCCTGTGCGGTACCTTGTTAAATTGTACGGCAACTACCGGGCAAAAATTAGTGATACCTTTTTTACCAAGAATCGATGATACCCGCTTCTCTTTATTGGGTTTAGTATAAACTGCATACCAATTACGTATCATTGTAAATGTTTTTGGTGTGAACAAATGCAGCTTTTCAAAATGCGTATCAGACAAGTACGATTTTACAGAGGAATTTAGGAGCAGACTGACGATTGGGTATTCAAGTGGATATGTGGGATAATAAAGTAGAGGGATGACAAACATACAATTATATATCCACCCTTTCAATAGATATTGACAATTCATTGATAGTTTTTGTCGATAATTTGCAACGACGGTCAAACAGTAATTGATATAAATATATTTGTTGCTTAAACGCAAAAAATATGGATCAAACAAACCTTGGCATCGGCACCCGTCTGCAACATACCTCTTGCGATCCCTTTTTCCGAATTCAATAAAACTGTACCTCTGCCTGATAAACGACAATTTCCGGAAGTTTTGAAAACAATTGGCAATCATCTTAAACAGGCAAGACTCACGAGAAAAATACTTATAAAGGACATCATAGTGCATCTACAAATAGATAGGGAAACTTTAAGGGGTTGGGAACTTGGCGACTTTGAACCTCATGTATCCCACTATCCAAGAATTATCTCTTTCCTGGGATATAACCCACTTCAGATTCCAACTGAAACTCTTTCAGGAAAAATTAAACAGTATCGATATGTAAACGGATTAACACAGGATAAATTTGCTCAGCTTTTTGGAACAGATCGCTCAACAGTTTGGGAATGGGAAAGCAACAATAGAGAACCCATTGCTAAAACAAAAAAGCGAATTCTGGACTTGGTTAAGGAAAGATGAGCAATTCCATACCGTATATTATATTTGTTTTAAAATTCAAATCAATGAGTGATAATTTAAGACTTGGGATTGGCACACGCCTCCAACACACACAACTAGGTCCGGGTGTTATCGTGGGGATTAGGTATTCAACCTATCTGATATCTTTCATTAATCATGGTATAAGAGAAATTGATAAATCAGAGGATAAACTGGAGGAGGTAATTGCTGAAAATGTAACCGAAGAATTAGAAACCCATAGTGACATTGAAAAATCATTATTGAAAATTCTTCTTATGTGGAATGGAACCGGAGAGGTTGTATCACTAGGAGATAAGTGGATTGGGGGCACTATGATACTGCAGTCCATGGACAAATCCTTAAAATCAAAAGAGGTTCCCATTGCTGATTTTTTTCATAAAATTGTAATGCTCCGTGATCGCCTAAGAGTCCTTGAGCAAAATATTAATAGTAATAAAAAGCTAAGTGAAGAGGAGAAGGTTGGCATTCAGCAGTATATAACCCGTTGTTACGGATCACTCACAACATTTAATGTTTTTATTTAAGCACAAAGAACAATGGTTTGTAGGAGAGAAAGGGGGAAAAGAAGAATAAAAAATGGAATTGTGATTTGTATGAAAATACTCAATGCGTCGTTGTTCTTGTATTACCTTTTCCCGATTGCTACAAACGGAAAAAAGCCACCGATTTTTGGCTACCTTGATACCCTAAAACTCTTGGTGAACAAGTACTTAAACGTAGGTTTTATTCAGGGGTTGCTCAAATTGGGGTAGCATTAAAACTTAATCTTAGCCTTCAAACAATTTCACACTTGGAATCCAGTGTGAACATTCCGAACATTAACCACTATCCAACTATCATCAAATTCTTGAATTACTATTCTTTTGACAAATATGAACCATAGAGGACAGAGAATGCCAATATCATTAAATTTTAGGAGGCTAAATTTGTTAAGGTTGATTTAATGACTCATTCGACATATATCTGAAATTAAGTAAAATAGGCAAACATTTTATGTTACTTTACAATGGCTAAAGAAATCGATTAATATTTCTTTTTATTGGTCTGAGCTTCGACTTTTTAAATTAAAGACTCGTTTTTTAAATGAGTAACAGAAAATGAATCATAAAAAAACCAAAAAATATTTTCCCGCACTAGGATATAATTTTTTGACGAATTTCTATGATTTAATAATGAAAATACTGGTTACAAATAAATTTAGAATTTGTTTTTTTGGAGAAAATTATTATTCGGGAAACAGATTTAATACTCGACTTTGGGGTTGGAACCGGAGAAATGTCAGTTATTATTAAAAAATCTTACCCTAAGGCTCAAATATTTGGACTTGATATTGACCCTGGAATTTTAAAAATCGCCAGAAAAAAATTAAACAAAGCCCAGTGCAATGACATATCCATTTCCCTATATGATGGAACTAAATTTCCTTTTACTGATAATTATTTTGATAAGGTAATAGTTTGCTTAGTTTTTTGTAATTTGACAAATGAAGATAAAAA
>CAYVLT010000006.1:0-46621 GCA_964452405.1 uncultured Ferruginibacter sp.
TCCTTTTACCATTATACTGTTGGTGCCAATAAAACAATATTTACCGATGTTGATGGGGTCCGCTGTCTGCCTGCTCACCCGTACATCAATGGAATGTGTCAATATCACTGTGCGCATACCGGCAATCGTGGTGAAGTCACCAATGTACACACCACCATTGCAGTCGAAAAAATGCTTTTCCGTGATCCTGGTATGCACCCCCACCACTAACTCACAGGAACGGTTAGCCGAATATTGAAAGATTGACTTCCGGGAAGTGTTGGCGCCGGTAACCCAGTTGAAGCTGCCCATTTTTGAATGGGCCTTCATTACGCAGTTATTGATGTTGTTGATAAAAGTGAAATTGGTGATCCTGGCACCTTGTTCCATTACCAGGCTGTCGGGCAATACGATTGAAAAACCAATACGGGCCGACGGATGTATCCTGTATGAAAAGAACAGGTTTAGCAGCGGCCGCCTGAGTATCCACGGAAAAATAAAGAGCAGCAGCTGCAGGAATATTTTCAATTTTTTTTTCAACCTAACTTTTTAATACTTCATACAGTCGTGTCATGATCTGTTCAGCATCGAATGTCTTCATCTTTTCCCTTGCATTTTGTTTAAATCTTTCCCTGAGTGCCGCATCTTCCATCAATTGCCCGAGCTTACGGCAGTACTGTTCTATATCGTTTACAGGAACCAGGTAACCATTGTAATCATCCCCGATCAGATCGGATGGGCCTGCTACACAATCAAAAGCTATCACTGCAAGTGGTACCATCAGGGCTTCACCCAAAGCATTTGGAAATCCTTCAGTGATGGAGGTAAAAGCGAATATCTCGCTTTGGAAATAATACCGGTCAATGTCTGCAACATTGCCGGGGAAATGTACCCGCTGCTGCAGTCCCAGTTCAACAGCCCGTTGTTGTACTGCAGCGAGCCTGGGTCCGTCTCCGGCAAATACCAGTTCCCATCCTTTATTATCAACCTTTGCAAAAATCTCCAGCAGCAGTTGTTGTTGTTTGGTGCCGATAAACCGCCCCACGTTCAATATATAATTTTTCCTGGGCAACTCCTCTGCCGGGGCTTTCAACCGGAGAGGGTTAGGAAACTTTACAATATTCTTATGCTGCAAAAATTTTTCTTCAATCTTTCTCGCTGCTTCAGTTTGCACCACCAGGCCTGTTGCCCGTTTGTATAAAAATCGTTTTAAGAAAAAATGAACAGGGCCGTCATGACGTTCTACCGGGTCTTTTTTAAACCTGAGCCGGGTGTTGCGGTAAGGGTTACTCCTGTCAGATAAATATGTTTTTATGCCGAGGCCCCTGGAGGCGATCATCACAAAAGAATTGAACATACTGCCAAAACTGAGCAGTGCATGCGGCTGCAGCGCTTTCAGTTTTTTTCGGAGATATTGAATGGTACTGAAAGTAACCAGCAGCCTCGACAGTGTGCCTTTTCGTGGCGCGGGCTCATGTATCGTGACAGTGGCTGGTACCGAAAAGAAATGCGGCTTTTTACTGAGTAAAACCAGGTGCACTTCCACATCATCTTTGGCAGCCAGGAATTCGGCGAACACCGTCATCACTCTTTCCATTCCTCCCGCAGTAAGCGATGGTAAAATGAGGCAAATGCGTTTTCTGCTTTCAGTCACAGGTTGCTATTCTTTTTACACACAAGCGCCCATCAGGCTGCCGTGGTTAACAGGTCGCCTAACTGGTTGGTGGCCATGAATTCAACGGAAGGCCATTTTTGAACAATCCGTTTCAACAGTTGCTGCAGCAATGCCAGGTTTCTTTGCCTGTGTTGCGGATCGAGAAAACCTGTATAATTTACTCGGTGTGAGCTGATGATGGCTGGCTTGCCCCAAAGAAAAGCATTTTGTATTTCCTTTAAAGCGGCATCCACCCAGTCCTTACCCAAGTCGGAGAAAGGTTCAAAAAAAACATTTCGTACTAGGTATACCTGCCGGAGTGCATTTCGTTGGCCTGTAAAATGGCGGGTATGTTTCACTTCTTTGGTATTTAACAAGGGCACTTTTTGCACCCTTCCTCCCTGTATATATTTTATACCTGCCTTTAAGAAAAACGGCTCCACGGCGGGATGCCAGGTATAACAGGGAGCGATGATTGAGGCAGATCTGAAACCCCAAATGGTTTCAAACAGGTCACTTGCTTCGATAATTACCTGTTCAAGGGCATTGATTGCCGCGGTGCTGAATGTACCAAAGCCATCCAAAAACTCTTTCCGGCAACTGTGCCCTTTTCCATTTGCCACCGAAAACATTTTTTCCCCGAAAGCATCTATCGCCGCCGGAATTCCATTTTGAAGGGCATGCAGCCAGTTGGGTACATTAATATGCTCGCGGCCATGCAACTGAGGCATCACCAGTTTTTCGTGTATCCCTTGCCGGTATAGTTCCATCACCCGGTGGTGGCTTGGATATTCCTGCAGGGTTTGTGTGAAGGGAACGTAATAAAACTTATTGAAACCGGCGGCGGCAATTTTTTCAAAATCAGGATTTGCCACGATATTGTTTGCCGTGAGAACAGCAGGATTGTTTTGACTGTCCTTTACGCTATTGAGGGTTTCAAACAATAACCCGAGGTCTTCATTGCTTTCAATGGCATCGTACCGGTTGTATTCATTCCGGTTTACGGGATATCCCTTTTCCAGGAGGCGTTCATAGGCGCCGGCAGAGCTCATGCGGATGGTGCCCCAATCGTCTGATTCTATCACAACGATCTTTCTTTTCGTGCGCCATCCCGGGATGTTGGTAATGTTTAATGCAAGAGATGCTTTGAGTTTTTTCACCGGTGACAATGTTAGGGTAATTAAATACCTGCGGCTTTTTTTACAGCATTCTCTTCAATGCTCTTGATCTTTTTTGCTGGTACACCTGCAATTAAAATATTGTCCTCTTCAAAAGAACAATTCACCACAGCGTTGGCGCCGATGGCAATATTATTCCCCAACCGTATGTCGCCGAATATTTTTACGCCTGGTGCGATGTACACGTTGTCGCCGATCTGCGGCGCTTTGGGAGAACCACCGGAAGCACCAATATTGGTACAAACATGCATGCGGCAGTTGGCGCCTACTTTAGCCGCCGCATTTACCACAATGGTTCCGTAATGTGGTAACGACAAGCCGGGTCCAAAAACATTTTCCGGTATTGAAAAGCCAAGCTTCACACCCAGCCGGCGCTTCTGCATCTTTACAAAAAAGTAAATGATCTTCGAGAACGGATCTTTTTTCACATTCTTATAATATTCAGCCTTACGCAACAGTCGTTGAAACTTCCAGATATAATCAGGTGCAACCCATTCGGATAGTTTTTGTTTCAGGCCAGGTTTTTTACGGGCAGAAGCCACCCTGTCAGCTTCGAGGTATGCGATATAGTCTTTTTTTGAAAGGATCATGCGTGAAAGAAAAACGGCTTTCGTTGGATGCCGGCACTCCGGTTATGTTGCTAAAATACAATCTCGTCTATGCTGTTCACTTCTTTGATGTGGCGTACCGGGTTTTTGATCGACCACCAGTCCATCAGCTTTTGCTTTTCGAGCAGGGTATGTAGCCAGTAAAATTTACAGGAGTCATTTTTGATAAGTAAGGAAGCCGACCAAAAGCTGAATATGATGCTGTTGGAAAGATTGATGATAAACAGCTCTGCCGGCACGGTTACCCTGTTAAGGATTACCCGGTCCATTTTTTCAAATCTTTCCACCTGGAATTTGTGGGTGTTGGGGTGTAGTTTGATACAGATCTTTTTGTTGGGGTATTTATCAAGCAGGGCCTGCAATACTTCCAGCTCAAAATCATACACTTTAAACTCCACATACCATTGGTTCAGGTAAAACAATATGCCATCCACTTCCGGCAGATGTTGTTCAATGTGAAAATTAAAAATTTCAGAAACTGTTTTCGTTTGATCCGCGGAGGTAAACAAATCAACCTGCACTACTTTTTTATGGGTGCTGTTGTGATAAATGTCCGGGTTATGCACCCACACCTCATCGGTTTGTTTTAGAAAGCCATGCACATTACTTACCAGCGGTGGAATGCCGAACAAAAGCCGTTGCGTTTTAAGAAAACGGTAGTTCTGAAGCGTAGCCCTTATCCGTGATGGCAGCGCCGCCTTTGAAATGGTGATGTAGGGTTTTGTTCCTTCTGGAGCTACGCAAATAGTGGTGCCTTTTTTTGAAAGCTGCACTGCCAGAAATTGGTTTACCGGCGCCTGTTCCAGGAAGAAAACAAACTTCGACCAATTGCCCGCAGCCAGTTTTTCAAGTGTTTCTTTTATTACCGGGTCGTATTGTGGTTTAGCCACATTATATTCCAGCACTAGTACCTTAACTCCCAGGGGCGTAAAATCAAGTTTGTCTTTGAAGCGGTTGTTGTTATTAATATTGAGGAGTATCGTAACAGCGAATTTATTTCGGTCGTTATAATACTGCATGATCAAACTGGTGGTAACCAGTACATGATACTCTGTGTTGATTGAAAAAAGAATATTTTCCAAGCTTGCTGATTAAATGATGGCAGGGAACGAATCGCTAATGCTTAAAGATAACGTCGTACACGGATACAGAGGTCTTATTAAAAAACAGTAAAAAAGGATCGCCGATCAGTGCCAGTATATTGGTGAATTCAGTGTTGATCCTGAACTCAACTGCTCCATATAATAATATGGGGAACAGCCCTATCAGGGTGACATTATAAAAACTCTTACGCCGGTTAATCTGGAAAAAGCGGTATAAAAAATAGGCCGTCATCGCCCAGAAAATAAAACGCATCCTGCCACCCAATGAAGGTACGTAGATAACAAAGTTTACAAAAGACAGGTAGAGCATGAGAAACGAAAAAAGATATTCCTGTTTCTTATCCCAGAAATAATCTTTTCCCTTGAACCGCAGGTAAGCAAGAGCTCCCAGCAGGTAATAGTGAAGTGCGTTTACCCGTAACAGTATGAACCACGATGCATTTTGGAAACTTTCCGTCCGCTGGTTCTGGATATCAGTATTGGTATACAATTGCGCCCGCTTTTCCGCAGCGGCATTAATACCGGAACCTAATTGCACCAGGAAATCAAACTGGAAAAAATTACCTACCACAAAAGAGATGAACACAAGTGGTATATAAATATTATTTCTGGGTCCGAGAAAATAATACAAGAGCAACATAAAAGTGGCTGGTGTAATGCCAAAATGTATAAGACTCGCACACAGACAATAGATAATATATTTTAGCTTCTTCCTGGATAACAGTTGAAGCGCCCCGTATATCCACAACCACATTGAGGTATAAAACCTTACCGCGTTAATGAGGTGTATGGAAAACATCGCAATGAACAAAAACAAAAAAAGCATCGCGTTTTTGTTGACCCTCCCCTTAAACTCGTCGTAGATAAATGAGATCGATTTTAGATAAAATATCCCAAATATCAATGCATGAAACGCAAATACATAGGCCGCATTATCAGTAAACCTGGAAACAAAATAGTTAGCCAGCGGGGCATAAATATCCAGGTCTTCCCCTTTCAGTGTTACAAAATCCCTGATGATATTACCCAGCTCACTGTTTGGTTGCCGGGCCATCTCCTCAAATTTTTCCTTGTGCCTGAATGCATCGTGACCTTCACTTCCGATAATGAAGGTGTAGCCATAAAACATGAAAAACAAGAGGATAAAAAACCGGTATTGTTTATTCCTGAAGTTTTTCATGGCCAGCATTACCATTCCAAAAGGCCATATCAATGATATGATCCACCCGTAAATAATGGCAAGGTTGGAAGTATACTGGTGGGTGCGTCTTCTCATTAATAGGTTGTATGCGATGCCAAAGAAGGATTGTTATAAGCAAAGAACTGCAGGCCATTCACCTGGGCCGCATCATAATCATTGATGGCATCTCCCACCAACACACAATTACCTGCTTGGTACCCATAGTGCTGCAGCAGGCCGGCCACCAGTTGTTTTTTAGGAACCGGGCTACCCATGATATCTTTAAAATATGGCGCCAGTTGGTGATGGGCGCATAAAAAACGAAGTTCAGCCTGGTCGGAGCCCGACACAATATGCATGGGTAATTGCTGGTAGTGTTCCTTTACCCAATTAACGGTTTCAGCGATCAGCAAAGAACCGTCCAGCAAACGATCCCGCATGATGGTGGAGAAAGCTGTTGCCAGTTCCTTTATCTTCTGCTCAGTGACAGTTTCGTGGCGTACCTGTTCAAAAAAATAGCGGAATTTAACATAGCGTGATAAACCGCCATTGGCACGATGGTAGGCGAGCAGTTGTGCTACTTCTCCTTCCGGATAATTTGACAGCACGGCGGAAAAGCCTGTGTTCCTTACCGGGTTTGAATCCATCAATACCCCGTCGAAGTCCCAGAAAACAGCTTCGGTTCCCTTTTTAATTTCCAGCATTCCTCAGGCGTTCTGTTACTTTAACAACATCTTCCGGGTGATCGACCGGTATAGAAAGATCGCTCATCTTAACTAACTGTA
This sequence comes from uncultured Ferruginibacter sp., assembly GCA_964452405.1. GTDB lineage: Bacteria > Bacteroidota > Bacteroidia > Chitinophagales > Chitinophagaceae > Ferruginibacter. The sequence continues at coordinate 6,488 of CAYVLT010000006.1, forward strand.
CGGGGTACCCCATTTCAATAAAACGAAGCAATTCAAGATCTTCTTCCTGTTCAAGGGGTGTTTTAGTGGTATGACTTTTATATATTTTCAACGCCTCCTTTGGAAATGCATAGGCGCAAACCTGCCGGTAAGCAAAACTGAAACTGCCTGATTTATTACCAGGAATACCACTGCGACTCATGTACAGCAATTGTCCCTTAAGTCCCATCACCATTTTTGGTGTGGAACGGCTCAGGTACATTTCTTCATTGTCGATATCGCAATACCCGCAATATACCTGGCCCGGGTTTTCATTAACCCGGTTTAGTAATAACCTGATATCATCCGGGTTAAACACCGGTTCATCGCCCTGCACATTTATATATACATCTGCCTCAATAGACTCAGCGGCTTCAGCCACCCTGTCTGTACCGGTAAGGCAGTTATCGCTCGTGAGTACGCTGCGAATGTTGCAACTGTTGCAGTACTCCACAATCCTGCTGTCTTCGGTGGCAACATAAATCGATTCTGCCGGAAATGCTTTTACACATTGCTCGTACACACGCAACAGCATGGGCTTTCCATCGATATCGGTGAGGGGTTTACCGGGAAACCGGGTTGATTTATACCGGGCAGGTATTACTAATACAATCTTCATATCAGTTTTGAATAGATCGAATCGGTGATGAGAGATTTATATTTTGTCTGCGACAAAGCCGTTATTTTTAAACCGGCATTTTGGGCAGCCGCAAAAAGTTGTTCATTTTCTGCCAGCAGTTCCTGTTCTTTTGATCCGAGTTTTGTACCGCTGTATCCATCATACCCCACCACCATCACTTCTTCCGCCTTCAAATCAATGCAGATCTGGAGCGACAGGGCCGTCTGGGATTCCTTCACAAGGTCAGTATAGGTAATCTGCAGCAATTCGTATGTTTTGTCTTCCACTTCCTCCGGCACAAAAGTGCCCATCTTCCTCGGGTAAGGAGGCAACACGCAAAGCCCGGAAAAGTTACCGAGATCGTTAAACACTTTACCCATTCGGTTACCTTCGTTGCCCATCAGGCAGAAATACTGGTCAACCGGCAGATCTTTATAAACAGACGCGTTGCGGGTACTTGCATATACCAGGCAGATATCCTTTTCATCTTTGATCATTTTTCTGATAGGTTCTGCCAGCGCAACTGCTGAAGGACCACCACCAATCAAAATACACTTGCGGTAAGTTTTCTTTGGCGTAAACAGTTCAAATCTTTTGTTATCCTCTATCTTATTTTTCTTATTCTCCAATGCCTGTATAATGCTGTTGAAGGAGTAAAAACGTTTCGACACCCATTCCATCACTTCCTTCTGTGGTAATGAATTGGCGCCAGACACCATGTAAGGAAGATTGGTACCCCACTCGTGCTGCTTTTGCAATTGTGTGAAGCCATCCACCACCACGCTCAAAGGATTATAATCAAGCTTCAGCATTCCTTTTGCGTTCAGCACGGTTAACAGCAATTCCGTTTTTAAATTTCCTGCGCCCCTGCCCATTCCTGTAATGGTGGCATCAACAATTTCAACGCCGTTGTCGAGCGCTGTTAAGGTATTGATAAGTGCCAGCTCCATGTTATTATGACCATGGAAGCCTAATGGCACCGAGGTTTGTTCCCGCACGATATTGATGGTTTTCAGTACATCCTGTGGAAATACACCACCAAACGAATCGACCATATAAAAATAATCCGAGAGGCCATCAACAAATTTCAGGTCCTGGATAAACTCTTTTTGAGATGCCCAGGTTGACATATACATCACGTTGAAGCCTACCTCAAAACCCATTTTCTTCACCGCTTCGGCCAATACCAACGCCCGCTTCAGGTTTTTAGGATCGATCGCCATCCTTACCATGGTTACCAGTCCTTTGATGGGTTCCAGTAACTGGGGCAGGTGTTCGGGCCGCACATCTTTTTCGTTGAGGATGATCACCAGCTTTTTATTGCTGATCGATTTGATCGCTTCAATCACATAGGTTGGGCAATAAAAATACTCGCCCAGGTATTCCTTCATGGGTGTGGACCGGTAGCCGATCTCGATATAGTCCACCGGCAACTGGTTCAGCGATTTAAAATATTCATCCACCAGTTGCTTATCAAAATCCCAATAGGTATAATAGCCTCCGTCTCTTAAAGTACAGTCTAATATTTTCATACAATAAAATTTGTGGTGAGCAGGCAGCAAGTGTTTATCTGATCAAAGCCTGTAATATCTTTTAGTGTGTTGATACACCTGGCTGCCAGGTATCTCAGAATGTCGTCAGTCAGTTTTAACCGGTGCAGCCCTGAAACTAAGCCAGGGTAATTGATACTCCCTGTTGACAAACCAGAACAACACGAAACTCATAAACAGGTTTCCCAATACAGCGCCATACAAAGCGCCGATGGTGGCAAAGTTCATAACCATTACATAGGTGAGCGATATCTGTACCGCCGTTTGGGTAATGGTGATCATTCCCAGCATCTTAGTCTTTTTCTTAAACAGGAGGAAAGATGCGAGCCAGGATGTTAAGCCACTTAAAAAAACATTGGTCAGCGCAAGGGGCATAAATTTTTCGGCTCCCTGGTATCCAGCCTTGAAAAAATGGTTGATCAGGAACACCGTTACAAAATTACCCAGCAGTATTGCGGCCAGCAGGAATCCAAAAAACAGGTAGGCTTTTTTAAGAATGTCTGACAGGATAAAGGAAGACTGTTCCGGTTTCTTTTCCAGTAAGGCCAGCGACTTAAACAGGTGAGGTGTATAAGCGGAAAAAAAGGCGCTTGAAAACAATAAGAAAATAGAAGCGATGCTGCCCGAAAAAGAGATAAGCCCGTTACCACCCAGCCCGATCTGCTTTGTGACCAGTATTTTTTCGAAACCGCCACGCAGCCACTGCGATAATGTTTGTGGCAGCAATGGTAAACCAAAAAGCAAACCTGCGGTTACCCCGGCAAAACTTATATTGCTGAAGATCACTTTTTCTTTCTTCAACAACAGTATTGAAACCAGGAATAGTGTAAGCCCGGTTATGAGCAATGAAAAGGCCCTTCCTTCCCAGGACCAATCCAGCACAATCACTAAAAAAAGACTGAGCCCGGCCGACAATGCAGCCCTGGAAAACTGCAGGATACCAAACATGCGGGCTTTTTCATCATACCTGAGTTTTGTGTTATAGAGCTGGTTGATGCTATTAAAATATGCCGACAATAAAGCGTAAATCTGCCATTGAAGGGTAAGCTTAAGCATATTAAAAATTGCATCGTGAAAAATAAGAATGATCACGAAGGTGAACAGGAAAGTGCAACTGATCATCACCACCAGGTTGCTCACTAATGTAGGCCTGTCCGTTTTATAATAGTCAACTGCCAGCGACATGGCAGCGGAAAAAGAAACAAAAGCGGCGAAGAATTCAACCAACACTGTAAAGTTACTGACGAGCCCAAAATCCTCCACTTTGAGGTAATTCGCAATAATGGGCAGTACCAAAAAGGGCATTGCCCTGCTGAGGCCATCAGAAAAAGTGTACACCAGCATACGCTGGAGCATTGGGTTCTTTACATATTTAGCGATGAGGGCTTTCACTGTTTCAATAAGGACGCGATTATTTTCGCTGATTCGTCTCCGTAATATTCACAATAATCGCTGATGAATTGACGCTGTGATTCCATGTCAATACAATCAATGGCGGGTTTATCGGCGATGGTTGATAATAATTGTTCAAAATCTTTCTGTGTTTGCAAAAAAGGAACAAGAGCCTTTTCAACCAGGTCAACAGCAATTCCCCTGAGCGATGCACCCGGCTGCTTGTAAATGGTAACCGGCACCCCGGCGATCATTGCATCAATTGAAAATGTACTGCTCACCACTACCGCAAATTCCGCCAGGCTCAGGGCTTCAGCGGCAGAAATAGATGCGGGCAAAAGGATCAGCCCATTCAATCCGCTCACTTCATTTATCAGTTGCTGATTGTTTTGGGAGGGGTGAACTTTAACTGCCAGTTGAAACCTGTTGTCTGTTTCAATATGGTGGTACAGGCTTTTTACAATCTCATGATCCTTCAGATCAGGAAAGTTCTGTGACGGATGCAGGATGATTTTTTTGCCTGCAGGGATACCATATTTTTTTTGCACTGATTCCCGGTTGGGCAATTCCCTGCGAAACCTTGAATTGCCGGCAGTGAGTAATGCTTCGGCTGCTTCACCCTGCTGCCTGAAAAACTGCCGGTGGGTATTGCCCCATACCAGGCATTTTTCTGCGATAAGCGGTACAAATTTTTCAGGCGTATAAATAGCACCGTGCACAAATGTGTAAGTGTGTACCGCTTCCATATTTGCAGCCAGCACCAGCTGCGATTGAAATCCATGTCGATCCCAATCCACCAACATCGATCTGCAACCGGAATGCTTAAAAAATGTTCTGAGCTGGGCGATCCACAAAAGATGAATCAGTGAATCGATTTTTAACCTGCGCTTTAGCGGTTTCAGCAGGCTTGCCTGTTCAACACTTAAAGCTTTGTTTATCTGCCGTAAGGCTGCAGGAACCTGCAGGAGCCACCTAAAAAAAACCGTGATATCGAGCGAACTAAAAAGCTCTTCGACCCCCAGTAAGCGGTAATCACCTCCGTCAAGTTGTTGCATGATGGGCGTATATAAACCCATCGACCTTTCTTTTTCCGGCTCAACCGGCACGAGTAAAATACCTTCTTTTACCGCACTGATCTTTTTACGGAGCAACTTTGAAAACAGCCACACTGTTTTTGAAAACGCATACCGGCTGTCATTGGTATTGGTATGCTGATTGACTAAAAAAGAATCTATCAAATGCGAATTGAGATCTGCGAACCCAATGCCATTCACCTGTTGCCTGTTGATCGATCTTTTAAAAGCCGTACTTTCTGACAGGGATGAAAAAACGGGTTCCTTTTTCTTCATCGGCATCAACGTTTTAAATCGGCATGCCCCTTATCCAGGTCTTCAGGCCGCCCAAGATCGAGCCAGTATTCATCAATCCGGTATGCTTTACAGGTGAGTTTCTGTTCCAGCATCTGGTCAAACAATTGCGGCATGTCGTAATAATCATTTTTTGGTATCAGGCCAAGGGCTTCCGGGCTCAGGATATACATACCTGTGTTGACAAAATATTCGCTCGAAGGCTTTTCCCGGATACCGGTAATTTCAGATGACTCGTTGTCGAAGTCGATGCAGGCATAAGGAATTCCGAATACAAAATTCTTTACACACATGGTGGCAACCGCATTGTTCACAATATGAAAATTGATGAAGTCTTCAAAATTGATAGAAGTGAGAACATCGCCGTTCACTACAAAAAAAGGTGATTCCATTTCAATATCAATCAATGACAAAGCGCCTGCCGTTCCGAGCTTCTTTGTTTCTTTCGTGTACTTTATTTGCACACCCAGCCAGGAGCCATCTTTAAAATATTGCTCAATCACTTCTGCCTTGTAGTTGACGCATAAAATGAACTTGCCAAAACCCTGTGATTTAAAATGTTCGATAATGCCCAACAGGATTGGCTTGCCGCCAACTTCCAGCATCGGCTTGGGCACTGCTTTCGTAAGTTCGCCCAGTCTTGATCCGAGTCCGCCGGCCATGATCACCACCCAGTTGTCTTTTGAAATGAATTCAAAATTATCCAGTATCACCACTTCTTTCAACACACCGGCATCATCCACCACCGGCATGTGCCTTCGGTGAATTTCCCTGAGATGACGTTTGATAAGAATGTGTGAGGTTCCCCAGGCCGCCGTAACCGGTGTACGGTTAATGATCGCATCCAGCTCCAGTGTTTTGTTCAGGATACCCCGCCTGATATCTCCGTCAGTAATAATGCCCACGAGCTTTTGCTCATGATCCACCACCGGCAAAAAACCATTGCCGTTGGCATCAAGCAGCCGGAGGGCATCGTCGAGCTGTGTGCCCGCAGTCATTTCTAAATATTTCATGCGATATCATTGAAAAGAACAGGCGCATCCGCTTCGATGGATTGTTGCGCAGTTTTGCCCGTCACCTCTTCTTTTTTTGAAAATGTTTTTTCCGGACAGTCAATCAGTTTCAGTGCGAGGTCTTTTTCTGTAATCGTTTCGCCCTTACCGATAGTCCTGGCCGCCACACAGATCAGTTGCCGGTTTCGGTACCTCGTTTCAGGCTCATTGAATTCGGTATACAGTTCAGGGTTTACTAAAACATAGTCGCTTAAAAAATGCAGCCTGCGGATGCTCTCTTTTATTTTTCCCGGGGCAACTGCCGCGGAAAAGTCGACCCTTTCCACACCTTCATCCACAGTTATGTGCTTTTCAAATATCCTTGCTCCCAGCAGGAACGCATAGTCATTCGCAATCACTGCAAACTCATTGTCAAACGATGAATGATCTGCGTACCCGACCAGCATGGTCGGGAATCGTTGCTGCAGGTCGGTAATTCTGCCAAGCTTCACTTCTTCGAGTTTGCTGGGAAACGACTGAAACCCTGTCATCAATACTTTCAACTGGTGGCCAAAATATTGTTGCATCCTGTCTATTTCTTCCATTGTTCTGCCACCTACACCAATGATGAGGTCGATGCCTGAAGCACTGATCGCCTGGTGCAGCTCTTTGTCGTTGAAGGAAACAGAATGAATCTCCAGGAATTTTACCGGGAACTCGCTGGCCAGTATAAGCGAGTCAATGTTCAACGGCATCATGATGATATCAAGTTGCTGCTGTTGGGTGAACAAAAATACCTGCCGCCATTCTTCTTCATTAAAACTCCATGTGGCCAGGTCTTTGAACGCACTATGTTTGGTGGAAATAAAATCTGCGGTATGGGTAAGCACCTGGAACTTGATTCCATTGGCGCCTGACTCCTTTGAAGCGATGATGAGTTTTTTAATATACTCCATATCGCCCTGGTGGTGAAAGGCCGTTTCCGTATAAAAATAAAACTTATTCATACAGGTGTAAATGTTTTGAATGTGTTACCCGGCGTTCCATGTCGTCTTTAAATTCCTGGTAGGAAATCACTTTGTCAAACGGCAGTTTTACCTGGCCCGCGGCACCAATGATCCTTGCCGGCAGGTGCACAGATTCATCTTCGAGTACAGCAATCACTGAGCTGAGCGTTACCACGCTGAAATCCCCATTGAAATGAAGCGCAGACAGTATATTTTTTGACCGGATAAAATCGTCCGGCTTATCCACGGTAAGTGAGTAGGCCGAAAGATCTTTAGCATAGGCTTTGACTACGCCACATTTGAAATTTTCCGGCTCGAATAAATACAACATGAGATACTCGCTTACTTTCGGATCCATCAGTTCATTACAGCGTATCAAGGCATCATGTGTAAATACTTCAGCGGTGGCGCCCAATGGCAGATCGGTTACTCTCACGTAGTCGAGCTGGTTATCCAGTAAAAACTGCACTTGTGTGCCGATCAATTCCACTGCTGTAAAAGGATTATCGCCGGTGATCCTCACCAGGATATCAGCTTTTTCGATAGCACCAACGGCTAACATTCTTTCAATCACTTCATCAGCTGCACCACGATATATTTTTATGCCGTTGCGGGCGGCTACGTCTTCAAGTATATCGTCCACCTCTTCTTTTGAAGTGCACAGGTACACTTCATCGATCGCTGTTTGCGATTTTACATAACCGATCAAAAAATCAAGCATCGAAAGGTGGGGAGCAAAATCCCTCAGCACCTTTAGCGGTAATCTCTTCGATACCGTTCTCGCTATGATACAGGCAACTACTTTTGGCATTTAAGGTTTTAATTTAAAAACAACTTTCAGCGGGTTTTCACCCTCCAGTTGATTGGCGTGTATTTCGTTTGGTGGAATGAGAATAAAATGGCCCGGGGGAATTTTGTTGGCGTTTAAGGTTGGAGAAAGTACGAGTGCATAGTCGCCGGCTTCCTGGTACGGCTCAATCGTTTCGGAAATTTCGTGGCTGGTGTACATAATATCCAGCCCTTCGATGGTGATATGCAGATCAGTGTATGATTTATGAAACTCCAACACGCCTTCCCTGTAATTGCTCCTGCTGAGCGCAACAGCCTTTACCAATACCTCGTCATCAAAAAACTCCCATTCGTTCACAACGGGTTGCTTTGTTATTTTTTGAACATAATCCATCAGCACCCGGAAGCTTTTTTCGGGTATGCGTTGCTGTAAGATTGAAATAGTGCCGGTTGTCATGCCTGTATCAGGAGATATCCGACCACTTTAATAAAGTATCTTCTTCTTTGGCCACTACCAAGGTGCGGCCTTCCAGTTGTTCGATCATATCAGGAGAAATTCCGGTGCCCGGCCTCTTACTCGTAAGGTCGGCAGCAGTAAGCACATGACCAGCCGGCAATGCCTTATTGATCACCACGCTCCTCCTGAACTTCGCCTTTTTTTCCTCTTCCGCTTTTGAAACAATTTTTTCAAAGGCGCCCAATGAAGCGATCACCCTGGGTGCTTCCTGGCAAATGATGGTAAGCTCAAACGGGTCTGCAGAGATCAGGTGATCCCATCCCGGAAGATCTTTATCAGTGGTGAAATGTTTTTCGATGATGCAGGCTCCCAGCGCCACGCTCGCCAACGGTATGGAAAAACCAATGGTGTGATCAGAAAATCCCACTGGTAAACCGAAAGCTTTTTGCAACATGGTGATGTTGTTGAGATGAATGTCTTCGTACAAGGGTGGGTAAATAGAAATGCAATGCAGCAAGGCGATATCCGAACAATTGCGCCGGTTGAGCCGTTCCACCGCTTTGTCTATTTCCGCCAACCTCGCCATACCGGTAGAAACCACCACCGGCTTTCCTTTTTCGGCGATGCGATCAAGCAACTGGTAATTATTAATGTCCATGGAAGCCACTTTGTAAAAAGGCACATCGCATTTTTCCAGCAGGTCCACTTCTTCCGGTGAAAAAGGTGAAGAACAAAAATGCACATCTTTCGTGCTGCAATATTCCTTTAGTTCATAGTGCTGTTCCTCCCGTAAATAATATTTGTCCACCATTTCTTTCAAAGAGCCGAAATGTTTCTTGGGTGAATCGTCATAGGTTTGATTGCGGTCATATTCCTCCTTTGCAATGAGGGATACCGGCGTCCACGACTGAAATTTTACAGCATCCGCACCGCAGGCTACCGCTGAATCGATCATGGCTTTAGCAAGGTCCATATCACCGTTGTGATTGGCCCCGATCTCGGCTATGATATAGGGTTTTGAAAAGTTGTAAATCTCCTTATTGCCGATCTTAATTTTTTTCATACACGTAATTTTTTTCTTCCCACCAGAAAAGATTGTTGCTGCTTACCGGTGAATGATAGTGATATTGATGTTGCTGAATGATTTTTTCTGTTTGTATGGCAGCGGTTAATCGCTCCTGCATATTTTCATAACCCAGCTGCACCAGCGATTCGTAGTGAAGCCGGCACACTTTTGCTACCTGTAGAAGACGCTGCCCGTCCACCTCTTTAATACCTGCTGTATTATCAGCATGTTGCCGGTAAATGGTTTGGCAGGTATTTGTAAAAACTGCCCCGGCGCCCGAATTGAACAGCAACTGGTAAAACATGAGCCAATCGGCCGCAATGGCCGCAGGGTGAGACCGGATGGCTGTTTGCAACAAGCTTTTATTGAGGCTGCTGTTACCGAGCCCTGCTATATTTTTATCTGCAATGAATGAATGATCGAACTCAAACTCGTCGCCCAGGCGTGCTGACCAGGTTGAAGCATTCAGCAACGCACCCGATGCATCAATCAACGACAGGTCGTTGCAGACAAAAGGGTATCGTTGCAACAATTGCCTGCTCTTCTCCACGCGGTTGGCCGACATACTGTCGTCGATATCCTGGAATATAAACGCGTCAAAACCGGAAGCTGCCAGTGTTTTAAATGATTGAAACCTTATCTCCACCACTGATCCTTTTGCCGGAAAGATGCTGCATTTATTTCGATAGTGCGTTAAATGCTTCTCAAGGCCTTCCACACCGTCGTTGAACAATAGCAGTTCAAAATCCTGCACCGTCTGGGAAGCAAGCGATGCTAAAAAATCGGCCAGGTATTTTAATCCTGCCGGGTATATATAAGATACAACTGCTGTTGTCACCTGATACGCTTTGCCGGGTTGCCCACCCAGGTTTCACCATCCCCGGTATCATTCAGTACCACCGCTCCGGCACCTACCATTACATTGGCGCCAATGGTAACACCCTGTTTTACCACGGCGTTGGCACCGATAAAACTGTAGTCTCCCACGGTTACATTACCTGCAAGTACTGCTCCAGGGGCTATATGTACCCCTTTTCCAATACGGCATTCATGTTCCACCACGCAGGCTGTGTTGAGGATACTATCAGCACCGATCACCGCCAATGGGCTAATTGATACATTCCTTGCAATAAAGATTCCAACGGACAGGGATACCCCATCAGCGATGCTTGCCGCAGGATGAATGACATTGACCAGGGAGCCGCTTTTTGTTGATACCGTTTCAGATATTTTTGCCCGGATGCGGTTATCACCAACACCGGTTATAAAACCATAGTCTTTTCCCCAGCCTTCAAAATCCTCGCTTCCTTCAAATCCAAGGTATTGTAATCCAAAGGGGTTGGAGGTTGCCGGCTGCTTTTCCGCATAGTATTTCAAGTTCATACCTGCTGCCAGTGCCGCTTCAGCCACTACGAGACCATGACCTGAGTAGCCCAGTAAAACGATATGCGTATTAGTTGATGACGCCATCTTTCAATAAACTCTCATTCGTATCAGTGGAGCCGCAGGGCCTGTCGAGATAAATCGGGTAAGGAGGTACGTTAGGATTCACAGGAAGTATATTCTCCACCGGGCAAAAATCGATCGCTTTCAGATCATGTTGGAATTTTTCGCCGGAGAAATAAATACTTCCAGCAAAATTTTTATCCGTGCTTAACTGTTTCAGCAGTTGCTGGTGTTCTTCGTAATTGTGATACTTATAAGCGTAGTAGTTTAACAACGGAATATAATGATTGTATAACCTGAATGCATAAGAAAGATTCCCTGCGATCAGCTTACCATTATATTTCTGCAGCGATATCATGGCACTACGGTAATAAAAGGTCGGTTTGTTATAAACAAATTTATATTGATAAAAAGCCGACCATGCTGCCACCGGAACCAATACCAGGTATGCATACCTGGTGAACCTGTTTCTTTCAAAGTGCAGTTTCAACTTCTCAATACTGTAAAGAAGGGCATAGATCACGAAGGGAAAAAGCATCAGTAGCTTCTTCCGCGGGTAATCGTTGATGAATACCGTCTGGCAAAGAAAGAGCAACAGGAAACAGGTTACCAGCACATCCATGTTTACCCGTTTGGTGGTTTTAAATGCCTTGTACACACCAATCATAAAATAACCTGCCGCCGCAATGCCAATAACAAGCATGTAAGGGTTAAAATAAAAAAACGACGCATCTTTCAGCGCTTTGATATTGGAAGCGAAGGTGCGCAGTTTTACAAACAATCCTTTTTCACCTGCAACTGCCACACGCCCCGAAAAATCGCCCATATGTGCAAACCTCGTTAAACTGCCCATTACCTGCGACGCTATGAACAGGAATATACCCGCACACAACAGGGATGATAACAGGTAAAAGGCCCAGGTATAGTATTTTAAAGAAGCTTCTTTTTTTTGCGTCACAAACAACAGCAGCATGAAAAGGAAAGTGGCTCCTGTTATAAATAAGTTGGTGGGATAAAAAAACAAAAATCCAAAACAACCCACAAAGCCTGCCGTGAAAAAATGGACTGGCCGGATTGTTTTTGCAAGGAAACCCTGCAATATATATATCACCACCATCATGCTGAACAACCTGAAAATGGTGGGTTCTGCCACGCGGTTACTCAGCAAAAATCCAATGTCGAGCAATAACAATACCGCCGCAATGATGGCTGCCCCGCCGCCAAACCGCTTTTCCAATAGCAGGAACAACAGCAGCAACACAAAATATCCCATCAACATGGAGGGAAAACGGAGGCCGAGATAGTTGTTGCCAAAAACAGACAGCGAAGCCGCCGTTACTGCATCTTCAAAAAGATTTACCGGCAGAAAATCATTTTGAGCGATGTCCTTGTAAGCACTGTCGGCTGGTGACACAATATTGAATGCGCCAATGGTATAGAATAATTCATCTACCTGCGAATAATAAAATGTTTTCCATTTTGGTAAATCGCTGGCAATGTTAATACTCCTGCTGCTCCAGTAAAAAACAGTCAGCAGCGCCAATATGATCCACTTATTTTTTTTAGTCATGCTGATTTACCTCCGTGAAAGTTAGCAGGCTGTTGATCACAGGTGCTGCATCAAGTTCGTAAAACATGGGCAATCGTAGCAGGCAATCAGTATAATGGTCAGATGCTGTGAGCTCCCGCCCGTCGTGGCTGGAACTGTAAAAAGGACTTTTGTGCAAACTGAGGTAATGAAACACAGCCAGTATTTTGTCGGCTGACAGGCTTTCAATCAAAGCACTGCGTTGCGCCAGGCAGTTGCATACTATATAAAACATATGCCCGTTGTTGGTGGCAAAGCCGGGAATAAACGGCATCTGCATTTTATTGGCTGCTGCCCACTTTTCCAGTTGCTGGTAATACACGTTCCAATGCTGCTTTCTCTTCGCCTGGATGCCTTCAATATTCTCCAACTGGGCCCACAAAAAGGCCGCGGTGATCTCCGAAGGCAAAAAAGAAGAACCAATATCCACCCAGCCGTATTTGTCCCCCTCTCCCCTGAAAAAGGCCGAGCGGTTGGTACCCTTTTCCCAGATGATCTCAGCCCTTTTTACAAAACGTTCATCATTTACCACCAGCATGCCACCTTCTCCGCTGATGATATTTTTAGTGTCATGAAAAGAAAAAGCAGCCAGGTGGCCGATGCTGCCCAGCGGTTTGCCTTTGTAAAATGAATCCACAGCCTGGGCGGCATCTTCTATCACCAGCAGGTTATATTTTTCTGCGAGTGCCATAATTTTATCCATATCACAGGCAACACCCGCATAGTGCACGGGTACAATGGCTTTCGTTTTTGGCGTGATCAACGATTCAATACTATCCTCATCCATACCCGGATGATCTTTGCGTGAATCGGCAAACACAATTTTTGCGCCCCGCAATACAAATGCATTGGCGGTTGACACAAAAGTGTAAGAAGGCATAATCACTTCATCGCCTGGCACAATCCCGGCCAGCAAGGCCGCCATCTCCAGGGCATCCGTGCAGGAAGAAGTGAGCAGGCATTTCAGGAATCCATATTTCTCCTGGAAAAAACCCTGGCATTTTTTTGTAAACACTCCATTGCCGGAAAGTTTACCCGAATGCACTGCTTCGTAAATGTAATGGGTTTCTTTACCGGTGAGATAAGCTTTATTAAATGGGATAGACATATTGAATTATTTGAGCCTGATCCTGAATTTACCGTCAAAGGAAAACGGATTCCCCTCTGTATCGGTTACCTGGTTAAGTCGCAGCAAACCACTGCCACAAACAATCACCGGTAATTCATCAGATTTATAAATCAGTTTACCCGCACAACGGTTCTCCACCACCACATCATCCAGCGCCGTTGCATCGTGCAAAATATATTCTTTTTCGTTGAGTAAAAACCTGGCACCCGCATAAGGATAACCCACCGCATCCACCATCCTGCTGATGATTGCTGCCGGTTGATTCCAGTCGATAAAATAATCTTCATTGTCGCGCCACAAACTATAAGAGGCTTGTGACTCATCCTGCGGATAAGCTTCCAGCTCCGTGTTCCCGGCGATCTTATCCATTAACAACATTGCCATGCGCTGGTAACAACCGCTCATTTTGGCAATGGCATCATTTATTTTGAGAGGATAAGTGATTTGTATGGTTTCCTGTGCCAGGATATCTCCGGTATCGTAAGCAGTTCCGCCCCACAAAGCAGTGGCTCCTGCCACCGCATCGCCATTGATAAGCGCAGACACCAATGGATTAAAGCCCCGGTACTTTGGCAACAGTGAATCATGAAAAATGATCAGTTGCTGCTGTTGCTTTTTTTGGATCATCCAGCGCCAGCCGATGGCAAAAATAATATCCGCCTCGTCATAACCGGAAGCGTTTTGTACGGTATAGGCAAGCTGCAGCTTTTCACAGGTGGCTATGATCTCCTTCGAAAAATCGTGTTGTACATTTTTGTCCCTGCCTACCAATACCTGCTTCACCAGGCCGCAATGCGACGGTGACAGCGCCTGCAACACCGCCAGCCCCTTTTCGCCCAATAAAAAAAATGCTACGCCCATGTTTTTTCTTTCACGATAAATACCGGGCGGTTTTTTACACCTTCAAACATTTTACCTACATACAACCCAACCACCCCGAGTATAAAAATGATCAACCCTGTGAGCAGCCAGATCGAAAGTACCAGTGACGTGTACCCTAAAACTTTTATGTTACCCATCCTCCATTGAATGAATACCACTACTGAGGAGAGCAATGAAAAAAATGTGATGAGGAAGCCCAGCTTCATGGTTAAACGAAGCGGTTTATCGGAATAAGCCAGGGCAATGTCAACAGCAAGCCGCACCAGTTTTGACCAGTTGTAACTGCTGCTGCCCAGTTCTCTTTCTGCATGTTCCACCGGGATGGCGGTTTGTTTGAAGCCTACCCATTTTACCATGGTGGGAAAATAGCGGATGCTTTCTGAAAGACTGTTCACCGCATCGATCACTTTGCGGTGATAGATACCGAAATTTGCAATAGACGCATCGTGTTTTACACCGGTGAGGTAAGACAGTACGGCGTAAAACATTTTTGAAAAAAGTTTTTTAAAAAATTTATCCTGCCGCTGTTCCCGTTGTGCCAGCACCACATCGTATCCTTCGAGCGCTTTGTTGTATAATTTGATGATCTCTTCCGGCTGGTCCTGCAGGTCGCAATCCATCACAACAACCCAGTCGCCGGTAACAAAAGACAAGCCCGCGGAAATAGCATAGTGCTGTCCGAAGTTTTTACTGAGGTTCACTCCTTTCACCCGCGGGTTTACCTCAGCAATGCCTGTGATCTCCTGCCAGCTTTTATCCGGGCTGTTGTCATTCACCAATATGATCTCATAGTCGCCGGTGATGGGTATTACAGCCGCTTCGATCCTTTGCACCAGTTTATGCAAAATACCTTCCCCGCGATATACCGGGCTCACGATACTAAACTTCATACAGGCAATATTTTTTGCTGAACAGGTTCATGATTTTATAAGGCCGCCCTTGTTTGCAACCGCACACTGCTCGGGATATTGACGATCCTTTCTTCCAGGTAAATGGCATTTGCCTGCTCATCCCGCTGGCAATGACTGTACATTGGCAAACGGAACATGAGTTGCCAGATAGGCCGTGTCATCACTTTTGCCCCATTGGTGCTGGTAAGAAAAAGGTCGCGATCCTGTTTGTTTTCCAGCTCCACGCACATCAGCCAGTAATTGGCTTTTGTACCGGGTGTTTCAGTACGGAAACGGATTCCCTGCCCGTCGAAGAACTGTTTGTATTCCATGGCCAGTTGTCTTTTATCGGCCAGGAAATCGTTGAGTTGTTCCAGTTGGGCACAGGCCAATGCGGCATTCAGGTTGGGCATCCGGTAATTATAGCCGAGTTCATCATGTACGTATTCGTATGGATGCGGCACTTTAGCAGTAGTGGTGATGTACTTTCCTTTATCGCCCGCTGCCACATCATTGGTAACAATGGCACCACCACCACCACAGGTAACAATCTTGTTGCCATTAAATGAAAAAACGCCGAGGTGACCAAAGCAACCTGTTGGCTTTCCTTTGTATTCGGCCCCGATGGATTCAGCCGCGTCTTCCACTACAGGGATCTTCCATTTACTGCAAACCTGCAATAACTCATCCAGGTGCATCGGGAAACCAAATGTGTGCATGGGCACGCAGGCAGCAATACGGCGGCCTGTTTTTTTATTATAACAACCATCTTCCCTCAGCTCGCCAAATTGTTCCAGGAAACGTTCCACCGCTGCAGGTGATAAACCCATCGTGTCGAGGTCAACATCCAGGAACACGGCATGCGCATTCGTGTAGGCGATGGCGTTAGCTGTAGCTACAAATGTAAGTGCCTGTGTGAGTACCTCGTCGTTTTCCTTTACCCCGGCCAGCTTCAATGCTATTTGAATGCCTGCGGTTCCGTTTACCACGGCCACGGCTTTTTTGGTTCCGGCGATCGTGGCCATCATGGCCTCGAAGCGGTCAACATAAGCGCCCACTGACGACACAAAAGTGGTGTCAATGGTATCAACCAGGTATTTTTTTTCGTTGGCGCCAAAATGCGGCGCATGCAACGGGATGAATTCATCTGTGTGGAAAGCCTCTTTTACAAACTGTATTACGGGGCTGTAAGAAGTTGCACTCATGCGGTAAAATAAAATTAAGCGTTTGCTGCTGCCGGTTGGGCATACAGGTTTTTAGGGGTGGTATTGTAAAACACTTCATTGGCGGGGTCAGTGATCAAACCTTTGCTGAGCATCTGGTACACTTCCGCCACTCCTTTCTCCACATCAAATACCTGTTCTACGTTTATAAAGCGGTGCAGTTTGCTGAAATCAACCTGGTAGTCCCGCAGGTCTCCGCCTTCTTTGAGGATGTCGGTCTTTACATCAGGAATGAATTGCTTTACAATATTGGCGATCTCAATTTTCTGGTAGTTCTCACCTTCAAAGCCGATGTTAAAAACATTTTTCTTTACGGTATCTATATTATCGAGCAGGGTAAGCGCAATGTTGGAAATGTCGTATGTATGTATGTAGGGGCGGAAAGATTCCGGCAAAAAGATATCAAGATATTTTTTTGTCCAGCCATTCAGCGTAAAATCATTCACCGTAAGATCGAAACGCATCCGCGGGGAGGAACCATAAATGGTGGAAAGACGGCCAATAACCCAGTTAAGGTTTTTTGTTTTATCCATCAGGTATCGTTCGGTATCCACTTTTGAAGAAGCATATAAAGAAAGCGGCTTCAGTTCGGTTTCTTCTGTGGCAAGCCCGTTGGTGGTGCCATAGTTAGAGCAGGTGGAGAAAAACACAAATCCCTTGATGCCTTTTTGCTCGGCTGCATTGATGAGCTTTACTGAGGCGTCGTAATTGATCTTAGTGGTAAGTTCGGGAAACAGCTTGCTGGCTGGGTCGCCCACTACGGCAGCCGTATGAATTACATAATCCACACCTTCGAGCGATTTTTCAATCACCGCGTCGTCGCAGATATCTCCTTTTACAAATTCATAACCGGGATTATTCAGGTGTATCAGGGGTATCTGTTCGTTGAACCACAGTTTGTCTACCACTTTAACCTGCAGACCTCTCTGCAGTGCCAGGTTGGTGATCACCGAGCCGATATAGCCGGCGCCTCCTGTAATTAAGATTTTCATGTATGCTAATTTTTAGAAAAAATAATAATGCTTAAGGTATGGATGCTTCCCGGATTATTTTTTTATTGTGCCGGGCTTTTTACGGCCTGTTGCTTGCCGGGCTGCAGCAGGTTTTTTGACGCTATTTTTTGGGCCACGATGTTTGAAAATATCCTGGCGCCGTCATCGTTCAGGTGACTGTTGTCTTTAAAGTATTCAGGATGGTGGTTCTCGAAGGTTGAGTGTAAATATCTACATCATTTTAGGTTACATCGAGATAGCCCGGGTTATTTTTTATTCGACTTATTTCTCTTCCTGAATAACCCAAAAGTCATTTTATCAAATAATTTCCTAAAGGAGAATTTGATCTCATCATCAATCGTGTACCCGTAACCGTAACTGTATCCATATCCATAACCATAGCCGTAGGCTGAATACCCGTAACCCAGTATCTTTTTGTTTTTGATACCATTGAACACGATGTTTACGTTTTTCAATGTCTTTTTCTGGTACACATCATACAGCAGGTTCAGGAATACATAGTTGGTATAATTATGCCGCACAATGTAAATGGTGCTGTCTACATAGGTAGAAAGAATTTTGGCATCCGTAACGGCTGCAATCGGAGGAGAGTCAATGATCACATAATCAAAATTTTCCCGGAGGTAACCAAACAGTTTGGTGAGTTTGGCTTCCGTCATCAACTCTGCAGGATTAGGCGGGATGGGCCCGGAAGGAATCACGTAAAGGTTGGCGATCGTTGCATGAGGCTTCAATATTTCCTCTTCCGTGGCTTTGCCGGCCAGGTAATTACTCAAACCGGGGTCACGTTCAATACCCAATGGTTTACTCACCTTGGGTTTACGCATGTCAAACTCTATGAGGGCCACCCTGTCGCCGGTAAGGCTTAAACTGATGGCAGCATTGGTGGCTACAAAGCTTTTTCCTTCTTTGGGGATGGAAGAAGTGGTGAGAATCATTTTACACCTTGTAGGTGCCGGCGCTGTGATATAGTTGATGTTCGTTCTGAGTTCACGGAACTGTTCAGCGATCAGTGTTCGTTTACCTTCTCCCACCACAACCGGGTCATTGGTACCGTGATCATAAAACACCAGTTCGGATATTACCGGGATCGGCAGGAACTCTTCTATCTGCGACCTGAAGAGCACTTTTTTACTGGAGAATTCTTTCAGGTAGATATAAATGATCAACAGTAAAATGGCGATCAGTATTGATACCGCGTATATTTTTTGAGGTTGCGGACTCACAATACCTCCTCTTTCCGGCTTCTCGATGAGACGGTAGTTGGGCAATACGGACGCGGCACCAATGGCTGCTTCTTCTTTCTTTTGTAACAGGAAAATGTAGATGGCATTTTTGATCTCCTGTTGCCGGCTGATATCGAGCAATAATCTTTCCTTGAGTGGAATTTTGCTGAGCAGGCCGTTCATCTTGGCATTGTCACTTTCCAGTTTTGTTTTGCTGGCCTGCAAATTCTTTCTGAGGTTGGTTAAACTGGTGATGATACCAGGCTTTAATTTTTCAATCACCCCTTCCAGTACTTCTATCTGCGGATTTTTACCACCCGAGAGTTCCCGCACTTTTGCCAGGTCTGTTTCTGCCTGGTATAACTGGTTCAACAACCCGGTAAGTACGAGGTCTGACAAACCCAGGGTAGCCGGAATTGGATCGTTGCTGTTATTTCTTTTGTTTACATAAGTGCTGATCTGGTTGATGATTTCCAGCTGCACGTCTATCTCGGATATCTTCTTGTCCGTTTCCTTTACCTGCGCCAGGTACAATTGGCCTTCTGCTCCCAGGTCGGTGATGCCTTCTGATGATTTAAAATTCTGCAGGTTTTTCTCCACGCCATTGAGGTCGTTGGCCACAATTTCGAGTCGCTTCTCCAGGAACTTCTGTGAATTTTGGTAGATCAAACTTTTATAATCGATCGCCGAAGACGCATATACGCTGATGATGGTATTCAGAATGGCAACTGCTCGGGCCGGTACCTGGTCTGAATAGTACAGGTCAAGAATGGAGGATTGTTTGGAGATGGGTTCTATCCGCAGGCCATATTTGAGGGTGCGTACCACCCACCCGATAGGTACAATAGAAACCTGGAAGGCTTCTTTTTTATTGTCGCCTGTATAATTTTTATTGGTTCTCCACCGCAGGTTTCCAAAGTCACTGGTCACCAGGGTATCCATGGGGTAGTTCTGACCATCAAAATTGATGGTGGTATCATTCACAATATGTGCCATTCCACTGATCACGCTCTGCACGGAGTCGGGCGTTTCCATGTCAAGGATAAAGGGAAGATCATGACCATAAAACTGCTTGGTGAGGATCCTTCCTTTTTGAGAATAAGTGGCGTTCAGTTGCAACTTAACCGCCACCTTGGTAAGCAGGTCGCTTGAACTGAGTATCTGCATCTCCTTTTCCGTTTCTGCTGTGAGGTTCCTGGTATCGATCTTCAGGATCTCCTGCAGGTTTGCGGTTTTCTGCTCTGTTTGATCATTCACGATCATCCTGGTGCGGGCACTGTACACAGGTACCTGGTAACGGAGGTAAATACTTCCGCCTACATAACCAAGCGCCAGCGCAATAATGATGAGCGGCCAAAATGGAACGATCCGATACAGTATCCGTTGTATCTGTTCACCCTTATCTACGGCTTCTTCGTGCGAATTAAAATCGTCTGCTCTATCCGGCATGGGAATTATTTTCTGAGGTTAATGATGGTTAATATGAGTGAAAGACCTACAGCAACCAGGCTGAGGTATTGGGGTACACCTGCCCGTGAGATGAACTTCGCCTTTACCGGTTCAACATACAGCACGTCGTTTGTTTTAATATAGAAATAGGGCGATTTAAAAATATCCTTTGAAAGCAGGTTTACCCTGTCCATGCTGCGAACACCGTCTTGTTCCCGTATCACCAGTATATTATCGCTCTTTCCTAAAAAAGTAATGTCACCACCAAAAGCTATCGCTTCAAAGATGGTCATGCGCTCGGTTGTCATGTTGTACCTGCCTGGCCGATTCACTTCCCCCAACACGGTGAAGTTGTAGTTGAGAAAACGAACATTCACCACCGGGTTCTTTGTATAGTCTTTAAATTTTTCCGTAAGCATATCCTCCACCTGCACCCGGGTAAGTCCTTCCACTTTTATTTTGCCCAGGTAAGGCAACTGGATGGTACCATCCGACTCCACCAGGTAACCCACTGTGGCCGTGTTGCTGCCACCCGAACCCGCACTGGCAGTACCCACGAATCCCGAGGCGGAGTTCAACACCGGCAGATCGGCCGGGTTGCTGCCGCCGACGGTGATCCACAACTGGTCGTTTTTCTGAATGGGCGTTTCAAATACATTTTTTGCCTCTTTCAATGCCGCCGAATCGGCTGCGGAGAGATCGTTGAGGTAGATCACTTTTTTGGATGATGTGCAGGAGGCTGCAGCAATCACCAGCAACAAAAACAGGTATTTTAGTTTATTCATAATTAAAGTATGACTTAAAAAAAACAGGGGCCGGGGCCACCTTTGAAGAATGTAATATTGTTGTTAACCCGGCATTATAACTGCCAGTTCCACTTCATCATTGTTAAGCGTATATACGTCACCGGTATGTGGACATGTATAACGACCTGTGCCGGTGAGTGGCAGGTTCATTCTTTCGCCAAAACGACTCATCCATCCCACCTGCCGGGCCGGTACTCCCATCATCAAAGCAAATGGTTTTACATCCCTGTTTACCAGGGCGCCGGCACCCACAAAAGCGTGCCGCCCGATAGTGATGCCGCAAATGATGGTACAGTTGGCTCCCAGGCTTGCCCCGTTCTGCACCAGCGTATTTTTATATTCCTCTTTACGGGAGAAGGCAGATCTTGGATTGTACACGTTGGTGAAAACCATGCCAGGTCCGCAAAACACATCATCCCCGAGCCGAATGTTGTCGTACACAGATACGTTGTTCTGGATCTTCACGTTGTTTCCGATCACCACATTGTTGGCAACAAACACATTTTGACCGAGTGTGCACCGTTCACCAATCACGGCCCCACTGCACACATGCACCCAATGCCATACAAAAGTGCCGTCACCAATTCGGGCACCTTCATCAACAATGGCGGTGGGATGAATATTACTCATGCTGTTATTTTCTTAACAATGGGTGAAAATCGCCTACCAGGCCTTTGGGCGATTGAGTGCGGATATCACCTGCGGTTTCAATGGCCACCCGGTTTTCTTCCAGTCCAAAGCCATCTCCGCTCAGTATATGTTGGTATACGCTGGTATGCAGGTCGCCAAAGCCTTCTGAAAACTCCACCTCTTCGTCATTGATGAGCAGGGAGCGGTAAGTGCGGAGCCCTTCCTGTTGCGAACCAACCGGCAAATCATTTTCATCCACCGATAAAAACCAGCGTACCCTTGCCATTTCGTATTCTATAAAACCGCCTGCTTTATAAGCATCCCGGTAATGCAGTTGATTGGAGATCACTTTTCCAAAAACATACTGCAACATATCATACAGGTGGATACCGATATTGGTGGTGATGCCGCCCGATTTTTTTTCATCGCCTTTCCAGGAATTGAAATACCACCTGCCGCGGGCAGTGATATAGGTAAGTGTTACATCAAACTTTGTATCCGCTGCTGCACTAGCCACTTCTTTTTTCAGGGCCTGGATAGCGGGATGCAGGCGGAGCTGCAGCACGGTAAAAACTTTTTTACCACAATCTTTTTCCAACGACTGCAGTGCATCAATATTCCAGTGATTCAGCACGATGGGCTTTTCACAAATAGCGTGTGCACCCGACCGTAAAGAAAAACGAACGTGGGAGTCGTGGAGGTAATTGGGCGAACATACTGACATGTAGTCGATCGCTTCGCTGTTACCAGACCGGCGTAATTTATCGATATGCCGGTCGAATCGTTCAAATTCAGTAAAGAAATGAGCGCCGGGAAAATAACTGTCCAGTACTCCAACGGAATCATTGGGATCAAGTGCCGCCACTAACTGGTTGCCGGTTTGCTGAATGGCTTTCATGTGGCGTGGTGCAACATAGCCGGCAGCACCGATCAAAGCAAAATTTTTTCCCAACGTATCCCGGTTTATTGCTGAGCAGGCAGTGTTTTGAATCGGTTAAATTTGCCTGCGGTTAACATCCTTCAAGGGCCTTTCGCTACAGGTCATGGCTTCGCCCCTCTCACCCACAGATAAAAAAATAAAAGGAACAAACATATTGCATTTTGCTTAACTGCTCAAGCAAAATATAGGTTGTTGTTCTTCTTTAAATGGGCGGCTAAAATAAGCTAAAAGATCATGCGTTTTGATCTTTGTAATTGCGGCGCAAAAGTACCCCTTTTTTCGACACAAAATGTCCGAAAAACAAATAGCCGCCGGCACTGGCAGGCGGGCGCTTCCTCCCTTAAAATGAAACATTTAAAGGGATGAATATATAGAGGGAAGGGCAGGCAGCACCAGCCTGGTTTAACTGCAAGATTCCGGCAAAAAAAAGCAGCGGCTGATGCCAAAAAAAAACATACATACAACAATAGCTTAACATTGAAAAAGGCTCCTCACGGAGCCTTTTTCCAAAGTGTTTTATACTAAAATCCATTAACCGGTTAAGATAGCACGAATTAACCGACAGCTACCCTGCTGAACCCGGTTACTTTCAGGTCAGCATCCACAGATTTCAGGTATTCTGCCACTGATTTTGCGTTGTCCTTTACAAAAGGTTGCGCCATCAGCGTATTGTCTTTTAAAAACTTGTTGATTTTACCCACGGCGATTTTTTCTGCCATTTCAGCGGGTTTACCTTCTGCCTTGATCTGCTCGATAGCGATCTCCCGCTCCCTTGCAATTGTTTCAGGTGCTACTGAAGTTTCGTCTACAGCCAGCGGGTTCATCGCAGCGATCTGCATGGCCACATCGCGACCTGCTTCACCTGCATTTTTACTGAAACCTACCAATACGCCCATACGGTTGGCGCCATGGATATAGCTTGCCACAAACGGGGCATCGATACGCTCAAAACGGAGACCGATCTTTTCGCCAATAGCAGCCAGTTTATCGTTGATGAGTTCGGCTACCTTGCTGCCGTTGATCACCACTTCGTTCAACTCGTCGAGGCTTTTAACATTGTTTTCCACTGCTGCATCAGCAATGCTTTGTGCAAAAGCAACAAATTCAGCATTTTTACTTACAAAATCTGTTTCGCAGCTCACGCAAACAGTGATTCCTGCTGCGTTATCGGCAGTTGTTTTAGCGATCACCACCCCTTCTTTAGCTTCGCGGTCGCTGCGTTTTGCAGCCACTTTTTGTCCTTGCTTACGCAGCCAGTCGATCGCTGCTTCAAAATCTCCATTGCTTTCTGTAAGCGCTTTACGACAGTCGAGCATTCCTGCCCCTGTACTTTGACGCAGCTTGTTGATATCCGCTGCCGTGATTGTTACACTCATGGTATAATATTTTTAGCACCGTACACATCTCACAGATGCCTGTGCAATTACAAATTAAGATTGTTGCAGCAGGTTTTGTTGGCCTGCTATTGGTGGCAATTATCTTGCACCACCGGTTGCCGGCTTCCTTCCGCCCGCACCCGGACCCGGAACCCTGCGTTTTGCGGGGGCTCCACCTCTTACACGCTTGCCTTTGTCGTCACCGCCATCCTGCCTTTGTTCAAAGTGGGCAGCCCTTGCTTCAGCAGTTTCGTCAGAGTCGGAATTGCTGTCATCATCATCTTTTTCAGCCTGGCGTTCAGCCAAACCTTCAGCGATGGCTGCGGTGATGTAGTTCACCACGATGGCAATTGATTTTGCCGCATCGTCGTTGGAAGGAATCGGGAATTCAACTTTATTAGGATCACAGTTGGTATCAACCATACCAAAAGTGGTGATGTTGAGGCGTTTTGCTTCAGCCAGTGCAATGTGCTCGTGACCGATGTCAACCAGGAACAAAGCGGCCGGCAGGCGGCTGATCTGGGCAATACCTCCCAACACTTTTTCCATTTTATCCTTATCGCGTGATAAGGTGAGTCTTTCTTTTTTAGTAAGACTGTCAACAGTACCGTCGCTCAGCATTTTTTCAATGCTCTGCATTTTTTTAACGCTCTTGCGAACAGTGTTGAAGTTGGTTAACATACCACCCAACCAACGTTCCGTTACAAAAGGCATGTTTACCCGCTTTGACGCTTCTGAAACAATTTCTTTTGCCTGTTTTTTGGTGGCAACAAACATGATCTTTTTACCGCTCTTGGCAATTGATTTAAGGGCAGCAGCGCTTTCCTGTAAACCTTCCACGGTTTTGTTAAGATCAATGATGTGAATACCTTTTTTCTCTGCGAAAATGTAAGGCAGCATTTTAGGGTTCCACTTCTTTTTCAAGTGACCGAAATGCACACCCGCTTCAAGCAGTTGTTGTTGTAAGGAAGTTGTATTTTCCATTTGTTATAATTAAAATAGTTTTTAAAAATTGTTGGTGATCCATTGTTTGCCAGCCACTGCCAGCAGCGCCCTGCAAACTGAACCAAAGGCGCTGTTAACGCTTGCTGAACTGGAAGCTTCTTCTTGCTTTTTTGCGACCTGGTTTTTTACGCTCAACACTCCTTGGATCCCTTCTCAACAAACCGGCTGCTTTTAAAGCGGGACGGTAGTCGGCGCTCACTTCGAGCAAAGCACGGGCAATACCGAGTTTAGCGGCTTCTGCCTGGCCTTTAACACCACCACCCTGTGCATTGATAACGATGTCGAATTTATCAGCAGCTTCTGCGGTTTTAAGTGGCGCTTCCAACTGGTTTTGTAAATACACCAATGGGAAATAAGTTTTATAATCTTTTCCGTTAACCGTTATTTTACCTTCACCCTTACTTAAGAAAACACGGGTTACGGCTTCCTTTCTGCGGCCAACTGCGTTTTTTTGTTTTTCCATTTTTATTTATTTGCTCCAGGTATTGGCACCTGGAAGTTGGTTGATTAGCTAATTAGAATTTCAGTTCTTTTGGTTGTTGAGCACCGTGAGGATGTTCAGCACCGGCGTACACAAATAATTTTTTGTACATTTTGCGACCCAGCCTGTTTTTAGGCAACATACCTTTAACAGCCCTTTCGATCAGCACTTCAGGCCTGCGCCTTAAAAGATCTTTAGCGATCTCTTCTTTACGTCCACCGGGGTAGCCGCTGAAGCTGTCGTACACTTTTTCTTCCATTTTGTTTCCGCTCAGTTTAACCTTATCGCAGTTGGTTACGATGATGAAATCGCCACAATCAACATGAGGGGTAAAATAAGCCTTGTTCTTACCACGAAGAACGGCTGCAATTTTTGAACACATACGACCAACGGTTTGATTAGTACCATCCACCACGTACCAGTTACGGGCAACGGTAGCCTCGTTCGCATGTTTTGTTGTGAAATGAAGTTTACTCATTGTATTATTTTTTAAATGACGCACCCGCTATCCCGGGAGCTTAGAAATTTTTGGACCGCGAAGGTAGGTTCTGGTAAACAGATTTCCTACAATTTCAGGAAGTTTTTTTAAGCGCACTTCCATTAACCATTGATTATCAGTAAATATTTTGTTCAATTGTTTTTATCTTTCCTGCTGCGGCCTCTTGAAAACCCCTAAAAAACAAATAGCCGGTCTTGCGACCGGCCACTTGCCTTGTTCGTAGTATGAGTTAATTAATGGTTACCGTTTGTGCATTTTCATCTAAAATGATGGTATAAGTTCCGGTTACCAATGGCGTTTTAAAGTTGTCGCCACCTTCCCACTTGATCGGGCGGGCCACACCGGTGGCAGTTACGCCGCCGCTGTTATCTTCATAATCAAAAGCGCCCCAGGCGTTACCGGCCAGGAATTTAATATCCTTACCGCCGATAAGCGTGGCAACCAGTTGCCATCTTCCATTTCCAAGATAGGTCATTTGCGGGCTGCTGGAAGGATCCCAGGCGTTTACGCCCTGCAGACCATCACCTACCACCCTCATTTCTGTTCCATCACTCATTTCATATTTGATATTGTCGCGGTCGCGGCCATCCCAGATCACCCTGTAACGGCTGGCAGCAGTGATATTGGGGAAGTTGGCTCCATTGATCTCCATGCTGCTGCCCGATCCGCCGGTGGAACCGTAGCTCCTGGTTTCGTCTACTGCATTGCTGCCATTGTTCCATTGATCATTATCGATCAGCTTCCAGCCATCGGTGATCAAATCGGTGAGGCCAACAAAGAGATTGGTGCCTGAATTGCCCAATGCATAGTTAGGAAATACATTCGGAGGATTCCATCCGGCACCGGTTGCACCGCCTACAAATCCCATCCTTCCTTCACGGATATCATACTTCATGGTGCCCACATTAATGGTGATGCGGTAAAAACCGGAAGTGGGCACTGTTAAGTTTGGACCGTTTTGCACCAGGTCGCCACCAGAACCACCATAGTTGATGTCCCATGAACGGCCCTGGGTGAATTTAAATTCCTGTCCGGCTGGGATGTAGATATACATGAAGTACATATCGTTCAACAAGCCGGCACGCTGGTCCCTGATGAATTCAGGAGCGCTGCCCGGATCCCAGTCGTTACCATTATTAGTGGCACTTTGATATCCTCCCGGCATATAGAAACGCCTGATCGGGAAATAGGTGTCAACTGATAACAGGAAAATATTGGAGTATACAACCGCACCCAGTGCTGTTACGGCTTTAATACGGAATTCGAGTTGGCCTGAATTACCACCCGGAATACCTGCATTCAGGGCGGCATTATTAAGATCGCCCTGTGTAACAGACCTTGTTAATAAAGTAGGCTGACTGAGAGACAATTCAAAAGGTGCTGTAAAACCATGGCCGGCAGAATCGTACTCAAGTGAATAGGATACGGCCCCTGTATACCCTGCGTAAGCCTTCGTCCATGAAAAGTCGATCGCATTGGAAGCGGCATTGGCCAGGCTCAGGCTAACGGTATTTACTGACCCGGTTAATACGGAAGGATCTGCAAAAGTGGAAGCAGTGATGTTAAGTACGTTGGAAACATACCTTTCGTTATTGTTGGCATAGGAAGAGATGAGGCGCACGCTCACCTGTTTTGATACACCTATCGGGAACCCGTATCCTAAAAGGATCGCGTTCATTTCACGCCCGGTAAAATTGGTGCTGAGAACACCACTCACCGTTTTAGAAGCCGGGTTGGTAAAACTGCCGCCGGTTGTATCTATCTCGAGCAGGTATTTAGTGGTGCTGGAGTCGTTGGCGTATTTTGGATTGGTCCAGTTAAAGGTGATCACGTTGTTGGTGCTGTCTGCCAGGGTAGCCGCCACTGTTGCAGTGGAACTGCTCAATACCGGCGAAACACCTTCCTGGTACACAGGCAGCGAATCCACCTTGTGGAGGTTGTCCACTTTGCTGCAGGCTGCAAGAATCAAACTCACAACAGCAGCAAAGGATAAGATTTTAGCAATATTTTTCATTTTGAAATATTTTAATGGCATTAATTGTTAGAGTTTTTCTACCTTATACGTACCTGTTATAAAGTTTAATGTGATCTTGTAAGAACCTGCTGCAGCCGGACCATTCCATCCCGGGTCAGAGTTTCTTCTTTCAAAGCTGCCGGAAGCAAAGGGTACATCAGCATCATATTTTGGCCTGTATTGCAGATCCCAGTCTCCCTGGCGTTGTATCACTTTATAAGTTCCTCCTCCCACAAAGTTCACATTCAGGGTATACAGTGTTTCCGATACCTGGGTAAATTTCTGGATGCTGTTATTTGCAGACGACATCGGGTTGTCCCATCCTGCAGCAAATGCATTACCAATGGCCCACAATGTGCCGTCGAAAGGAATGGGAACTGCCACATCTAGGTAAGGCGTTACCACGATTTTAATAACATTTGAATACAATGGCACTGCCAAACCGTTGGCGAGTGTGGCTTTGATCCTGAACTCGATATTGTGAGCAATACCATATCTCAAGCCCATTTTATTGAAAAACGCGTTGAACTCTTTTACAGTTGGCGCATAGCGGAGATCTTTCGAGATAGATGCCTCCTGTATATCCGGGTTTGTGAAATTGGATCCGGTGGTGTCTATCTGCAGGATATAGGTTACATCCTGTGAGCTGATACCGGTATTAAATCTGTATTCCGGGTTGGTCCAGTTGAATACGATCGCAGTTTTTGTTGATGAACCTGTACTGTCCAATACCATATCAGCCGTGGAAGAAGCCGACAATACCGGATCGGTACCCCCTTCATAATAAACTTTGTTTTCGTCCTTTTTGCAGGAAACAGCAAACACTGCAACCAGGGAAATGCCTAAAAGGGCTTTTATTAAATTTTTCATACCAATAATTTTATTTGCTTTTTATTAATACCCGGTGTTTTGGGTGAGGTTAGGATTTGCCACAATATTTGAAGACGGTATTGCAAACAGGTTATACTTGCTGTCAACCGCGGTGCCTGAAGCAACGCCACCTTTCCAGGGCCACAGGTAAGTACCGGTAGTCAGCAGGCCATACCTGATGAGGTCGGTACGACGATGACCTTCCCAGTACAATTCCCTTCCTCTTTCATCTAAAATGAATTGCAGTGTGAGGTCGCCGGCTGATATCTGGCCCTGTGCCGTTGTACCATAAGCACGCTCCCTGATCTTGTTAATATAGCTAACCGCTGTGGTGATATCACCTCCTGTGCCGCCACGCAATACAGCTTCAGCATAAATAAGGTACATTTCAGATAACCTGAACACAGGGAAATCAACATCAGCAAATGTTTGTGCAGGATCAGAAACAGCACCACCGTCAGAACGGATATTGATGTATTTTTTTACATGCGGACCGCTGTTAAAATCGCTCACATCCGTGATTCTTAACTGGGCATCGCTGGTTCCGTACACAGAAGTGGTGAACAAAGCCCTGTGATCGGTTGCACCTGTTCTGTCTTCAAATAAATTTACGAGTGCAGAAGTGGCACGATAGCCATTCCATCCGCCACCCACTCCATAATCATTGTGATCATCACCAGATGCACAGTGTACAAAGAATGTGGTGTTGCCGTAACCGGTAGTTCTTAAACCATCACAGTTGATCGCATAAATAAATTCGTCTTTTGCCTTGTCATTGTCAGCCATGAATACCCTTGGATAACCGGGGTAAAGGCTGTATCCACCGTTAATCACTTTTGATGCGTAGGTGATGGCTTCACTGTATTTCGGAGTACCAATGTATACTTCAGCATTCAGGTACAAACGGGCCAGTAAAGCCCAGGCAGCGCCCTGGTCAACACGTCCATACTCGATGGTTTTAACCGGCGCCAGTTCTGATTCGATGGCTTTTAATTCTGATTCGATATAAGCAAAAAGTTCTGTACGTGAAATTTCTTTTGGTAATGCAGACCCGATCTCATCCGCTTCGGTAATGAAGGTTGATTTACCAAACAGGTCGAGCATCACCCAGTAGTTGAAGGCACGTAAGAAACGCACTTCAGCCACTGATTCCCGGATGTCGTTAGCTTCCGCCCCGGTGATTCCTCTTTCTGCCAGTTTAGCATCAGTGCTTTCCCTGAGGTATTCATTGATAAGGGTTACATTGTAGATTGGCCTTGCATAGATACCTTTTAAGAAAGGATCGCCGGCATTCCATTTCATGTTATGAAAATCTTTGATGGTCTGGTCGTTCCAGGCAACCACTGCTTCATCTGTAGGCAGTTCTTCGCAGTTGAAGAACATACGGATGAAAGCGATCTGTGAACCTTCGTCCAATCCACCACTGATATCTGCCGATCCTGCAGGACCCGTGTTACCGGAAGTTGCCAGTGTACCGTAAATTTTTGCCAGCACACTCTTGTATCCTGCCGCAGTGGAGTAAGCTTTTTCCGGCGTAAGATCATTCTGCGGGTACAGATCCAGCTTTTTCGCACAGGAACTTGCAATAAACATCACAAGGAGTGCGTAAGATGAATATTTTAATATTTTATTTTTCATAAAAACTACTTTTTAAAAAATTAGAAATCTAAATTAAAGCCAAGTGAATACACCCTTGGGCGTGGGTAGATGTTGTTATCGATCTGTTCGTTACTTGAAATTTCAGGATCAAGTCCTTTGTATTTGGTAACTACAAAAACATTCTGCACGCTGGCTGCAATACGCAGGCTGGTCTTGTTATTGAACACCTTGCCTACATTGTAACCCAGGTTGATATTGTCAAGCCTGAAATAAGATGCATTTTCTATGTAGTAATCTGATAAGAACTGGTTATTTGTGAATTGCGTTTCGAGGTAGTTGGTGGAAACATTGCTGATAAAGTTCAGCGGATTTTTCACTGCTCTTAAAACACCAGCACCGGAGAAATAATTGTTATAAGCATAGTTACCGATGGAACCATGTGCTGCCAAACCAAGGGTGAACGGACCATATGCTACCTGTGTGTTAATTCCGTACAGCATATCAGGAGCTGGCTTTTTATAGAGATACCTGTCGCTTTCGTTGATCAAACCATCACGGTTAAGATCTTCATACAAACCTTCGATCGGTTTACCGGTG
This sequence comes from uncultured Ferruginibacter sp., assembly GCA_964452405.1. GTDB lineage: Bacteria > Bacteroidota > Bacteroidia > Chitinophagales > Chitinophagaceae > Ferruginibacter. Next base: position 37,408 of record CAYVLT010000006.1, read on the forward strand.
GTATTATCATACACCTGTTTGTACACAAAGAAGGTGTAAGGAGAATATCCAACCACATGCCTTTCGAGGTTATTACCGGTACCACCTGAAATACCACCCACTTCAATGCCTTTGAAATTTGGATCAGGATTTTTTAACAGGTTAGTGATCTTGCTATTGTTGTAGGTTACATTGAACCCGAAATCCCACCTTAATTTTCCTCTTTTAACAGGAACGGTATTTAAAGTGAATTCAACACCTTTGTTTTCCACGTTACCAACGTTGGTGAGTAATTGGATATCAAAGTTTCCGCCGGCCGCCACTGGTACAGTACTCAAGAGGTCTTTGGTCTTTTTCTTATACACTTCCACTGAACCGGTGATACGGTTACCCAGGAATCCGAAATCAAGGCCGATGTTTTGAGTGGTAGTGGTTTCCCATTTTAAGTTTGGATCGTAAGAACCAGGACGGAGGAAACCATAGAAAGTATTACCAAACTGGTATTGGGCAGCTTCATTACTTTGTGAATACACAGGCAGGTAATTATATAGGCCGATACCATCCTGCTGTCCGGTAATTCCCCAGCCGGCCCTGAGTTTAAATTCACTTACAGTTTTTGAATTCCTGAACAATTCCTCTCTCAGCTTCCAGGCGGCAGCGAATGCAGGGAAATAACCCACCCTGTTTGCTTTCGCAAATTTTGAGCTGGCATCCCGGCGCAATGAAGCTGTTAAGAGGTATTTATCATTTATGGTAAGGTTCATTCTTCCGAGGTAAGATTCCAGCCTGTTTTGCGGTTTATCGGTGGCAAAGGTTGGAGTAGTACCGGGAATCAGGAAACCGCCGTAAGCGTAGTCAGGATAATTCAGTACAAAGGTGGTGAAATCCTGGTAAGTATGCCCTACCAACACATCCACCTGCGTGTTGATTGATTTAATGTCTTTGTTATAGAACAAAGAAGTTTCGATCAAACTATTGTCTTTGTATTGTGCGTAGTGCGTGAACCGTCCTTTATAGGTTGCCTGCACCTGTGTAACCAGGTTGGTGTCGCGGATATCGTCACCTTTACCAAATGCGTGATCGTGTGCGAGGTTAACCAGTACATGCAGGTCGGGGAAGAAATGTAATTTATAGTCGAGACTAACGTTACCGAGGAAACGATTTACTACAGACCTGTTATCCCTGAAGTATAACAAAGAAAGCGGGTTGGGCTGAGAGGATCCACCGTTTGTACCAATCGGCATTCCATCACTTTGCAACCATTCGTAGTAGCCACCGTATTTATTCGTGCTTGTTACATTCTGGGTTGGATCGAATGATGCGGCTGCACCTACAGCTCCTCCATCGGCAAAGCGATTCTTGGTTTGGCTAAGTTTAAGGTTTACATTAACAGAAAGGTGGTCATCAAATAATTTAGGAGAAAGGTTTAATGCACCTGTCCACCTGTCGAATTTATCTGTTCTTAAAATACCCTGTTGATTCAGGTAGCCAACAGAAAGCCTGAATGGTAATACTCCGCCGATTGCACCGCTGGCGCTGATATTGTTATCCCAACCTTTTGCATCCTGGTAAATCAGTTTTTGCCAATCAGTGTTGGCAGTGCCGAGCAAATCCTTGTATGTATTGATTCCAGATTTTGCTGCGTCAGTATTAATAATATCCCGAACCTGGTCGCCGGTAAGCACATCTACCGTTTTGGCGATCTTACCCAGGTTGAACTGGCTGCTGTAATTGAGTTTGAGTCTGCCTTTCGTGCCTTTTTTAGTGGTGACAATGATCACACCATTGCTGGCCCTTGAACCGTATAAAGCCGTTGCAGATGCATCTTTCAACACAGACATCGATTCAATATCGTTCGGGTTGATGGTATTGAGCAGGTTGCCATTACCACTGATACCGTTGCTTTCAACCGGCACCCCATCAATCACGATCAATGGATCGTTGCTTGCATTCAGCGAAGCACCACCACGAATACGAATACGGCTGCCACCTCCTGCGGAACCACCGCCGGAAGTTACCTGCAACCCCGCCACTTTACCTTGCAGTAATTGCTCGGCAGAGTTGTTATTGCCTTTTTGAAAGTCTTTTGCATTTACCTGTGTAACTGCGCCGGTCAAATCTGTTTTCTTCCTGGTTCCATAAGCCACCACCACCACGTCGGTAAGTTGCTGGGTGTTTTCAGCAAGACTTACATTCACCACGGAGCCACTTACAACTGCGTCCTGGCTGGCATAGCCCACCGAAGTGAACACCAGCGTGTTGGAATTTTGCGGCACAGTGATCTTGAAGGTGCCATCGCTGGCTGTTTGAGTGGATACCTTGGTTCCTTTAACGGTAACAGTAACGCCGGCAAGGGCTGCACCGTCTTTTGAACCGGTTACCTTTCCGGTAACAACGGTTTGCGCTACACCAACCGCACTCATAAGAACGAGTGCAATCGTTAACGCAATCGATTCCGACAGTCTTCTTACAACTGCTTTCATACTCTTTTTCATCTGCATAATTTTTGATGGCGTCGAAATACTAACAGGAAAAGAAATGTGGATGATTGGCGTCAGCAGGAGAAGCAGTTCTCCGTTTCGTCATAAGCAAGCATTTCGTTATTATCAGTATTTCATAATCAACCATAAGTTAAAATGTGGGTTGTTATGAGAATGTGTAAATTTTACACAATTATAGACATTTTTTTAAACATGGAAAAGTATTGTTAAACTTTTCTGTTTTAGTTATTGATTAATTCTACAAAGTGATTTTACCGTTCGGCATAAAAAGACAATAAAACATTTCCTTTCGCTGCAACCGATTTTTTTATCCTTGCCGACGCTAAAAATCAATGCCAATGAACTTCTTTTTCTTTTTCTCGTATTTCTCAAAATTGAACCGGTACAATTTCCCCGGTCTGTGCGGCACATCCTGTTCCATCTCGTCCAGGTCGATCAGGAAATCCATCGAAAAGAATTTCTTCCTGAAGTTTCTCCTGTCCATTTTAAAATCCAGGATGGCTTCGTACAGATTCTGCAGTTCCCTGAGTGAGAATTTCCTCGGAAGCAGGTTAAAGCCCAATGGATGTTCCTGTACCCTTTTTTGTAACTGGCGTAAACAGGTGTCAAAAATATCCTGGTGATCAAAGGCCATATTATTGATGCTCTTCACATCGTGCCAGTGCAATTCGTTGTCAAGAATATTCAGTTTGTGGTGTTGTACATTGATCAATGAGTAGTAGGCTACCGTAACCACTCTGCCGGCGGGGTGGCGCGATACTTTGCCGAATGTATGTACCTGCTCCAGGAACACATCACTAAGGCCGGTCCGTTGCTTCAGTATGCGGTAGGCTGCTGCATCCAGGTCTTCGTTGGGAAATACAAGATCGCCCAGTAATGACCATTTGCCAATGTATTTTTTAAGATCACTTTTTATCAGCAGTACCTTGAGTTTGTTTTCATCAAATCCAAAAATCACACAGTCAACCGACAGCGCAATCCTGTTGGTACTCTCCACTTCTGTTTGGATCGCCTGCAGTGTTTTAATTGCCTGCTGCTGTGTAAGCTGTTCTGAGGTTAGCATCTTAAGCCTTTATTATTGTACTGAAAGATTGAGTGGTATCAGAATTTTCTTGCCCGCCATCACCGTGATTTTAGCGCCCTGTGAAATGGTTTGATTAATATTTACAACACATTGGCCATTGGTGCGGGGGTTAATGAATATTTCAGATCCGCTGGGCAATACAGCAGGAGGCACCGTATTGTACGTCCAGTTGGCAGCATCGCTCCAGTTACCACTGCCATTAAATACATATACCGTTGCAGGATGATACAGGAACACATGGAATTCGCCCGGTTGCAGGGTAATGCTCTGGCTAGTACTGCCAAGGTTGAAACTGCTGTTGGTGGCCCCGTTTATTCCCGAGCCGGTTCCATTACTCAGGTAATTGTACCAGTTACCGGCAGTTTGAAATGTGAGTGTACGGGTTTGTGCCACCACATCCAGGTTGGCTACAATATTCAACTTAAGCCCGTTGGCCGCATTGTCTGTGATCTGGTATTTTTTTACCAGGCCGTTATTATCATAAAAATCATAGTTGAAAGTGGTGCTGTTGAACAGATCGGCATTTGACAGGCGCAGGCTGATCAATTTTGCGTACACATCATACAGGTCCTTTCGACGCTGCTCAGCAAACTTTTCCCATTGCGGCGGCTTGTTCGACACGTTAGAACCTCCATACCCGATGGAAACTTCATAGCCCCGCTCCTGGAATTGCCACATCATTTTCGGACCGGGAGTGGTAACAAAAACTGCCGCAGCGGCCGCCTCCCGTTTTAATGCAGTGGCAGTATCCTTCACGTTATATCCGCCGGAACTGTTACCATAGGTAAGGTTTTTAAACATCGACCTTTCTTCATCATGACTTTGAATATACCCCACCGCTGCAGCCGAACTGAAGGATGTCTGGCTGCTGTTATACATTACCTTTGAAAAATCAGAATTGGCTGCAAAGCCCATTGTGGACTGGTTGTAAGGATCGTTGCATTTCGCCCAAAGCAGGAAACCATGACCGGCATAAAACTGCTCTTCCATCCGCTGCTGTCCTAAAAACTCAAGGATCATATAAGTGCCGGGATATTTGGGAACGATATAATCATAATAGCGGTACAGGTTCGAAACCCTGCTGCCATCAAAATTTTCAACTGTGGTGGTATTGGTGACTGTTTGGGTAAATCCTTTGGCAAGATCAAGCCGGTATCCATCCACTTTGTATTCACTGATCCAGTAATCCATTGCACGTTTTACCCAGTATTGGGTGGCGGTGGAAGTGTGATTGAGGTCTTCAAAAACACCGTAGGGATGGGGAGCAGTCTGGTTTAACCAGGGGTTGCCTGCTGCGGGGCGTCCATTGGCTGCATCCCAATACAGGCGGCCTTCCGGTGCATAGTAGGCATCCAGGTGATTGTACACCACATCGAGTATTACGGCAATGCCGTTCTCGTGACAGAGGTCTATGAATTCCTTGAATTTATTTTTAGTGCCATAGGCTTTATCGAGCGCACAATAAAAAGTTGGGTTATAACCCCAGCTCTCGTTGCCGCTGAATTCGTTCACCGGCATCAGTTCAATGGCATTGATACCAAGATTTTTAAGATAGGCGATGGTATCAATGAGCATCTGGTAGTTTTTAGCCGCACCAAAATCCCTTACCAATAGTTCATAGATCACCAGGTTCTTTTTATCCGGTTTGCTGAAATTGGTCACCTTCCAGTTATAAGCCTGCTGGCAGGTTTGCAACACACTAACGTAAGCGTTTACCCCGGCAGAAACATGGGGATCAACCGGGTAACTTTTAAGGCCCGGGTAAGTGGCAGCAGGTATATACTGGTCGTTCCAGGGATCGAGTATTTTTTCAGAATAGGGATCTGCTATATAAATGCTGTTGTCAACCAGGTACTGGAACGAATATTCCTGGCCTGGGGTAAGCCCATGGAGTGTAAGCCAGTAGTAATTTCCATCGGATGTTTTATTCATCTGGTAGTTGGCCTTTGGTTGCCAGGTATCCGACTGAAAATCGCCGATCACCACCACGTTTTGTTTGTTGGGTGCATATAAAACCAATGTTACAGAATCACAACCGGGCCAGTAATTTATTCCTTCCTGCACACCTGCCGGTAAGTCGAGTATGGTGTTTACCGGGGCTACGTAAAATTGAACCGTGTCTTTGTAGGTATTAGCGCCAACGGTAAGCTCAGCTACAAATTGCTGGGTGCCTGCCTGCGTAACCGTTCCGCTGCCTGTGATGGTATTGGTTCCGGTTACCGGACCGGAAATCTGCGTACCATTGAAATACATTTTAAGGCTGCCGGCACTGGTGGAAGCCACAGCTGTAACCGGAACCGCCTGGTTGAGTGTGGCTGAAACCGCTTCATTTGTCATGAAATAGTTAGGAACAATTGCCGGCTGTGTAAATACAACACTGTTGGTACCTGCAGGATAAATCGGCACATACATATCGCTGTTGTCGGTATTCTTCTGCACCTTGGTGCCGGCCGCATCGCGGAATAACAGTGCCACTTTTAATATGGTTTCGCCAGCCGGAACGCCTCCTGCGGCTGAATTAAAATAAGCCCTTGGGTTAGTAATGGTAAAAGACCATTTATTGTTTCCCAGCGAAGTGGCGGCGGGCGCTGTGGTGCTTCCCCAGGTGGTGGGCACATAACGCCAGTCGTTCGGAGCAGTACTGAGATTGGTGATCACGCCTAAATGCATGTATACGGTACCGGTATAATTCAGCAGACCCTGGTTGCCCTTGGTGCCATCTACCGTTACAACTATCGTGGAATTATCGGCGGGAAACTGGGGAGACCAGGTAAGTAATTGTGCCGATGCTGCGGAAATAACAAACAGTAAAATGCTTGCAGAGAGTAAGACTTTCTTCATTTGACAGGCAATTTAATGTGTAAATTAAACACATTCTCTCCGAACTGGCAAAAAATGTTGAATTTATCTGCTGAAAACCTTTTTACCATTAACAAATGTTGCCTGTACCTGCGTTGAAAGAATATCGGCCGAAGGGCAGGTAAGCAGGTTGCGGTCAGCAATAAAAAAGTCGGCCGCCTTGCCTGGTTCAAGACTTCCCTTTTCATCTTCTTCAAATGCACCCCGGGCGGCCCAGGCTGTCATACCCATCAAGGCTTCCTTTCTTGTTAAAGCATTGGTCATTTGAAACCCTCCCGCCGGGTACCCGTTACTGTCTTTTCTTTCCACCGCTGCATAAAAAGTTTTGAATGGGTTGATAGACTCTACCGGGAAATCCGTACCCAGGATGATCCAACCATTTTCATCCAGTAATTTTTTATATGCATAAGCGGTATGTATTCTTTGTGATCCCAATCTTTCTTCGGCCCAATACATATCGCTGGTTGCATGGGTTGGTTGCACGCTGGGAATGATGGTATATTGTTGAAACATCGCAATATCTGCATCGCTCACCACCTGGGCATGTTCCACTCTCCAGCGTTTATCATTTTTTCCCTTGAGCACTTCTGCATATAATTTTAATATCACCCGGTTGCCACTGTCACCAATCGCATGGGTGCATAATTGAAAGTTGCTGTTTACCAGCATCCTCGCCACCGAAGCAAAGTGACTGGTGTCACTTAATAAAAAGCCATACCAATCTTTTTTATCCGAATAGGGCTGCAGCAGGCAGGCACCCCTTGATCCCAATGCTCCATCGGCATATAATTTAAATCCACCCACGTGCAGGGATGGTGTTTTATACACTCCCTTTTTTAACCAGCGATCGTAATACTGCACGCTGTCGCTCAGCAACGCAAATATTTTCATTGTCAACTTCCCTTCCCGCTGTGCACCATCCACCAGTTGAATAGTGTGTTCGCTAACGCCGCAATCATGCACGCCGGTTAGTCCGAATTGGAAGCAACTGTCCTGCGCCTGCACCAGGTATTTTACAGCAAGTGCATCGGTGATCAAAGGGATTTTTTTCTCCACCAGGTCCATTGCATTGTCGATAAGTAAACCTGTTGGTACACCGTTCTGCAATTCGATACTGCCACCGGCTACCTTTGTTGTTGCATCGATACCCGCCAACCGGAGGGCAGCCAGGTTCACAAGGGCTGCATGCCCGTCGATCCGTTTCAGGAACACCGGCCGTTCACCAAACAATGCATCAAGTTGTTGCCGCGTGGGGAATTTTTTTTCGGGCCAATCATTCTGATCCCAACCCCGGCCATACAACCAGCTCGTGGTTGCTGTTGCTGCGTACTCCTTTATCTTACCAATTACCTCTTCAAAAGAGCGGGTGCCGGTAAGATCACATTTCCACATATCCGTGGCATACCCGGTAAAATGACAGTGTGCATCAATAAAGCCCGGGTAGATGAAATCACCCTTTGCATCGATGGTGGTGGTTGCCGCATAGCGTTGCAACAACTGCTCATTGCTGCCCACCGCAATGATCTTTCCATCATCAATTGCCATTGCTTCCTGTATGGTAAATCCTTTGTCGGCAGTATATATAACGGCGTGGTGTACCAGCATATTTATTTTTTTGCGGCTGTTACATGCCAACAACAGCAAAGACATTATCAGAAGAAGCGGCCTGGCTGAAACTTTCATCCCAAGTGGTTTTTATAAAAATAGTGCAAATCTGCATTCATAATTTTTAACTTTGGCGCAATTCATTTTACATGTACGATCAGCAACAAACAAAACAATTGCAAGCCACTACCACTGAATGGCTCAACAGGCTTAACAGCGGAAACATTCACCAGGAGGCAGTGGAACACATCACGGTGCTGCGCCAACTGCTATGGTTTCATGAATACCGTTATTATGTACAAAGCGACCCGCTGATCAGTGATTTTGAATACGACCATTTATATAAGCTGCTCGAAAAAGCGGAGAAAGAAAACCCTTCCCTGATTACGCCCGATTCTCCCACGCAGCGGGTGGGCAGTGGTTTGGTAAAAGACTTTCCCAAAGTGGAGCACCTGGTGCCGATGCTCTCCCTTGAGAACAGCTATAACGCCGATGATCTGCTCGACTGGGATCGTAAAGCCCGCGAACTCTCGGGCTTAGCGGTGGTGGAATATTGCGTGGAGCCGAAATTTGACGGCGCCAGTATTTCACTGGTATATGAAAATAATTTGCTCACCAGGGCTGCCACCCGCGGTGATGGTGTAACAGGTGATGAAATAACAATCAATACAAAAAAGATACGGTCGGTTCCTCTCTCGGCTAAGTTCAGTGATTATGGCATTGAGCAAATTGAAATCAGGGGTGAAGTGCTGATCAACAAAAAAAACTTCGCCGCCTATAACCAGCGCCTCATGGAAGAAGGACTGCCCCCGTTGGCAAATCCCAGGAATGCGGCCGCAGGCACATTACGTATTAAAGACAGCGCAGAAGTAGCTAAAAGAAACCTGGAAGCTTTTCTTTATCATGTAAGTTATATCTCCGCTGGCGAAACAACCCGCCATCCGGCCTCTCAGCCCGATACACACAGCGGTATGCTTGAAATGCTTTGGCAGCTCGGGTTCAGGAGTCCTGAAAAAGAAATGAAAGTGGTGCAGGGTATTGATGAAGTGATCAGGCAGGTAGCTGCTTTCGAACATCAAAGAGATAGCCTGCCATACGAAATTGACGGGATGGTGATAAAAGTGAACAGCCTGCAGTTGCAGGACCGGTTAGGAATGACGAGCCAGCATGCACGCTGGGCAATTGA